>JAGVBT010000085.1 GCA_020059605.1 Deltaproteobacteria bacterium
GGCTTTGACGACAACCGTTCCCTCGGACCAAAAGAAACCGGCGGCAGGGTTGCGCTTCCGGTGTTCAAAGAAATCACGCTCAGAGTGTACCGCGAAAGACTAGCAGGACCTGTGCCGGAGTTTCCGGCTCAAATGGAACAGAGCATTAATAATTACCTGAAAAGTGAGTCGGTCGAAAGTGCCTCGTCAGCAGAGAGTGGACAAAACCGGATGGATTTTAGTCGGCACTCCTCTCCTCCTCTTTCCTCACAATATCCCTCAATATATTGAGGTTCCACCAAATATTGAGGGCAAGCAGCTCGTTTCTGACTTCTCTTTCGTTCTCTTCTATCAATCTAACCCACCGTTATTAAAGGATGATTCTAAACTTCTGATTTTTTCAGGTTGTTGGCAAGCCATTTGCAGTTACTATTTTAAGATCATTGTTCTTAAGGATCATTGAAGTAGATTTAAATGGATGGACAGATGGACGCTTTCTGTCCTCAGAAAGGAGTCGAACATACTTTGGACCATCGTTGTGATTCTCTTAATTTTGTGGCTGTTGGGATTTATGGGTGGCTATGCGGCTGGTGGACTCATTCATCTACTGCTGGTCATCGCCATCGTCGTCATGGTGATCCAGGTTATTCAGGGACGAAGACGATAGCAGCGATTTGGGCTCGTAAACCGATTAAGAAAGGAGATCCGTTCTTATGAAACCGATCATGCTTATTGGTATTGTTTTAATCGTTCTCGGGGTAGTGGCTCTTGCCTACCAGGGCATTAGTTACACAAGCCGCGAGAAGATCATTGATATTGGCCCGATCCAGGCTACCCATGAGACCAAGAAGACCATCCCGTTGCCGCCCATTTTGGGCGGCGTTGCGCTTGCAGGCGGAATTGTGTTGGTCGTCATTGGAGCCCAAAAAAAGCCCTGACAACTCACGCCTGAAAAAGAAAGTGAGGTGATACGGATCTTAATCATAGACTCTATTGGTTTTGGTGATCGCAGATGGGCCGGCTGGATGAATAAAGTAAGCAATTGAAATTATCTCCGAAAGAAGAAAAAAAAGGAAGAAAGGAGAATTTGATATGGCAGAGCATGAAAAAACACAGGGCCATTTCTTCATGGGATTTTTGATTGGCAGCGTTTTGGGCGCATTGGCGGGGATCTTATTTGCTCCGAAATCCGGAAAAGAACTGAGGTCTGATATCAAGGAGAAAGGGAGCGAGGTTTTAAAGGATGCGAAGGGAATTTACACCGATGCCAGCACGAAAGCAAAAGAGATCATTGAGGAAGCCAAGCATCAAGCGAAGGAGTTAAAGAAGGAAGCCGATCGGCATCTCTCAGAGACTCGCCAGAAGGCAAAAGAGATATTGGCCCGTGGTGAGAAAAAGGAGGGCGAAGCCGGTGAAGCGGAGAAAGGAATCACAGGAGGAAGAGAAGTCTGAATGAGAAGGAGATAATTATGAATCCGACGTTAGCAACGTTATTGACCATCAGTGTTACCGTCATTGCGGCGATCATGGTTTTGGTCCTCATCTTCTTCATCCCTGTCCTTCTCCGGGTTCGCCGGACCGCTCGAGAAGCAGAAAAATTGATCGATTCCGTACACCTCCAGGTGGCTCCCGTCAGTCGTGACGTCTCCGCTATTTCTCGGGATGTCAAAAGCATCGTTCAATCCATTCATCGGCAGGTGGATCGGGTCGAGGGTGGGATTGAAACAGCGCATGATATGGCGGTCCTGGCCAAAGAGTTTCAAATCGAGGTCAAACACAGGATCGAAGAACCCCTGCTTCGGCTTGCCGCAATCGCGGTTGGCGTCAGACGGGGTGTTGAGGCCATGTCCGGGATTTTTTGCCGCCGGATGACATAACAAACAGGCAGATTGTCCGGTTACGATGAAGATGAAGGGAATCGGAAACGCCGGGGACACGACGGGGTTCTCAACGGGTAAAAACCAATCTTAAACAAAGGAGAAAGATGATGAAGAGATGGATGGGATTGCTGGTGTGTTTGTTTCTTACGGCGGTAGCGATAGTTCCGCCATCCCCGGCGGCAGAGGGGCCGGGCATGGCGGTAGGCCGCATATATTATATCGAGGGGGACCTGCTCCGTTATGTTCCCGAGGAGAATGACTGGGTGGCCGCGGTCAGGGATGCGCCCTTCGGCACAGAGGACACTCTCTTTTCAGGAAGGCGTGGAATGGCGGAACTGATCGTCCCCAACGGGACCTGGGTCAGGACCGGTAACAACACGCAGATCCAGTTCATCACCCTTGATGCCGACCTGTCACAAATGGACATGGCTTTTGGCGTGGCCCGGTTTTACAATAAAGGCTCCGACACGGTCATCAAAGCCACAAGCCCTTTCGGTTACGTCCTGGCCTATCCTGGTTCGGTCTTTGACTTCTACGTGGGCGACCACTCTGTTGAAGTCGTCGCGGTGAGGGGGAAAGTGAGTTTCGTGCACTCGGAAACTGACGCCCGATACGACGTGGCGGCCGGATCCCCATCGATCCTCGCCGACCAGCAGCAGGTGTCGTCAGGCGAGGGAACCGTCGATCCTGACTGGAACCGGTGGAACATGGTCCGTGAAAACTCTTGGGCGGAGAAGTCGAGGAGAGGCGGACGGTCGGTTGAATATCTTCCGCCCAGCCTCCACAACGAGTCGTATGCCCTTGAAGAGAACGGAAGGTGGGAGAGGGTCTACTATGAGGGTGGGGAGCGCTGGTTCTGGCGGCCTACCACCGTAGGTCCGAGATGGTCGCCTTTCACCGTGGGCCGCTGGACCGACTGGTACGGGGACCAGACCTGGATTCCGGCAGAGCCCTTCGGTTACGTTACCCACCATTACGGCAACTGGATCTACGTGCGGAATTACTGGTACTGGGCGCCGCCTGTGGTGAGTGTGCGTGTCGGTCTTCCCCTCCTGAACATAGGCTTCTTTTGGTATCCGGGAAGGGTTTCATGGATTCACAGGGGAACTTATGTGGGATGGGTGCCTCTGGCGCCCCGCGAGACGTATTATAGCCACCGCCACTGGGGGGGGCCTCATGCAGTGGTTGTAACCAACGTCAACATCACTCAGATCAACATCAACATCCGAAATTATGCTTACGTAAACCATGCGGTTGTGATTCCTCAGAACAATTTGTACAGAGTAAGCAATTACAGGGATGTCCGGGTGACCAACATCAACCCTACCACCATCATCAATAACTACCGTGCGGCGCCGGTCGTCAACAACACGGTGATCCACAATTATACGACGATCAAGCAGCGGTACAACTACACCAATGTGGCAGTGAACGAGAAGCCCCACAACACCGTGATCAACCGAATCCAGCAGAACCAGGCCATTATCCGTGAGGGCAGGGTAGAAAGAGCTTCTGTGCTTGAAGAACGAGTAAAGAACATCCGGGAGGGGAGGGTCAGCCGCGAGGTTCGGATTGAAGAGCCCAAGATCACGAACTATATCGTTCCAGCTAGCGAAGTGAACCGCCCGAAATCAGAAATAAAGCTTCAGCAGAGGGAGATCAGAACCCTAGGAAAGCCGGTTGAGCAGGACAAGCCCGTCGCACGGCCTGAGCGAGTGACGCCGGCAAGACCGGCTCCGCAGGAGAAGCCCGGTCAACCTGTGGAGAGAGAAACCGAAAAATTCAGGGGCGGTAAGCCAGCCGAGAGAGGTGTGGAAGCGCCCAAAGAAAGCAAACCACAGGAAAAAGTAGGACCTGAAAAATCTAAAGAGACGACCAAGCCGCCAGAAAGAGAGGTGATAGAAAAACCAAAAGAGTTTAAAGCACCGGAAAGAGCAATAGAAAAACCAAAGGAAATTAAACCATCGCAGAAAGCAATAGAACCCCCAAAGGAGGTTCAACCGCCGGAAAGAGTGCGACCTGAAAAACCAAAAGAGGTTAAACCATCGGCAAGAACAATAGAGAAACAAAGAGAGCAGAGACCTGTAGAAAAACAAATCGAAAAACCGAAAGAACCGAGGACCTCTGAAAAAGATTTAGAAAAACGAAGAGAGCAGGAACCTACCGGGGAAGAAGGGGAAAAACAGCGGAAGTAAACGCAATGGATGATAGTGCGAAACGCACGGGCAAGGCCCCCGGGCTATTGATCCTGGCCAGCTTCATCATCGTAGTGGCGGGAATGAAGGCGGCCAGCTCCATCCTGGTCCCCTTTTTTCTGGCGGTCTTTATTGCCGTCATTTGCACTCCGCCGTTGTTCTGGCTGCAACGCAAGGGCGTGCCGAAGGTCCTTGCGCTCGTTCTCATTCTGGCGGCCATCCTCATTGTGGGATTGCTCTTCGGAGCATTGATAGGTCCTTCGCTGAATGATTTTTTGATATCCCTTCCCGACTATCAAGAGCGATTATCGACCCATATTGCTGATTTAATAAGCTGGCTGCGTGAAAGGGGCGTTAATATCCCGGCAGGAGAGGTGCCCCATTCTTTAAATCCGGGGTGGGTGATGGACCTGGCAGGGGACATATTATCAACCCTGAGCAGTGTTCTCACCAATGCATTACTGATCCTGCTTACGGTCGTGTTCATCCTTCTGGAGGCAGCCGATTTGCCGAAGAAATTGCAAGTTGTATTAAAAAACCCGGAGAGGTCGCTTTCTACCATTGAGAAATTCAGCCAGAGCGCAAAGCGCTACTTGGTCATTAAAACGTTGATCAGCGCGGCTACCGGCCTCTTGATCTGGCTTTGGCTCCTCATACTCGGAGTCGATTATCCGGTGCTCTGGGGAACGCTCGCATTTCTGCTGAACTATGTGCCTAATATTGGCTCAATCATTGCCGCCCTTCCTGCTGTTCTTCTCGCGCTTGTCAAGTTAGGGGTGGGGCCTGCCCTTCTAACCGTTCTCGGCTTTGCGGTCGTCAATGTCGTCGTTGGCAATATCCTGGAACCGAAGCTGATGGGCAGGCGTCTGAGATTATCGACGCTGGTTGTCTTCCTTTCATTGGTCTTCTGGGGGTGGGTCCTGGGACCGATTGGCATGATCCTCTCGGTTCCCATGACCAGCCTTGTCGCAATCGCGCTGGAAAGTTATGAAGAGACTCGGGGGCTCGCCATCATGCTGGGGTCCGGCACCGAGGTTGAGTGGATCGAGAGGTTCAGGCGGCGGAGGAAGTAAGGCGGGGAGGGAAGGAGCATCCATGGACATCAAACCGCCCGGCGGTTCATTTTCTTTAAGAGTGGATCAGAGGTTTTCTCTTGGGAGATCTTGACGCAATGAAACGGACTCATCCGATGAGATTCAAACGGCTCAAAAAGTTTTTCAAGAACTTCGGTCTCCTCTGGCAGGCTCTAAGAAAATTCAATGACGACAACGGCTTTTTCCTGGCTTCGGGGATTGCCTTTAACATCCTCATCAACTTGATCCCTTTTCTCCTTCTGCTGTTGGCGCTGGTTGGAACCTATCTCTACAACGACCAAGCCGTGCTCAATCATATACGCACCTATCTCAGCAATGTGGCTCCGACATTGGATCCGAAGATCATAGGAAGCCTGATGGACCTGATCGAGAGCCGACAGATCGTGGGAATCCTTGGATTCGCAGGTTTGCTCTGGTTCTCCACGTGGGTCTTCGGCTCCGTGCGGATTGCTCTCAGTATCGTGTTCCGGGTGGAGAAAAACGGAGGAATGTTGTATGGACTCGGCATTGATCTGTTGATGATTCTCCTGGTAGGAATCCTCCTCCTTGTGAGCCTGATTCTTAGCCCCGTTGTCACCTTCCTGCAGGGTTACCGGGGACAGATTCCCGTGGCGATAGGACCGGTGATTCAATGGGTCCTGAAATACGTGCTCCCTTTTTTCCTGACCTATTGCATGTTTTTTTTGATTTACAAAATCATCCCTTATAAGAAGATCCACTTCACATCCGCCCTTCAGGCGGCTCTTTTTACCGGACTGCTCTGGGAACTGGCGAAGCATCTTTTCACCTGGTATGTCGCACATCTCGCCCAATACTCTTTTTTTTATGGCTCATTAAGCGCCCTGGTCATTTTCGTTTTTTGGGTCTTTTATTCTTCGACGATTCTCGTTATGGGAGGTGAGTTTGCTTATTTCCTGGAAGAAGATCGACAAAGATCAACGGTCTGACAAGGTATCCTCATACTCCTCGCAGCTAACCGGTGTTGAAATCGAGATCATCAAGATAGGCGGAAGACACCTTCAGGGATTTATGAACGGCTGTCTTCCCAAAGATTCCGAGCGCTGTATAATGGAAGTCCAATCTTGCCAGATGCCTAAGAATATACCTCCATGAATAAAAACGACCCATTGCCCTGAAGGTCTCAATCTGCAGGGCAGTCGGTGACATGAGCCGGGGTCTGAAAACTACATACTGGGCATCATATTTACTCCAGTCCGTATGAAGAAGTCTTCCGCTCTTCGTCATATCGTGAAGGAGCGGTGTTCCCGGCAGTGGTGTAAGAATCATGAACTGCACCGTGTCTATCCCAAGGCCTGTTGCAAAATCAGCAATCCCGCGGATAGTCCCGATATCGTCGGCGTCCGCCCCCAGGACGAACATTCCGTGGATATGGATACCGTGTTCTCTGACCGTCCTGATGCAGGAAATGATATCCTCCCGGCTCTGTTTTTAATATACCTTGCAGTTGCATAACCGGCCATGGGTAAACCGCTCTCCAAGGCTTCGAATGGCGGTTAATCGGATGTTTTAATGGAATGGCCAGGCTTCACCTAA
>JAGVBT010000055.1 GCA_020059605.1 Deltaproteobacteria bacterium
AAAAGTCAAAAAACAAGAAAGACGTCATGCTGAACTTGTTTCAGCATCCAACAGTTTCAAGAACTTACGAGACCCTGAAACGAGTTCAGGGTGACAGGTTGGGACTTTTTACGAGACCATCAATTTTCAATTTGCATTTTGCAATGATCTTTAAATGAAGGGGTTCTTATGACAGATATCCTTTTTAGCAGCTGGGGCGGGGTCGTTGTGGATAACCGTGGAAAACCGGAGGGAGAGAGACAACCCGTTCCCACTCTCAATCTTCCCCTTGAATTCGACAAGGAGAAGAAGATCAGGGCCTTCGTGGGTTGGGACGGGATCACCGTCCGGGATCCTGGGATCGATGTGGTCGATCTCATCCGGGCATATATGGAAGCCGTCCAGAAGGAATCATGCGGTAAGTGCACCCCGTGCCGGGTGGGAACCCGGGTCATGTCCGCTCTTCTGAACCGGATTGCGGAGGGTGAAGGGAAGCCGGAGGATCTGGACCGGTTGAAGTATTTAGGAGAGATGATCCTGAAGACTTCAAAATGTAATCTCGGCCAGACCGGACCCAGACCTGTGCTTGATGCCTTCGAATATTTTAAGGAACAGTTCGCCGAAGCGATTCGGTCGAAGAAGAAAATCCCGAGAGAGGAGTATAGGGTGAAGGTGACCGCTCCTTGTGAAAGCGCATGCCCTTCGCATCTTCCCATCTCCCGCTACGTGGAACTGATCAAAGAGGGAAGATATGTGGAATCTCTCGCCGCCATCCGGGAAGCAACCTGTCTGGCCGGAGTTCTTGGAAGGGTTTGCGTCCGGCCCTGCGAGGACAACTGCAGGCGGCAGAATGTGGACGAATGCGTCTCCATCAAGTGGCTGAAGCGATTTGTGGCCGACTATGAGATTGAAAAGGGTATAAAACCAGAGGTTGCCAAAGCTCCTGCCCGTTCAGAAAAGGTGGCTGTTATCGGAGCTGGACCATCCGGTCTTACCTGTGCCTATTACCTTACCCTGAAAGGATACCCTGTCACCATCTTCGAAAGGCTGGGCGAGCCGGGAGGCATGTCTGCGGTTGGAATCCCGGATTACCGGCTTCCAAGGGACATCATTCGATATGAAACCAACCTCGTGGAAGAGATGGGCGCGGAGATCCGGTATAACACACAGGTAGGAAAAGACATCACCCTTTCCAAGATGTTTGAACAGGGGTACAAGGCCATCTACATTGCCGTGGGCGCACAGACCAATACCCCCATGGGTGTGGAAGGAGAGGACAAGGGGTATAAGGGATTTATTCCTGGCGTTTATTATCTCCTGGAAATCAACCTTGGAAGGGACCCCTATCCCGAAGGAAAAAAGGTGGTGGTCGTGGGGGGTGGAAATGTGGCGATCGATTGCGTCCGTTCTTCCTTCCGAATCGGAAAGTCGGATGTCAACCTGGTCTATCGGCGGACAAAGAAAGAGATGCCTGCCGACCGGGTGGAGATCCACGATGCTGAAGAGGAGGGTGTGAATTTTCACTACCTCTGCAATCCGGTCCGGATCATTGCCAAAGATGGGAAAGTGACTGGAATGGAATGTATCCGGATGGAACTGGGCGAGCCTGATGAGAGCGGAAGGCGCAGGCCTGTCCCGATCAAGGGTTCGGAATTTTTCATTGAGGCGGATATTGTGATTCCCGCCATCGGCCAGGCGATCGACCTCTCCTTCCTCGAGGAAAAGGACGGGGTGAAGACAACCAAACGCTCCACGATCGCGGTGCAGGAGGGAACGTTTCAGACGAACCGCGAAGGGATCTTCTCGGGAGGTGATTGTGTGATCGGTCCGGATGTCCTCGTCCGCGCAGGCGGACACGGGAAGAAGGCGGCCGAGAAGATCGACGCCTACCTGAAAGGTTTAGAGGTCAAAGAATCGGAGGAAGATCGGCTGGAGACTCTGGTTGAGAAGATCAAGGTTTACAACAAGGATGAAAAGATCGGGATCCCGGGCGGACAGAAAAGGGCAGCGTTAGAGATGCTTCCTCCGGAGTCGAGAAAGTGGACCTTGGAAGAAGTGGAAAAGGGGTTTACCATCCCTGTCGCACAGAAGGAGGCCGAGCGTTGCCTCCGGTGCGTGCGGGTAGGGCTCTTTGCGGTGTAGCTGAAAAAAGGGATTTAGAGGAGAAGCAGGATGCAGGTCTTATATCTTCTCATTGAAACAATTGTGAAATGCGTGGTGGTCTTTGCTTGCCTGATGCTCTCCGTAGCCTATCTGACCTGGCTCGAACGGAAAGTCCTGGGCCACATTCAGATCCGCTTTGGCCCCAATCGCTGTGGGCCCTTCGGCCTATTGCAGCCCTTTTCGGACGGCATCAAGGCTTTTTTCAAGGAGGATCTTGTTCCTGGAAACTCGGATAAGGCGATTTTTGTCATTTCGCCGATGATCGCTATCATTGCGGCGATCAGCATGTTTGCCGTGATCCCCTTTGGAGACCAGTTCACCATCCCGGGAACGGACTGGGTGGTCAAATTGCGGATCGCCGATATCGACATCGGACTCCTTTATGTTTTCGGCATCGCCTCCCTTGGCGAATTCGGGATCGTCCTCGGAGGTTGGTCTTCGGGCAATAAATACGGCCTGACGGGATCGCTTCGGGCGGCAGCCCAGATGATCAGTTATGAGGTGGCGCTCGGACTTTCGATCGTCGGAGTCATCATTCTCTCGCAGAGCCTCAGGCTTTCGGAGATCGTTGCGCTCCAGGCAGGCGGGTTCTGGCACTGGAACATTTTGTATCAACCCGCCGCTTTCGTCTTTTTCATCATCTGCGCCCTAGCCGAGATCAACCGGACCCCCTTTGATATGCCGGAGTCGGAATCGGAACTGGCCTGCGGGTTTAATATCGAGTACAGCAGCATGAAGTTTGCTCTCTTTTTCATGGCCGAATACGCCCATATGATCACCGTCGCTTCCGTCGCCGTGACGCTCTTCCTGGGGGGATGGCAGGCTCCCCTGCCCCAGCTCGACTTTATCCCCGGGGTCTTCTGGTTTGCGGTGAAAGTCTTCGTGCTGATCTTCTTCTTCATCTGGCAGCGGGGAACCTTCCCCAGACTCCGCTACGATCAGATCATGAAGTTTGGTTGGAAGGTTTTATTTGAGTTGACGCTTGTCAATATCTTTATCACTGCCTTAATCGTTTTACTGAAAGGTTAACGAGGGACCACGCATGATCATTCCATTACTAAAGGGTCTGGCATTCACATTGGGCCGGTTCTTCTCCAGGCCGATCACCATCCAGTATCCGGAGGAGAAGGTGCCTCCTGCGAAACGTTGGAGGGGAATCCAGTATTTTGAGAAGGATGAGCAGGGAAAGACGAAGTGTGTCGCCTGCGGCCTCTGCATGGCGGTCTGCCCTTCCCAGTGCATTCATATTGTGACCGCCGAGGATGAGAACGGAAAGCGCTATCCCCTCACCTATGAGCTCGATGCCATGAGATGCATCTTCTGCGGGTATTGCGAAGAGGCCTGCCCGGTGAATGCCATCTTCATGGGAAAAACGTATGAATGGGTGGGAAGAGAGAGAGCGCCTTTTCTCATGAACACGGAGGAACTTCTGGAGCAGAAGAAATATAATCCGTAATCGGATTTATTAAACACTAAAACCTGTTTGTTTCAGGGTTGGCTAAGTTAGGAGCAAGACCATGGCTGAAAATTTCGGAATTCTCTTTCAGTGGTTGATCTTTATGGGAATGGCCTTTGTATCGATCGTGGCCTCCCTGCTTGTCATCACACGCAAGAATCCCATCCACAGCGCCCTCTTCATGGTACTCACCCTTCTCTGCGTGGCCGTCCTTTACATTTTGCTTTACAACCCGTTCATTGCCATCATCCAGGTCATCGTCTATGCAGGGGCGATTGTGATGCTCATCGTCTTCGTCATCATGCTCCTCGACCTTGAGACGGAGCTCCGTTCCAAGTTGAAGATCGTTCATTCAAAGGTCATCGGAGGATTCCTGGCCGTTCTCTTCCTCTTCGGGATTCTTTATACCGTCGTGGCAAAACCCCCAACCGGCCAGACGGGTTCCTATACGACGGAAAAAATGGGCAGCAATGTCCAAGCCGTGGGCGAGGCGCTTTTCACGGACTATGTTTTCCCCTTTGAGATTGCGGCCATCCTCTTAACGGTCGCCATCATCGGTGCAGTGATTTTAAGCAAGAAAAGGACTTAAGGAGAATCAACTATGTGGGTCGTGCCAACCATCCCCCCTGCCCTTTATCTCATGTTGAGCGGAATCCTCTTCACGATCGGTGTGATCGGGGTGTTGACCCGTCGCAATGCGATCATCGTCTTCATCTGCATCGAGTTGATGCTCAATGCGGTCAACCTGACGTTTATCACCTTTTCCCGTTTTCTCCAGTCGATCGACGGGGTGATCTTTGCCTTCTTCGTGATGGCTGTGGCCGCAGCCGAGGCGGCGGTGGGTCTGGCGATCTTTGTGATGCTCTATCGTTCAAGAGAGACGATCAATGTCGATGACGTGAATCTACTGAAATGGTAATTTGAAAAGAAAGGGGTCAAGGGGTCAAGGATTCAAGGGGGCGAGTGAACACTTTAAAGCCCTTGAACCCATGAACCCTCGAATCCTGGAACCCTTAAGGTAAAAGGAGTCTTTCATGCTTGAATATGTGTGGTTGATCCCCCTGTTTCCTTTCAT
The DNA here is from genome assembly GCA_020059605.1 of Deltaproteobacteria bacterium. Taxonomy (GTDB): domain Bacteria; phylum Desulfobacterota; class BSN033; order BSN033; family UBA1163; genus RBG-16-49-23. Next base: position 4,674 of record JAGVBT010000055.1, read on the forward strand.
CGGATTTCTGATCAACGGGTTGTTGGGAAAGCGTCTGGGGAAAGGTGTGGTCAGCGTGGTCGGTCCCGCCGCCATCGGGTTTTCCTTTCTCACCGCCATTCTCATCTTCTTCGAACTGATCCATAAACCCCCCTCCGAGCGGCTCTTCGAGAAGGTGATCTTCGACTGGATTGTCTCAGGCTCATTTCAGACCGTGATCGGCTATCAGATCGATCCCCTCTCCATCCTGATGGTCCTGGTCGTGACCGGAGTGAGCTTCTTCATCCACGTTTACTCCGTAGGATACATGCATGATGACCCGGGTTTCTCCCGGTTTTTCACCTATCTCAACCTCTTTGTCTTCATGATGCTCAACCTCGTCCTGGCCAACAACTTCTTATTGATGTTTGTGGGTTGGGAAGGCGTGGGCCTCTGCTCCTATCTCCTGATCGGCTTCTGGTATGAGAAGGATTCTGCGGCCAATGCGGGCAAAAAGGCCTTTATCGTCAACCGCGTCGGCGATTTCGGCTTCATCCTGGGGATGTTCCTCCTTTTCACCAGTCTGGGACAGCACGGGATCTGGACGCTCGATTTCACCGAGGTCTTTGCCAATGCCAATAAACTGGATACCACGACCGTGACCGCCATCACCCTTTTGTTCTTTGTCGGAGCCTGCGGAAAGTCGGCGCAGATTCCCCTCTATGTCTGGCTTCCCGATGCGATGGAGGGTCCCACGCCGGTCAGCTCCCTGATCCATGCGGCCACCATGGTGACGGCAGGTGTCTACATGGTTGCCCGGTGCAGCGTCCTCTATAACATGGCGCCCATCGCGATGACCGTCGTGGCCATCGTGGGCGTGGCCACGGCCATCTATACGGCCTCGATCGGTTTCTGCCAGACCGATATCAAGAAGATCCTCGCCTATTCGACGATCAGCCAGTTGGGTTACATGTTTCTTGCCGTTGGCGTGGGAGCCTATGCGGCAGGAATCTTTCACCTGATGACCCATGCCTTCTTCAAGGGACTCCTCTTTCTCGGAGCGGGAAGCGTGATGCACGCCCTGAGCGGAGAGCTCGATATCCGCAAGATGGGGGCCCTGAGAAAGAAAATTCCCGTCACCTTCGGAACCTTCTTCATCGCCACGCTGGCGATTGCGGGTATTCCCGGCCTTTCGGGATTCTTCAGCAAGGATGAGATTCTCTGGATGGCCTTCTCCAGCGACCGCGGCCATTTCCTGCTCTGGCTGGCGGCTGCCGTGGCCGCGGGGATGACCGCTTTCTATATGTTCCGGGCGCTCTTCATGACTTTCTTTGGAGAGTCCAGGGTGGATCCCCATGTGGCGCACCACATCCATGAATCGCCGAAGATCATGACCGTTCCCCTGATGGTCCTGGCCTTCCTCTCCATTGTGGGAGGTTATGTGGGCATTCCCCACGTTCTGGGCGGAGCCAACCACATCCATGAATTTTTAGCGCCTGTGGTGGGCGGAGGGGTCGAACCTGTGAAAGGTCATGCCGCATTCTCGCTCATCTCCGAGGCGTGGGCCGCCGGAGGAGGTGCCGGAGATCATACCGCCCTGGAACTCTTTCTGATGGCCGTGTCCGTCTTAATCGCCCTCACCGGGATTGGAATTGCCTACTTTTTATACTTGAAAAATCCGGCCATGCCGAAGATGCTGGCCGAGAAGTGGAGGGGGTTGTATCAAGTCGTTTCGAATAAATATTATGTGGACGAACTCTACCAGGCCCTTTTCGTCAACTCCCTGAAGAAATTAGGGATGGGACTCTGGAAGGGATTCGATGAGCTTGTGATTGATGGAACGGTCAATGGGATGGCCTATTTGATCGGGTGGCTGTCCGGCGTGATGAGGAAGATGCAGACAGGGTTGGTTCAGAGCTACGCCTTTTCAATCATCCTCGGCGGGCTGATCCTCGTCCTCTACTATGTCATGCGGGGACTCTTTTAAGGAAAAAACGAATAGAGCGAATGGGAGCGAATTAATCGAATTTTCTCTAATGTATTCGCGAAATTCGTTATCATTCGAGTCATTCGTGTATAAACAAAAGGAGCGATTTCATGGACATCTTGGGAATTCCCATCCTATCCTTTCTGATCTTCTTCCCGCTGGCGGGGGCGATCGTTCTCCTCTTCATTCATAAAGATAGTACGATCCGCATCGCGGCCCTGGTTTTTGCCCTTGTCGAATTCGTGGTCTCCCTGCCCCTTTTCTTTAAATTCGATTCCGCCACTGCGGCCATGCAATTTGTGGAAGACTGGTGGTGGGTGGAGGCGTACGGGATCAGTTATAAATTGGGGATTGATGGGATCAGCCTCCTCCTCGTCCTTTTGGCCACCTTCCTCACCGTGCTTTGCATCCTTTGCTCATGGACGGCCATCACCTTCAGGGTGAAAGAGTATATGATCTCGTTTCTCTTCCTCGAGACGGGAATGATCGGTGCCCTGGTTGCACTCGACCTCATCCTCTTCTACGTATTCTGGGAAGTGATGCTGATCCCAATGTGCTTCCTCATCGGCGTGTGGGGAAATCCGGCAAGGCGAATCTATGCGGCGATCAAGTTCTTCCTTTTCACCATGGCCGGAAGCGTTCTCATGCTTGTCGCCATTCTGGCCCTCTATTTCATCAACGCCGAGGCCACCGGGAAGGCGACCTTTGATGTGCTTGAACTCTACCAATTGGGAATCCCTGCGGGCACACAGCACTGGCTCTTCGGGGCCTTTGCCCTGGCCTTTGCCATCAAGGTTCCGATGTTTCCCTTCCACACCTGGTTGCCCGATGCCCATACCGAAGCGCCCACCGCCGGAAGCGTGATCCTGGCCGGCGTCCTGCTGAAGATGGGAACTTATGGATTCATCCGGTTTGCCATACCTCTTTTCCCGAATGCCGCCTTGGACCTGATGCCCCTGATTTCCATACTGGCGCTCATCGGTATCATTTACGGCGCCCTGGTCTCGATGATGCAACCGGACTTAAAGAGGCTGGTTGCCTTTTCAAGCGTCAGCCACTTGGGCTATGTCATGTTAGGCATGTTTGCCCTGAACACTCAGGGCGTTCAGGGATCGATCTACCAGATGCTCAACCACGGGATCAGCACGGGTTCTCTCTTCTTGATCGTCGGCATGATTTATGAGCGACGCCACACCCGGATGATCTCCGATTTCGGCGGCATCTCCAAGGTGATGCCTGTCTTTGCCGTCTTTTTTATGATCGTCACCCTCTCCTCCATCGGACTGCCCGGAACGAATGGCTTTGTGGGAGAGTTTCTGATCCTGTTAGGGGCCTTTCGAGCCAATGTCGTCTATGGGGTCCTGGCTGCCGCAGGAGTCATCCTGGGAGCGGCCTACATGCTCTGGATGTTCCAGCGGGTGATGTTCGGAAAGATTACCAACCCTAAGAATGAAGGGCTGAAAGACCTCAATGCACGGGAGGTCATCACCCTCATCCCGATGGTCGCACTGATCCTTCTCATGGGGATCTATCCCAAACTCTTCTTCAACAAGATGGATGCAAGCGTAGAGAAATTCTTGAAGGACTTCAGGGGAAAGGTCGAGATGAAAGCGGACCTGCCTGCACCAAAGGTCGCAGAGATTAAAAAATGAAAGGGTTCAAGGGATCAAGGGTTCGAGTGGAAAAATAATTTTTAATTCATTTAAATTATAGAACCCTTGAATCCTCGAATCCTTGAACCCTGTTATTTGGAGGATTTTTGATGAAACTGCCAGAGATTGATTTTTACCTCATCGCACCGGAAATCGTCATCACGGCCTTTGGACTCCTGGTTCTTCTCGTCGATGTCTTTGCGCCCAAGGGAGAAAAGAAGGGCTATCTCGGGGTCTTCAGTCTGATCGGTGTGATCATTGCCTTCTTCTATACGCTTCCCCTAATGGAATCGGGTCAAACCGGGTTTGGAGGGATGTTCACTTCCGATGGATTTGCCGTCTTCTTCAAAATTACAATCCTCATCATTGCCTTTCTGACAATCCTGATCTCCATGAGCTACGCCTCGAGGGAAGGGATCGGTTTCGGGGAATATTATGCCCTGATCCTTTTTGCGGCGCTCGGGATGATGCTCATGGCCGGGGGGACCCATCTGCTCGTCATCTTCCTCGGCCTGGAAACGATGTCCATTTCCATTTACATCCTTGCGGGAATGCTGAGGGGGGATCGGAGATCGGTGGAAGCGGCATTCAAATACTTCCTCCTTGGCGCCTTTGCCACCGGTTTTCTTCTCTATGGGATCGCTTTCATTTACGGCGCCACCGGATCTCTCCACCTGAAGGATATCGCCTCGTATATCGCAGCGCAAAAACTTCTCGACTCTCCGATGCTTCTGTTGAGTCTGGCTCTTCTTACGATCGGATTCGGCTTTAAGATCGCCTCCGTTCCTTTCCATATGTGGACACCCGATGTCTATGAAGGGGCTCCAACCTCCGTTACCGCCTTCATGGCCACGGGTGTGAAAGCCGCAGGCTTTGCGGCTCTGATCCGCGTCTTCTTCACCGCCCTTCCGGATTTCCGTCCGGACTGGACCTCGATCATGTGGCTGATCGCGGTGGCGACCATGACGGTCGGAAACATTGTCGCCATCTCTCAAAATAACATCAAAAGAATGCTGGCCTATTCAAGCATCGCCCATGCCGGGTATATTCTCGTCGCCTTTGTCGCCGGGAATGAGCTGGGGATTTCGGGGATGCTCTTCTACCTCATGGCGTATGCCTTTATGAATGTGGGGGCTTTTGCCTGCGTGATCCTCCTTGGAAAGAAAGGCGAGGAGAACACCCTGATCTCCGATTATGCAGGAGTGGGTTTCAAATATCCCCTCCTCGCCGTTTCGATGACCATCTTCCTCCTCTCCATGGCGGGGATTCCTCCGCTGGGCGGGTTCATGGCCAAATTCTATATCTTCAGCGCGGCGGTGGAGGCGAAATTCTACTGGTTAGCCATTCTCGGGGTTCTCAACAGCGCCATCTCCGTCTATTACTATCTCCGGGTGACGGTGTTCATGTATTTCAAGGAATCGGAACGCGAGATCACGGGTC
>JAGVBT010000089.1 GCA_020059605.1 Deltaproteobacteria bacterium
CATACTGGAATTCACCTTGGGTTAAGTCCAGCGATTCCTTTAAGACATCCGATTAACCGCCATTCGAAGCCTTGAAGAGCGATTTACCCATGGCCGGTTTTGCAACTGTAAGGTTTACCCAAACCGATAATATTTGGAATCTCCAATTCCTAAGAAGAGTATATCGTTGGATGATTTTAGCCTTTGAGGGTTATTGATTCGGGATATTGGATGGCATCAAAGAGGTTATACTGTTTTTAGTTGAAAGTTGAAGCATGGCTCCCTCCGTGGAATAATCCACGAAAGCGAAAAACTTTTAAAGAAAGGGGAGCCACGATGCAATTAAACACGATTCAGAGGAAAGATGGTCAATTGTAACCCCAAAATACTTATTTCCATTTGGTCTTTATTTTCCTCTTTTTTAGGTGGATGAAATCCGTTATAATAAGCCTGCCAATTTTTCTGAGGAGGAGATGGAAATGAAGATCCACGAATATCAGGCCAAAGAGATCCTGAAAAGTTACGGTGTTCCTGTTCCAAAGGGCGGTGTGGCCGAAACCCCTGAAGAGGCGAGAAAAATTGCCGATGGTATTGAAAGGAGACCCCTTGTCGTCAAGGCACAGATCCACGCAGGAGGAAGGGGAAAAGGGGGAGGGGTGAGGGTCGTGAATCATCCCGAAGAAGCGGAGAAAGCGGCGAGAGAGATTCTGGGGATGACCCTGATCACTCACCAGACAGGCCCTTCAGGCAGGGTGGTTCGAAAGATACTGATGGAGGAGGGAGCGGATATCCAGGAGGAACTTTATCTTGGAGTCGTGATCGATCGCTCCAGAGAGTGCCCGGTGATCATGGCCAGCCGCGAAGGAGGGGTGGAGATTGAGAAGGTTGCCGCAGAGTCCCCGGAGAAGATCATAAAGGAGTGGATTGAGCCTTCTGTCGGGTTGAGGCCATTTCAGGCGAACAAGATTGGCTATGGGCTTGGACTTGAACCCGCACAGGTCGCAAAATTGAGAAGCCTGTTGAACGGCCTTTATAAAACCTTTTACGAAAAAGACTGTCTTCTGGCAGAAATCAACCCCCTGGCGCTTACCGGAAGCGGCGACTTTATCGCCCTTGATGCAAAATTCAATTTTGATGATAATGGCCTTTTCCGTCACAAAGAGATTGCCGCGCTAAGAGATTTAAATGAAGAGGCTCCTCTGGAGGTGGAAGCCTCCAAATACAACCTGAATTATATCAAACTCGACGGAAGCGTGGGGTGCATGGTGAACGGGGCCGGTTTGGCAATGGCGACGATGGACATCATCAAGGTGCTGGGAGCCGAACCCGCCAACTTCCTCGATGTCGGCGGAGGCGCAACGTCGGAAATGGTCAAAAACGGTTTCAGGATTCTTATGTCGGATCCGGCAGTGAAGGTTGTTTTTATCAACATCTTCGGCGGGATTCTTCGATGCGATACGCTCGCCAAAGGAGTAACCGAGGCTGTCTCAGAGATGAAGGTGAACGTTCCAGTAGTGGTCAGGCTGGAGGGAACGAATGTCGACGAAGGAAGAAGGATCTTAAGGGAGTCGGGCCTTAATTTTTCTGTCGCTTCCGGCATGCAGGAGGGGGCCCAGAGGGTAGTGGAAGCTTTGAAAAGATAGTGACTAAAGTTACGAGTGCCTAAAGTGCCTAAAATTGATTTTTTGCTTTAGTCACTTTAGCTCACTTTAGGCACTTATAACTTAACCCTGGAGGATATATGAGCATCTTAGTGGATGAAAAGACGAAAGTGGTGGTTCAGGGGATTACAGGGAACGAGGGCCTTTTTCATACGAAACAGATGGTGGAGTATGGAACAAAAGTGGTCGCCGGAGTGACGCCGGGTAAGGGAGGACAGAAGATAGAGGGGATCCCCGTTTTTAATAGCGTGATAGAAGCGGTTAAAGAGACCGATGCAAACGCCTCTTCCATCTTTGTTCCTCCTGCCTTTGCAGCAGATGCGATTATGGAGGCGGCTGATTCAGGGCTACCGGTGGTTGTTTGTTTGACGGAGGGAATTCCGACCCTGGACATGGTGATGGTTCGAAAATATCTTAAAGAGAGAGGTTCGAATCTCATCGGTCCCAATACTCCTGGAATCATCTCTCCAGGAAAATGCAAAATCGGAGTGATGGCAGGATATATTCACAGACGGGGCAATGTAGGGATCATGTCCCGGAGCGGAACGCTTACTTACGAGGTTGTGGATCAATTGACAAAGCTGGGGATCGGTCAATCGACCTGCGTGGGCATTGGTGGGGATCAGATCATCGGGCTGAACTATGTCGATCTTTTAAAACTTTTTGAAAAAGACCCTGAAACCGAAGCCCTGATCATGATTGGCGAGATTGGAGGAACAGCTGAAGAGGAGGCAGCCGATTTTATGGAAGGGAATGTGAGTAAACCGGTGGTTGCCTTTATCGCAGGGCTGACTGCTCCTCCAGGAAGAAGAATGGGACATGCAGGCGCCATCATATCGGGAGGAAAAGGGACAGCCGATGAGAAGATGGAAGCTTTGGGAAAAGCAGGCGTTCGAGTCGCCAGAAATCCAGCATTGGTCGGGAAAGAGCTGGCCGCCCTGTTGAATAAGAGATGAGAACACGCTAATATATTTAAATATATCAACGGGTTGCTAAAAAATGTTTATCTTTTTTTTGATTTATGTTATTTAATACGAAGAATTTAAAAGGAAGGTGATGGATATGAATATTGAATTGAGAGACCGGTTAAAAGATTTAAACCATCGTTTAGAAATTCTTCGAGGTTATCTTTGACATCGACGGCAAAAAGAAGAGGCTTGATGAAATTGGAAAGATGATGTTAGAACCTCATTTCTGGGAAGGGGGTGAAACCACACAGAAAATTTTAAAGGAACGGACCTCCCTGCTGGACAATCTCTCCCCCTGGCAACAGGAGAAGAAGGATATTGAGGAGATGGAGATTCTTCTCCAGCTGATCGAGGAGCAGCAAGATGAAAAGGAAGCCCAGGAATTACTCGGCAGGATCGAGAAGCGCGAAGAGGCAATCGACCAGATGGAGTTCAGAAGGATGCTCGGAGGGGAACATGACGAAAGAAATGCAATCGTCAGCATTAATGCAGGGGCGGGCGGCACGGAGGCGCAGGACTGGGTTGAAATGCTCCTTCGGATGTATCTGAGGTGGGCGGAGGACAAGGGGTATCGGACCGAGATCATCGATATTCTTTCAGGTGATGAGGCAGGTCTCAAGAACGTTACCTTTACGGCTAACGGACGATATGCCTACGGATATTTGAAGGCGGAGGTGGGGATTCACCGGCTGGTCCGTATTTCGCCTTTTGATGCTGGCGCAAGACGCCATACCTCTTTCGCATCGGTCTTTGTCATCCCCGAGGTCCCCGATGACATTGTGATTGAAGTCGACGAGAAAGATTTGAGAATCGACACGTTCCGGTCGAGCGGTGCAGGGGGACAGCATGTCAATAAAACCGATTCCGCAGTGAGGATTACCCACCTTCCCACCGGAATGGTCGTCCAGTGCCAGAACGAACGGTCGCAGCATAAAAATAAGGCAACCGCCCTGAAGATATTAAGGGCCCGCCTTTATGAAAAGGAGATGAAAGAGAAGACCGAGAAGTTAGGGGAACTTCACAACAACAAGAAAGAAATTGCCTGGGGCAGCCAGATCCGGTCCTACATTATGCATCCCTATAAAATGGTGAAGGATCACCGGACCGATACGGTCATCCACCAGGTGGACAGGGTGCTGGATGGAGAAATTGACGATTTTATGAAGGCCTATCTGCTGAATGCCGCTTAATTGAAGATCACTGCAAAATTAACATTGAAAAATTAACAATTAGCAGTGAAAAAACGAAAATGATTAAGAAATTCGGATTCAAGTTTGCTTTATCATTCATTGCTAATTGATCAATGTTAATTTTGTAATTTGCAATAATGTTTTCTATGAGAGTTGACTTTTTATGACGGACGAAATATCATTAGATGAAAAAGCGGAAAAGGTTGTTCCCGAAGAGGAGAGGGGTTTGTTCTCCGCGCTTGAGGAGAAGATCGGGCATCTTTTGAAGAAATATGAGGAACTGGTAAGGGAGAGAGACGAATTGGCTGCCGAGGTCAATGAGGAGAAGGAAAAACGGATTCGGTTAGAAAAAAATATGGACCTCCTCTCCCAGGACCGGGAAAAGGTCAAAATCCGGATCGATCAGCTCCTTCACCGTTTGCGGAGCATTGATCTTTGATATCCGTCCGTATGCGTATGAATACGGGGCATATGATTCGGACGGGCGTGAGATACGTGAGATAGAGGTATGGGAAACGAGCGGTCGGCAGAAATTAAAGTGTTCGGTCAAACCTATACGGTGAAGACAGATGCCGAGGAGGATCATATCCAGGAAATAGCCCGGTATGTGAATGAAAAAATGGATGAAGTGATAAAAAAGACGAGAAGTGTTTCCACGTTAAACGTTGCGATTTTAACCGCCCTCAATATTGCCGACGATCTTTTAAAGGAAAAAGAGAAACGGATGGCCATCCTTCGAGAAGTCGAGGGAAAATCGAAAGATTTGGCCGACAAGATTGATATCCGAATAGGAGGAAAGGAATCAGGGAAGCTTAGCATCACCGGCTAAGGGTTCCCCTGGGGTGTTCAAGAAGGCCGGGTCACCGGGGATCAAACAACCTTTCAAGGGGATCTTCCCGGAGGGAGTGTCCCGGGGGTTGACCGGAGAACGCCTTGCAGGGGGGAGGAATTCACTCCATCATGAGCAGATGGAAAGGTGTGACAAGATAGAGAAAAAAAGGATGAGTTTGATACGGATTTTCATCCAGAATATGATTGGAGTCCTCAATCGATCATCCGGGCGGGTCGAGCAACGGGAAGTGTATCTCCCGTCCTCCCTCTCCGAATGTTTTGCAGGATTTCATGACATAAAAAAGGGAAGATGGAATTTGCCCCCGGGATTTTATTTGTTGTTCCGTCCCAGTCGGCTTAAATCAAGCCCTGTTTTTTCTCTCTTTTGTCCCTGTGCCCTTCCTTCTCTCATCTAACGAGCCTTTCTCTAAAAAGAAATGAAAAAGGAGGTGAGTTGAACTTTGTTGAACTTATCCGTTGGACTTTATATTGTTCTTGTTTTAGGAATGGCGGTTCTCGGAGGGATCATCGGATTTCTTCTGAGCAAAAGATACTCCGAGGGCAAGGTCGGGGCGGCAAACGAGGTTGCCAAGCGTCTGATTGAAGATGCGGAGAAAGAGGCCGAAATCTTAAAGAAAGAGGCTCTTCTTCAGGCCAAAGAAAAGTTCTATCAGGAAAAGGCGGAATTCGAAAAGGAGACGGTGGAAAAAAGGCAGGAACTCCAGAATCTGGAGAGAAGGATCATCCAGAGAGAGTCCCATCTGGACAAGAAGATTGAGATGCTTGATACAAAAGAGGCGGAGGTCCACCGTAAAGAAAAGGGATTAGCCCAGCAGGAAAAAAACGTTCAGGAGCAGGAGAAGAAGGTGGTTGAGCTGATGGAGAGGCAAAGGGCTCAACTTGAAAACATTGCCAAGATGTCTTCTGAAGAAGCCAAACGCCTCCTGATGGATTCGATGGAGGAAGAGGCCAGGCACGAGGCAGCCAAAAGGATCAAGAAAATTGATGAAGAAGCAAGGGAGACCGCAGACAAAAAAGCAAAGGAAATTATAAGCTTAGCGATTCAGCGTTATGCAGGGGAGTATGTCGCCGAACAGACCGTTTCCGTTGTCAATTTGCCGAACGAAGAGATGAAGGGGCGCATCATCGGCCGGGAAGGCCGGAATATCAGGGCCCTTGAAGCGGCGACCGGGATTGACCTGATCATCGATGATACTCCGGAGGCGGTCATCCTTTCGGGATTCAATCCTGTCCGGAGGGAGGTTGCCCGGATCGCTCTTGAACGTCTGGTGAACGATGGTCGAATCCATCCTGCGAGGATTGAAGAGATCGTCCAGAAGGTGGAACAGGAAGTGGAGGCATCCATCCGCGAAGCCGGCGAGCAGGCCACCTTCGACGTGGGAGTTCATAGCATCCATCCGGAAGTGATCAAACTGATCGGGCGGCTTAAATATCGTACAAGTTATGCACAAAATGTCTACCAGCACTCACTGGAGGTGGCTTTCCTGTGCGGGATCATGGCGGCTGAGTTGGGCATCAATGTGAAGCAGGCCAAGAGAGCGGGACTCCTGCATGATATAGGAAAAGCGGTGGACCATGAGGTGGAAGGCCCCCATGGAAGAATCGGGGCGGATTTGGCAAAGAAATACGGGGAGTCCCCTACGATCGTTCATGCCATTGCCTCCCATCACGAGGAGGAAAAACCGGAATCCATTTTGGATGTTTTGGTGGAAGCGGCGGATGCCCTTTCCGGGGCAAGACCGGGGGCCAGGCGAGAGATGATTGAGACTTATGTCAAACGGCTGGAGGACCTGGAAAAGATCGCCCAGTCTTTTCAGGGCGTGGAAAAATCGTATGCTATTCAGGCGGGGAGGGAGATCCGTGTGATGGTCCAGCCCGACCGCATCTCCGACGAAGCATCGGCAATGCTTTCTCGAGAAATCGCCCGGAAGATTGAAAAAGAACTGACCTACCCCGGCCAGATCAAGGTGACGGTCATCCGGGAGATGCGGGCGGTGGAAATTGCTAAATGATACAGTGATCGGTGAACAGTCATCAGTCATCAGTGACAAAGGACGGTAATATTGTTGACTGATTACTGATAACTGATCACTGTTTTCAACGGATTTGGGGATGCGTATTCTTTTTATCGGCGACATTGTCGGGAAACCAGGCAGAAAAGCGATCAGTGGACTTCTAAAAAAAGTCGTCAGTGACCATGGGATCGATTTCACGATCGCCAACGGAGAGAACGCCGCAGGGGGAATGGGAATTACCCCTGCAATCGCCATCGAGATGATGGATCAAGGAGTGGATATTCTGACTTCAGGAAACCATATCTGGGCTAAAAAGGAGATCTTACCCTTTCTGGATGAGGAGAGAAGAATTTTGAGGCCTGCAAATTATCCTCCCCATGTCCCGGGCCGCGGGTCGGGTGTTTTCCAGGCGAAGCATGGGGAAAAAATCGGGGTGGTCAATCTGGAAGGGAGGGTCTTTATGAAGCATCTCGACTGCCCCTTCCGCATCGGGGAGGTTGAGATTGAAGCATTGAGGAAGGAGACCCCGATCATCCTGGTCGATTTTCATGCAGAGGCGACTTCGGAGAAGGTTGCGATGGGATGGTTTTTGGATGGAAAGGTGAGCGCCGTGCTGGGAACACATACCCATGTGCAGACCAGTGATGAGAAAATTTTAGGAGAAGGGACCGCTTATATTACCGATGTCGGTATGACGGGACCGCTTGATTCGGTCATTGGTATCCAAAAACAGGTGGCTGTGAACCGACTCTTAACGCAGATTCCGTGGAAATTTGATGTCGCCACGGAAGACATCGAGCTTCAAGGTGTCGTTATTGAGGTGGATTCATTGACGGGGAGGTCGGGGAAGATCGAGAGAATCAGGGTTCCGCTAACTTAATGGAGCTTAAAGGAGAGGCAAGCTTTGGGACAAAAAGAAAATGTCTATGATGTTTTCAGGGAAAGGGGTTTTCTCGATCAGTTGACCGACGAGGAAGGGATCGCTGAAATATTAGAGGGAAACGTAACCTGCTACATTGGGTTTGATCCTACCGCTTCCAGCTTCCATGTGGGCAACCTGGTTCCCATCATGTCCCTGGCCCATATGCAAAGGCACGGCCATCGCCCGATTGCATTGGTCGGAGGCGGAACGGGTTTAGTGGGTGATCCAAGCGGGAAAGATGTGATGCGACAGATCCTCACGTATGAAGAAATCGACAAGAATGCAGAGGCTCAGAAGAAGCAGTTTTCCAGGTTCCTCGATTTTTCTGAGGACAGGGCTCTTCTTTTAAACAATGCCGACTGGCTGACCCGGCTGAAGTATATCGATTTCCTTCGGGACATTGGCGTTCACTTCAGTGTGAATCGGATGTTATCGACAGAATCGATCAGGATCCGGCTGGAGACGGGACTTTCCTTTATCGAATTCAATTATCAACTCCTTCAGGCTTATGATTTTTGGCATCTTTTTAGGAATTACAACTGTTTGATCCAAATGGGAGGGAGTGATCAGTGGGGAAATATAGTGGCAGGCATTGACCTGATTCGGCGTCTGGAGGGGGGCCAGGCCTATGGAATCACTTTTCCGCTCATCATGACCGCCGACGGAAGAAAAATGGGGAAAACCGAGAAGGGGGCGATTTGGTTGGATCCTGAACGGACTTCCCCTTATGAGTATTACCAATTCTGGATCAATACGGACGACCGGGACGTCGGCCGATTTTTGGCCCTCTTCACTTTTCTTTCTATGGAAGAAGTTCGCGAATGCGGAAAGCTCAAAGGGGCCGAAATTAGAAAAGTCAAGGAAGTCCTCGCCTTTGAGGCGACAAGGATTGTTCACGGGGAGGAAGGGGCGCAGAAGGCAAGGGCAGCTTCCAGGGCCCTTTTTTCAAAGGAAGCAAACGATGATGCGTCGATCCCAACCACCTATCTGGATAAAAATGAATTGATCGAGGGGGTACCGATCTTCAAATTGTTTGAGGCGACCCATCTCTCGGCGTCGGGGTCAGAAGCGCGGAGGTTGATTGAACAGGGGGGAGGGTATTTGAATGAGAGAAGGGTGCATCAGTTTGACCATCTTGTAACCTCTCGAGATTTCAATAAAAAAGGCGAGATTTTTTTAAGGGCTGGAAAAAAGAAATTTCATAGAATAAAAATTCTTGACATTTAATAAAAAAACATTATAATTATAAAGTTTTGGATAAAAAGGAAATACAGTCTTTGAAATTTTTTCTCCTTGACAAAAAAAAGCTTTCATTATATATTATACACTGGTTGATTGTTGCTCTTTGAAAAAAGAATAGGGGTTATTGATTTCGGGTTTCTGAATTTTCTTATGAACAAAGGGATCAAATCTTTAGCTATAAACTGGAGAGTTTGATCCTGGCTCAGAACGAACGCTGGCGGCGTGCTTAACACATGCAAGTCGAACGAGAAATCCCGGGCAACTGGGAGAGTAAAGTGGCGCACGGGTGAGTAACGCGTGGGTAACCTACCCCTGAGTTGGGGATAACTCCGCGAAAGCGGGGCTAATACCGAATAATATCCCATTCCCATGGGGAGTGAGATCAAAGATGGCCTCTGCATGCAAGCTATTGCTCAAGGATGGGCCCGCGTACCATTAGCTTGTTGGTAGGGTAATGGCCTACCAAGGCAACGATGGTTAGCTGGTCTGAGAGGATGGCCAGCCACACTGGAACTGAGACACGGTCCAGACTCCTACGGGAGGCAGCAGTGGGGAATCTTGCGCAATGGGGGAAACCCTGACGCAGCAACGCCGCGTGGGTGATGAAGGCTTTCGGGTCGTAAAGCCCTGTCAGGTGGGAAGAAACATGCCGATGCGAATACCATCGGCATTTGACGGTACTACCGGAGGAAGCACCGGCTAACTCCGTGCCAGCAGCCGCGGTAATACGGAGGGTGCAAGCGTTGTTCGGAATTATTGGGCGTAAAGCGCGTGCAGGCGGTCGGGTAAGTCAGATGTGAAAGCCTTCCGCTTAACGGAAGAAGGGCATTTGAAACTGCTCGGCTAGAGTACGGGAGAGGAGAGTGGAATTCCCGGTGTAGAGGTGAAATTCGTAGATATCGGGAGGAACACCAGTGGCGAAGGCGGCTCTCTGGTCCGATACTGACGCTGAGACGCGAAAGCGTGGGGAGCAAACAGGATTAGATACCCTGGTAGTCCACGCCGTAAACGATGGGCACTAGGTGTAGGAGGTATTGACCCCTTCTGTGCCGAAGCTAACGCATTAAGTGCCCCGCCTGGGGAGTACGGCCGCAAGGTTAAAACTCAAAGGAATTGACGGGGGCCCGCACAAGCGGTGGAGCATGTGGTTCAATTCGACGCAACGCGAAGAACCTTACCTGGGCTTGACATCCGCCGACCGTCCTGGAAACAGGATCTTCCCCGCAAGGGGACGGCGAGACAGGTGCTGCATGGCTGTCGTCAGCTCGTGTCGTGAGATGTTGGGTTAAGTCCCGCAACGAGCGCAACCCTCATCCTTAGTTGCCATCATTGAGTTGGGCACTCTAAGGAAACTGCCCCGGTTAACGGGGAGGAAGGTGGGGATGACGTCAAGTCCTCATGGCCTTTATGTCCAGGGCTACACACGTGCTACAATGGGCGGTACAAAGGGTTGCAATACCGCGAGGTGGAGCTAATCTCAAAAAGCCGCTCTCAGTTCAGATTGGAGTCTGCAACTCGACTCCATGAAGGCGGAATCGCTAGTAATCGCGGATCAGCATGCCGCGGTGAATACGTTCCCGGGCCTTGTACACACCGCCCGTCACACCATGAGAGCTGACTGTACCAGAAGTCGTTGGGCTAACCCTGGGTTCGCCTCTGGGAGGCAGGCGCCTAAGGTATGGTTGGTGATTGGGGTGAAGTCGTAACAAGGTAGCCGTAGGGGAACCTGCGGCTGGATCACCTCCTTTCTAAGGAGAACTGTAGAGGCAATTCATGAATTGTTCCTACTATCCTAGGTCAATACCCGGATCAATAACCCCTTTTATGAAAAAGAAAGACGGGGTCGAGAGGACCCGTTAAGGTGGGCGTGAAGCTTCCCCTTGAAGGGTCTATAGCTCTGAGAAACTCCCGAGGGCTAAGAACAAGCTATAGGCCGTGTGAATCCTAAGGGCCTATAGCTCAGTTGGTTAGAGCGCACGCCTGATAAGCGTGAGGTCGATAGTTCAAATCTATCTAGGCCCACCATATTAAGTTTAAAGTTAAAAGTTTGAAGTTCGAAGTTATTCATCTTAAACTTTAAACTTGAAACTTAGAACTTTTAACTGAATCTATGGGGATGTAGCTCAGCGGGAGAGCACCTGCCTTGCACGCAGGGGGTCGGCGGTTCAAATCCGCTCATCTCCACCAGTAAGAGATGAGCGATTGGATCGTTGGACGTTCAAACCTGAGATTGCTCTGGATTAAAGCGAACCTGTGTGATCGAATATTGGAAACTTTGTAATCGTTTCATTGTTCTTTGAAAATTGAATATGGATGAAGGCACCGAATATATACCATTTGTTGAATGTTAAACAAGTTTATGGTCAAGCTACTAAGGGCATACGGTGGATGCCTGGGTGCCAGGAGGCGATGAAGGACGTGGTAAGCTGCGATAAGCCTCGGGGAGCCGCTAAACAGGCTTAGATCCGGGGATTTCCGAATGGGAAAACCCATACCGAGTAATATCGGTATATCCCATCATGAATCCATAGTGATGGGAGGCGAACGAGGGGAACTGAAACATCTCAGTACCTTCAGGAAGAGAAATCAAAAGAGATTCCCTGAGTAGTGGCGAGCGAAAGGGGAAGAGCCAAAATTCCGTATATGCTAAAGCCTGTGAGCGTTGTATACGGGAGGTTGCGGGGTCTTGCCGGAAGTCATCACAGTGACTTCGGGGAGATTTCATTTTTATAGCTGAACCTGCTGGAAAGTGGGGCCAAAGAAGGTGATAGCCCTGTAAGCGAAATGAAAATGAAACCCCTGGGCAGGATACCCAAGTACCACGGGACACGGGAAATCTTGTGGGAATCCGGGAGGACCATCTTCCAAGGCTAAATACTACCTGGCGACCGATAGTGAACAAGTACCGTGAGGGAAAGGTGAAAAGTACCCCAATGAGGGGAGTGAAATAGTACCTGAAACCGTATGCTTACAAGCAGTGGGAGGACGTTGAATAGTTGAAGGGTTCGCCCTCCGGCTATTCTGTCTGACCGCGTGCCTTTTGTATAATGAGCCTGCGAGTTACTCTGTGTGGCAAGGTTAATTCCCCGAGGGGAAGGAGCCGCAGCGAAAGCGAGTCTTAAAAGGGCGATTCAGTCATATGGAGTAGACCCGAAACCAGGTGATCTATCCATGGCCAGGGTGAAATTCGCGTAACAGCGAATGGAGGCCCGAACCGGTGAAGGTTGAAAACTTCTCGGATGAGCTGTGGATCGGAGTGAAAGGCTAATCAAACCTGGAGATAGCTGGTTCTCCCCGAAATATATTTAGGTATAGCCTCAGGACATTCGTTAACGGAGGTAGAGCACTGGATGGGCTAGGGGTCCTACCAGATTACCAAACCCAACCAAACTCCGAATGCCGTTAAGCGTTATCCTGGGAGTCAGCCCGTGGGAGATAACTTCCGTGGACGAGAGGGGAACATCCCAGACCGTCAGCTAAGGTCCCTAAGATATGCTAAGTGGTAAAGGATGTGGAAACGCTCAGACAGCCAGGAGGTTGGCTTAGAAGCAGCCATCCTTTAAAGAAAGCGTAATAGCTCACTGGTCGAGTGGGTCTGCGCCGAAAATGTAACGGGGCTTAAGCATATTACCGAAGCTACGGAAGAGCGGCTTCGCCGCTACTATTAACGATTTACTGATAGCTATTAGCTAATTTGTGGATAGAAATATTTACCTATTGGCTAAAGGTTAATGGTAAAGAGTGAAAGGTAAGCGACAGAGTCGCTTTTGGTAGGGGAGCATTCCATGGTAGAGCGAAGGATGACCGCGAGGACATCTGGACGAGATGGAAGGGATCATGCAGGCACGAGTAGCGATAATGCTGATGAGAAATCAGCACGCCGTAAACCTAAGGTTTCCTGAGCAAGGTTAATCCTCTCAGGGTTAGTCGATCCCTAAGCCGAGGCTGAGAAGCGTAGGTGATGGAAAACAGGTTAATATTCCTGTACCACCGGATTGGCGTTTGAGCGATGGGGGGGTGCAGAAGGGTAGGTCATCCAGGTGTTGGACGCCCTGGTTCAAGCCCGTAGGTGGGAATTCCAGGCAAATCCGGAGTTCCAATGATAAACACCGAGAGGTGATGACCATTTCCTGAGACATCAGGAGAGAAGTGACTGAGCCCATGCTGACGAGAAAAGCCTCTAGCAAGTCAGTCAGGTGATCGTACCGCAAACCGACTCAGGTAGGTGAGGAGAATATCCTAAGGCGCTTGAGAGAACCCTGGTTAAGGAACTCGGCACACTAACACCGTAACTTCGGAAGAAGGTGTGTCATGATTCGTGATGGGACTTGCTCCCGGAGCGCATCGTGATCGCAGTGAAATGGGGGTGGCGACTGTTTAATAAAAACACAGGACTCTGCGAAGTCGAAAGACAATGTATAGGGTCTGACGCCTGCCCGGTGCTGGAAGGTTAAGGGGATTCGTCATGTCGTAGCAATACGGCAGAAGCGTTGAACCGAAGCCCCAGTAAACGGCGGCCGTAACTATAACGGTCCTAAGGTAGCGAAATTCCTTGTCGGGTAAGTTCCGACCTGCACGAATGGCGTAAC
>JAGVBT010000079.1 GCA_020059605.1 Deltaproteobacteria bacterium
AAGTGCATCTCTGGAAGGTTGCGCAAAATCCGTTGCCACCAGAATCTTTTCAAGTGATTTCATGACACTTCCCTCCCGGTGATTCTCTTTCTAAAATTGCTTTCAGAATTGGAAAAATAGGCCTCCATGGCCGCTAATTTCTCGTAGCCGTTGGTTTGCCCTCTGCCCAGTATCGTTTCTTATAGAATCCCCCAAAGGTTAGTGGAAGGTTGGATTAAAAAACTGTAGTTTAATAAAAGTCTACTAATTTTGAGTGGAAATATCAATAAGGATTATCGATTTGCCGGGGATGGCAGCCCATCGGGCAGAGGGTCGACGGCCACACGTGTGCGCGTCTATTCGATACCGTTTCACACGACCATATTACACGAACTTTTCCTTCGCCTCAAGGCAAGGAGTTTCCACCATCCCCGAAGGGGATACTCAACCCAGATGCCTTTTAATGGGTGCATAAATCCTGATCATACGGGCATGGGCAAGCCGTTCGGAAAGGCTTCGACCTGCCTGCGCGAAGCCGCTTCGGCGAAGGCAGGGGGGAGGATTAAGGTGGGGGTGGTAAGAAGATCAGTATCCCCCCTCACCTCGGTTGCGAGTCGAAGCGACCTAACTCTCTCCCCCCAGGGGAGAGGGAATGCCATTCATCCCCCCAGCAAAGCTGGGGGGTATTCTGGCACATTTTTATAAAGAGCACTTTCATCTTAGGATGAAGGTGTATAAGTTGGTCGGCCAACTGAGGTCCACTCATCCCCGGCATGACAACATCAGTCAAAACCATGTGAATTGGCACCTTTTGCTCCATACTAAGCGCCAACGCATCATTTTTGATTGAGAAAGAAAAAAATTCCCATCAGATGCTGCCTATATCATTGGGACCAGCCATAGCACGTCGTAGGGTTGGAGGGTGATCGCGAGTCTCTCCTTTTTAGAGCCGGACTCCCTTCCACTCAAGAGATCCTTCCAGTGCCCTTTGTATCCTTTCACCTCTTCGAGCGGTATCTCAACTCTGCGCCTATATTTGGTCACATTGGTGAGGGTCAGAACAAGCCGGTCCCCTTCAGGGGATGTTCTGGTCACTGCGAACACTGCCGGCGACAGGGAGAGAATCTTCTGAGAGCCGTTGGGGTGAAAAGCCCGATGATTGCCCCGCACTTGGATCATTCTTCCAAGCTCTTTGTTGATCCTGTATTTCTTGCTTTTGGGATGGGACATGGACCTCATGATGGAGCGGAAATCGACAATCGCCCGGTTGATCACACGGTTTTCACGGGTCGCCTCGACCGCTACATGGTCATTGTGCGTGCCGAAGAGGCTGTGCAGATAGATGCCCGGGACCCCCTGAAGAACCAGAGCTATGGCCCGGGAGGCGAGAAACCGTTTGATCTGAATTTTGAGCGAGTCACCGTCCTGTTTCTTGTTCAGGGCGCTATACCAGGTGATGTTGAGCTCATAGGGAACCTCCGTGCCGTCCTCCGAGGTCTTATAGGAAATAAACCCTCCGTGATCCTCTACCCGCTGACGGATCCGATCAATATCCTCATGAGAAAGAATACCTTTGGCCCCCAAAAGCCCAATCCCGTCGTGGGAGTCGAGAAAATTAAAAAAGGTTGCGGTCTCGGACGGTGAGATCATGGAGGCAGCCCACTTGGAGAGGATCCTCGCGTCCCCGGTGTAAAAGGCATGGAGCACGAGCGGCGGCAGAGCAAAGTTGTAAACCATGTGAGCCTCATCCCTGCCGTTTCCAAAGTAAGCAATGTTTTCTTCGTGGGGCACATTGGTCTCCGTAATGAGCGCCACATGGGGCGCGGCGACTGAGACAATGTCCCGTACGAGCTTGATGATTTCATGGGTCTGCTCAAGGTGGACGCACCGTGTTCCAGGCTGGTGCCAGAGGTAAGTGACGGCATCGAGCCGGAGGATGTCCGCTCCCTGGCGGACATAAAAAAGAAGGATTTCAATGACCCTCAGAAGAACCTTGGGATTCCGGTAGTTGAGGTCTATTTGGTCGGGCGAAAAGGTTGTCCACACATAGCGCGGCCCTTTGAGGGTTTCATACCGGGTGAGGATGGGTGTGGTTCTTGGGCGAAAGATCATGGACCGCTGTGCGGGCGTAAGTTCTTCCTCAGCACCGAACCAGATGAAGAAATCTTCATACTCCGGGTTGCCTGCCAGAAATTCAATGAACCAGCGACTTTTGGATGAGACGTGGTTGATGACGCCGTCGAACATCAGATGGTAACGAGCTTCCAGCGCTTCAATATCTTGCCACGATCCGAGCAGAGGGTCGACGGTCTCAAAGTCGATGATCGAGAAGCCACGATCCGAAGAGGAAGGAAAGAAGGGGAGGATGTGGATGGTATTGATCTCCCCTCTGAGATACCTGTCGCAGAAATCTCCAAGGGTCTTCAGCGGGGACTGGTGTCTCTTGTACAGCAGATCGCCATAGGTGATGAGGATCACATCCCGTTCCGTGAACCGATCCGCAGGATTGAACTCGCGCTCTCGGTCAATGAGATCGGGCGGTTTATGGGCGCAGAACGCCTGCAGAATGCGTTCAATCTCGGGCAGGACGGATTGGGCAACCGGATCAGGATAGAGAAGCCGCAGCCTTTGAAGCATGCGATCGCCCACCTTATGGGGCAGCTTAAAGAGGGGCCTGGTGAAATCAGGCTCAGGGCTATAAATCGTCCGTGTCGCGTCAAAAGAGGTCAAGATCTGTTCTCCCCGGGACGCTGGAGAACCCGCATGCCGGCATTGCAAGGTTTGCGTCCGAAAGTTGGGGATGCCCGCCGACGGCAAAAACCTTCAGCTCCTCGGTCATCATGAGTATCGCAAGCAGGAACAGCGCCAGGCCATCTATAGCATTCAACGCAATCTGCAAATTCATTCCCATCTCTTCGTACATCCTCATCGTAGAAAGGTATTATCAAGGTCACTCTTCATCTACGAAACAGTTTCTTCGGAGAGAAAAATCTTTGGTTCTTATCGATAAATGTTTGAATCCAGTTTTCGATAAAAGAACGCTGCCCTTTCTTCATATACCACCAGCCGAACGTGCTGATGGCAAAAGCGCCCAGGGTATTGACAATCAAATCCCACATCGTGTCCGTCAGACCGGAAGGATCTCCAAACATGGGTTTCTGCATGTTGGTTCCAAATATCTGGTCCATGCCGAACTCGAAGATCTCCCAAAGCGCACCGACCGCCATGGCAAAGGCAAAGGCAAACAGCGCCACGAAACGAGGATGCATGTGGAAATCGATCCGCTTATGTTCGTTAAGGACATAGACGAGAAGGAAACCGACAATACCCAGCAGGACCCCGGAACTTATGTGCAGCATAATATCCCACCACCAGAAACGCGCATAGAAGCTCCGCACCTCCCCGAGAAAGAGGGCGGCAAACACGAAGATGATGGCGAGGATCTGAAACTCCACGGGAATCGTCACATCGAAACTTTTCCTCAGAATTTCTGGAGAAATGACGATCGCGATGATCAGAAAAACCATAAAAGCGGACAGCCATTGCTCTTCGACAATAAGCAGAACCCATTCAATGGCCATGATGACTAGGAGGATTCTTACCATCCACTTGTGTATCCGCAACGCGACGCTCGCTCTTGTTTTTTCATCCTTCATCGTCTTCTACCTTAGGATCCTTTTCTGATCCAACTCCACGCCCTCATAACATACTTCCGTAAATCGCGGGCTACAAAACGTTTTTAGATTTCTCAAGCATTTGTATCTCCGGTGTAATACTTTCTTAAGCGCCCAGCGCCTGACCGGTCTGACCGCTACAAGCGCTCCGGTGCAACGACACAAGAACGATCCCTTTGTAACTGTATGTCCAAGGGTATTTTACGACGATTCCATGGAAAGTAAACGAATGTCGTCTCCCGAAGGCTTCGCACCCAACAGCAATGCCCTCAGTCCACCGTGACTCACGTTCTCGGCCCTGCTTCTGCAAAGCTTCTTCTACAAAGCCTCTGTAGTTCTTCCTCAATTCATCCATACTCTTTGTGTTCAATAAATCCATTAAGCCCTCGTAGTCAATTATAGAATACCTCTGACGTGGATTTTGGATTTCGTTATACCCACAGAAGGGCCAATCCGAAGGATGATTCACAACACCCGCACGAACCATGTTCAAATCCACATAAACCAGACATTGGATTAAATGGGAATCCGCCTTAAAAGTATAATTTCAGGTTCAAAAATGCAGTTCTAAGGCAAAAAAACGCATCCTTAATTGCCGGTTCATTCACAATATCAAATGGTTACCTTGGTCCGACCCACCGTGCCCCCAGTCATTTCCTGGTCATCCTCAATCTGTCACCAAGAAGGAAGAGGATCAGATCAGCCCCCGATTCCCTGAGGATCGGATATCCCGATCCGGTGAGCTTGCAGAAGCCTGTGGGGTGGATCGACCGAAAGGGAGTCACGGGCTGGATAAATGTTCCGACAAAGATCCTTCCAAAATGGAACGAATTCTCGTTATATCTACCCTTTCAGCGAGCAGAAGCACTGCATCATTCTCGGCAAGAACCGTCCCTCCACCTGGAGCAAAGCACTCACCATCCCTGCTAATCAAAACAATCAATGTGCCGGGAGGCAGTCCGAGTTCAACAATCTGTTTTCCGACCACGGCTGAGTTAGGGGGAATTGTTATTTCGACCAACTCATTCTTAAGATTGCACGAAGGTCCGATCTCCAAGGGAGGCTGAGATTTTGGAAGAAAAGGAGTATCCACCCTGAGCCACCTTGCCATAATCGGAATCGAGGTCCCCTGCAGAAGGACAGAGGTGAGGACGATGAAGAAAACGATGTTAAAGATCATCCCTGCGTTGGGGACCCTGGCAAGGAGGGGGAAAGTGGCTAACACAATCGGTACGGCCCCGCGCAACCCGACCCAGGAAACCATCATTTTCTCTCGAAAATTCATCTTCCCCAAAAGGAGGATAGCCAGAACACTGATAGGACGGGCGGCAAACATCAGAAAGAGAGAAACCAGCAAACTGACACCTGCAATCGGAATGAGACGAGAGGGGAAGACCAGTAACCCCAGTGTCAGGAACATGGTAATTTGCATGAGCCAGGCAAGGCCATCATGAAAGCGCATGATGCTTCTTTTGTGGATGAAATCGCTGTTTCCCATGACCAGCCCTACGAGATAGACCGCAAGAAATCCATTCCCTTCCAGGGATGCCGTGACCCCGTAAGTGAGCAAAACGAGCGTCAGTGTAAAAACGGAATAGAGGCCTTCATATTCAAGCCTCAAGTGGTTGGTTACAAAAACGGCGGCCCGCCCAATTCCATAGCCAAAAGCCGCCCCCAGGGCCATCTGTGAGAAAAACATCGGAACAAAATCGATCAGGGAAGCGCCGGCGTGAGTGAGCAGATGGATAAAACCAATGGTCAGGAAAACGGCCATCGGATCATTGCTGCCGGATTCCAACTCTAAAAGAGGCCTGAGAGGTCCTTTCAGACTTACCTTCTTGGACCTCAATATGGAGAAGACCGCTGCGGCATCGGTTGAGGAGACAATGGCGCCCAGCAAAAGACCCTCGAAGATGGAAAGGTTGAGAACCATGGCCGAAAACCATCCCACCAGACAGGCCGTTGTCATAACCCCCAGGGTGGATAGGGCAATCCCTTTCCAAAGGACTGGCCTCACCATCCTCCAATCCGTGTCCAGGCCGCCTGAAAAAAGGATAAAAGCCAACGCCAATACACCGAGAGATTGAGCCAGCCATGGATCGTCGAAATGGATTCCCCCAAGACCCTCTGATCCGGCAAGCATTCCGATG
>JAGVBT010000042.1 GCA_020059605.1 Deltaproteobacteria bacterium
AAGTGCATCTCTGGAAGGTTGCGCAAAATCCGTTGCCACCAGAATCTTTTCAAGTGATTTCATGACACTTCCCTCCCGGTGATTCTCTTTCTAAAATTGATAGTCTCGTAAAAAGTCTAAAAAAACTATTTTCTGTCATTCCTGCCCCGATTTTCATCGGGATAAACTCCAGCAGGAATCCAGTATTTTCATGTAGTTAGAATTTTCTGAATTCCCGTTTTCACGGGAATGACGACTTTTTACGATTCCATTAAGAATGAATTGTCAAAAGGTTTTCAAGAGAGAATCTTTGATAAATCTAAAGGACCGGACTCTTCTTCTCCTCCATACCCTTCTTTTCATCAACCGTCGACAGGAGGATTCCACCAATGATAAAAAAAGCGAGCACGGAAAGGATGCCCGACTGGACGCTGCCGGTGATGGCGATGAGGATGCCGTAAATCAGGGGACCGAAGATGGATGCAAACTTTCCTGAGACGGCAAAGAAACCGAAGAATTCGGCGCTGTTCTCGTCGGGAGTAAAAATTCCCTGAAGGGAACGGGAGGCGGCCTGGCTTCCGCCCAGCACGATGCCTGTCAATGCTCCCAAGATCCAGTATTCTGTTTTGGGATCCCAGAGGATCCCCAACCGGAACGCCCAGACGACAATAAGAGACCAGATGACCAGTGAGATCATCACCGTCCTCTTGTTTCCTATGGCATCGGCCAGGAAACCGAAGGCCAGGGAGCCGAAAAAAGCGATTCCCTGGACCATCAGGAAGAAAAGGATAATCTCGCCGGTTTCCATGCCTATCACCTGAGCGCCAAAAATCGATGCCATAATGATGACTGTTTCGATTCCCTCATTATAAATCAAATAAGCCGCAAGAAATTTCGTCAATTCCCTGAAGGTCCTGATCCGGCCAAGGGTATGGCGGAGGCGGATGTAACCTTCTCTGAAATAGCTCTTCCCCGGGGCAAGAGGGATCTTCTGCGCCCTCTCCCTCAGAAGAAAAAAAGTGGGGAGGGAAAAAACGAACCACCACAGGGAAACGGAGAGAAAACAGTCCTGAACCGTGAAAGACCCTTCCGGAAATCCGAGGACTCCGGGATATTTCAGCATCAACAGGTTGATCGCCAGAAGCGCTCCTCCGCCGATATATCCCAGGGCCCATCCGAGACCCGAGATCCGTCCGATGTTCCGGTCGTTTGAGATTTCAGGAAGGAAAGCGTTGTAATAGACATTGCCTCCCGCAAAGCCGATATTGGCAATGATGAAGAAGACCGCACCCCGCCAGTAATTCCCTTCCCGAACAAAATAGAGAAGGCCGCTGAAGAGAACGGCGGTATAGCAGAAGACCATGAGAAACCGTTTCTTTGAGGCTGAAGCGTCAGCTACCGCCCCTAAGAACGGGGAAAGGATGGCGGAGATGAGCATACTGAGAGAAACGGAAAAGGTGAAGAAAGAAGCGCCGTGGAGACGGAACCCCAGGAGCTCGACCCCTCTCTCCCCTCCGGCGACCACCGTGGCAAAGTAGTGATTAAAAATGACGGCAAGGATGGTCGTGGCAAAGGCCGAGTTTGCGAAATCATACATGGCCCAGCCGAAGATCTCACGCTTTTGAACGGGCATATCTATCCCGAAAATCAAATGGGGCGGCGGGGAGATATCCAAAAGCACAATGCAAATTGGAAAGTTAGCAATGGAAAATTAACATCGATCATGATTCGATAAATGGAATAACCCCTGCTAATTGATCATTGCTAATTGGCCATTTTGCAATGATTCGTTATACGGTACGGATCTCCTGCCGCATAAAAACGAAGTAGCAGATTCCAAAACAGAGAAGAGTGATCGCCACGATCGAAATGAGGTGGGGAATAACGATCAGGATGCTCTCCAGGAGGGGAAGAGGGCTTTGGAAACGGGACATCGAAAACCTCTCCATCGGCCCCATCAGGATTAACGTCCTGGTCGTTTTCCTCATCGGGTCGAGGATGGTGGTGGTAGCATCGCTGTAAAGCGCCATGGGAGAGACGAGGGAGGCGACTCGCTGGATCCGCTCATGCCGGATCAGCATCTCCGCATCCACCCCGGAGGCGGTCTGGCTGACGGGAGCCACCGCATCCGCCATCACGCTTGCGCCCAGGCTGACAAAGAAAGAGAAGAAGATCCAGATGGCCAGGGATGCCAGCGCCGACGTGGCTGTGCTCCGGAAAACCACGGAGAAGAGAATTGAAATCCCCAGCCAGAAAGAGATGTAAAGAAGGCTGATGACGATGTAGATGACCAGGCGCCACACCTCTTCCACGCCCGGCACCACTCCAATCAACCGGATGCCCAGGCCCGAGATGAGAAGGACGGTGGCCACCAGGACAATCGCAATCACCGTCACCCCGGAGAGAAACTTGGCATTGATGATCGAGTCGCGAAAAATCGGCTGGGAGACCAGTTTTGACAGGGTCCTTGACACCCGTTCCCGGTTGATGGAATCAAAGCCTAAAAAGATGCCCAGGAGGGGGCCGAAGAAACCGATGAACTGAACGAAGGAAAAAAGTTTTCCAGTCGAGGTGAAGAGGAGCAGAAAAATGAGCGTGGGCTTGGCCATCCCTCTCAATTCCTCCTGGATCGCCATTCCCACCATGGAGGTGATGATCACCCCGACCATCACGATGAGGGCTGAAATGAGGAGAAACCGCATGCTGTTGAAATGGTCCCCCAACTCCTTCCTGAATATCGTGAGGATCCCGTGCAAGTTAAGCCTCCTTGAAATACTTCATATAGATCTCTTCAAGCGTATAGTCTTCCTGGTCCAGCCCCAGCTTTTTCTTTGCCAGCTCCTCAATGGGGCCCATCGCCACCAGTTTCCCGTTAATCATAATCCCCACCCGGTCGCAGATCCTCTGGACCTGATCGAGTAGATGGGAGGAGAGAAAAAGGGTCATCTTCTTTTCACGGCTCAGCGAGTGGATCAGGTCAAGCATCCGGTTCGTTCCGTCAGGATCGAGGCCGATCGTCGGCTCATCGAGGAAGATGAGCTTCGGTTCCTTGATCAGCACCTCCGCAATTCCCAGCCGCTGCCGCATCCCTTTGGAATAAGTGCCCACCTTTTTTGAGCCCTCTTCCGAAAGGCCGACCATCTCCAGCCAGTAGTCGATCCTTTTTTCCGTGACCTCACCGGGGATCCGGTTTAACCGGGCGATATACCGGAGGTTTTGCCTCGCATCCATATCATCGTAAAAACCCACATTTTCAGGCAGGTACCCCACCTTCTCTTTAACCTTGAACGGCTCCCGGGTCGGATCGAAACCGATGACCGCCGCCTTTCCGGAAGTGGGTTCGGTCAGGCCGAGCAACATGAGGATAGTCGTCGTCTTTCCCGCTCCGTTCGGGCCGAGGAATCCGAAGATCTCTCCCTCTTCAATTTGAAGGGTAAGACGGTTCACCGCGGTTTGGGCGCCATATTTCTTCGTCAGTTCCTCTGTTTCAACGATATTCTGTCCGGTCACGTTATCGCCTCCCGAGCCAGATGAAGAGAACGCTCAGCCCGGCGATCACAAAGAGGATGATCGCGATGCCGATCCACCCCCAGGCCGTTGAAGCCCTCACGGTTGTCCTGATCTCCACGGTTTTGCTGCTCCCCCTCTCGCCATCCACCATCAATCCGACGGAGTAATCTCCCACGAGCGCCTCTTTCGCCGGAGTGACGGTGACTTCCACCTGTTTCAACGCCCCGGGCTCCAGGGCCTCTATTTTTTCCGGATTGAACTTGACTTCCCAGTTTTCGGGTTTGAAAGAGGAAAAGCTGACATTATGGTTGACCGCCGATCCGGTGTTCCTCACAAAGAGAGAAAGGGTGGCGGGTTTCCCGACCATCGTTTCAAGTGACAGGATCCCGGTCGGTGTCCCGGCATCCAGTTTGTAAATGCCGGTGAGCACCACCATCAATTTTGCCTCCGCCTTCTGCTCCCCTGAGCTGATCCGGACCAGCACAGGATATTCGCCCGACTTTGCGTCTTTGGTAGGCGACACCTCGACGGCAACGGTTTGACTCTGTCCGCCCTTCATCCGGAGGCTCGAAATCTGCTTGGCTTCATAGGCAGGTTTGAAGTTGATCTCCCACTTTTCAGGCCCGGTCGCCACCAGGTTAAAGGTCCGGTCGGTATCGCTCTTATTCGTGACTTCGAGAGAAAATTCGAACCGGGCGTCGGTCTGTCCCCTCAATACGGGATACGACGTGGTGATCTGGATATCATCGACCCCGGGTATTCTTTCCTGGACGTTCACCGTCAGGTGATGAGCGGAAGTGAATTTCCCGTCAGTTGTCTGGGCATCAAACTGGAAGGCATACGTCCCGGGACCAACGGACTTATCCGGTTCCAGGGAAAGGTTCAGGGCCCTCAACTTACCCTCCGCTACATACATCCCGCTCACAACGTATCCGCCCGACTTCAACGCGGCCTTCCATCCCTTGGGAACCGTTGGAATCTTGACAAGGATCGTCTCATCGGTGCGCCCCTTATTCTCAAGGGTAAGATCCATCCGCACGGTTTCTCCCTTTGAGACCGACACCGCCGAAAATTCCGTATACACGGCGATTCCCCGCTCCGGCCTCAGGTCCTTCTTCTCTTTCCCCTCCTGGGCAAAGATAAAAACGGGAGTAAGAAAAGAGAGACACGCCACCATGATGAGTTGAAAGAACAACTTCCGTCTCATTCTAATCAGACCCATAACCCGACCTCCTCCGTCAATTCCTAATAACCTCTGTAATATTTTTTGTTCGTATACTCTAACCACCTATGGAAGCGCTGTCAAGGGGCTTATCTTTTCCACGGCCTTCAGGCCGGTTCCCGTCAGGCTCGATACGATTGTCTCTCCGCCTTTCTTCTTGTTTAAGTACTTCTTCACTCCGGCGATCGTGGCGGCAGAGGTGGGCTCAATAAAGTGGCCCTTCCTGCCCATCTCTTTTAAGGCGGATACGATCTCTTTCTCCGTTACGGTCAGGATCTCCCCGCCGGTCTCCCGAATTGCCTTCAGGATCTGTTTTCCTCTGACAGGCTCCGAAATGGCAATGCCTTCTGCCAGGGTCTCCCTCTTCTCGATGGGCTGGGTCTCTCTCCATCCTCTTCGGAGAGCCTGATAGAGGGGAGCGCATGAGGTTGATTGGATTCCAACCAGTTTTGGAATGCGTTTCACTCGTTTGGCTTCTTTCAATTCTTTAAATCCGATGTGGGCTCCAAGCAGGAGCGTCCCGTGTCCGACGGGAAGGATGAGTGCATCCGGAGATGCCCACCCCATCTGCTCCCAGATCTCAAAGGCAAACGTCTTTGTCCCGTGGAGAAAATAGGGGTTCCAGGAGTGGCTGGCATAGTAAGCCCTTTTTGCAGCCTCCATGGTTACTTGAGCCGTTCTCTCCCTTGATCCCTTGATCTTTCTCAGGGTTGCCCCATAAGATTCGATCTGGGCCAGTTTTCCCCGTGAGGTCGAGTGGGGAACATAGATATCGCATGCGATCCCTCCCCTCGTGCAGTAGGCGGCTATCGCTGATCCGGCATTGCCTGAAGAATCTTCAACCACTTTCCGGACGCCGAGCTCATTGATTTTGCTGATGAGAACAGTCGCCCCCCGGTCCTTGTAAGATCCCGTCGGAAAAAGATAGTCCATCTTTAGGAATATCCTGCGACCGGCAATTTCCGCCTCTACAAGAGGAGTAAATCCTTCTCCCATGGAGAGAATCGATCGGTCCTTCGCCACCGGAATTGCTTCCCGGTAACGCCAGAGGTCCGGTCCCCTTTTCAGAATCTTTTCAATGGGAAATTCCGGCGCGAATTCCAGGTCAAGGGGAAACCCGCAGTCACATCGCCATCGGGCCGGGCCGACGGAATAAGAACGGCGACATTCTGAACAGGAGAATTTTTCCATTTTATCTGGTTTATCTGGCCATATTAATGAAATAACCCCCCTCTATTCCCCCCTTAATTTAAGTCGTTGCGACTCGACACCGAGGGGGGATGAAGGGGGGTTATCCTTAAAAGAGAAAAACACCCACACAAAGGTCGAAAGGATCTTATTCTCTAATCAGAGGAAGCAGGATGCGAAGGGTGGTCTGGCCTTCTCCCGATTCCATCTCCATCTTCCCTCCCATCTGCTTGACCAAACGGGTAGTGATATGGAGCCCCCTGCCCCTTCCCTCCCCATGAAGGTATCGCTCCTTATCTTCTTCGGAAATCTGACCGGTGTTCGAGATCTCTGCAACCGCCCACCCATCCTTCCGGTAAGACCGGATGGAGACGTTTCCTCCCTCTTCCGGGATCGCATTGGAGGCATTATTGAAAAGATTATCCAGCACCCTCTCGATATGGAGGGGATAACATCGAACCCATAACGGCTGCTCTAACTTTCCTTCGATCAACCGGACATTTTCCCGTTTCAACTCTCCCAGCGTCTCTTCGTTGATCATGGCTCTCTTCCTCAGTTTCTCCGCGAGGTCGACAACCTCCTCCCTTCCCTCCCCATGGAGGGTCAGGGCCAACTCCTGTATGCGGGAGGTCTCTTTCAAAATGATTTCGAGCGCCTGATCCACTTTTCCCTTCTTCGCAGGATATTCTCCGCCGGCCAATATCTTGTGCAATCGTTTAGCAAATCCCGCTACGGCAATGGCGGGGTTTTTAAAATCGTGAAGGATATCATCCATCTTCTCCAGCTTCAATCCTTTCATCAGCTCCTTGCCGAAGAAGGTAAAGATTTCGATCTCCTCATCCGAAAATCCGGGATGCCTCGCCTGGGCGTCGAAGGTTAAAAAATATTGAACCTTTCCACCGATGTTCAGCGGAATATAGAGCACGGAGTGGATTTGCTGGATTTCAAGAAACCGCTTCAGATCCGGAGGAAGCAGATGGCTTATTTGCGGATAGAGGATGTGAACATAGGTGGGATAGACCTTTTCGTTTTCAAAATCACCGAAGGGACCCGTTTGATCCACAATGGTTTGAATATAGGGCGCATTGGCCACTTCGAAGACTTTGCCGATGCCGTGCTGGATTTCCGGGAACCCGGCCTCCAGGACGACATGCCGGCGGTCCTCCATCACAGAGAAGAGGGAGCATCGCCGGATCCGCATGATATCGGCCAGCTCGGGGATAACCAGATTGAAGATCTCCTTCATCTTCACTCCTCCCCGCTTTCCCAGTTTGATAAAGATCTGCTCCACGATCCTGTCTTTGGTCACATTCAATTTCTGGAGGCCCACGATCCGTTTGCGGGCAACGACATAGCTCACCCGTTTGGCCAGCATCTCCGCAATCCTGGCCTCCAGAGGAGTAAAGAATTTCTCACCCTCTTTGAAATAAATCTGGAGGCACCCCTCCGTGTCCAGGTCCCTTAAAGAGAAACGGGGAATCGAGATCGGAACAGCCAGCATGGAACGGATTCCATACCTCTGCACTCTCTCTTTATTCTTATACTTTTCCTCCTTTAGAATGTTGGGGACGAAGTAACTCAGGCCTGTTTTAACCACTTCTCCTGCAATCGAATCTTCGAAGGGAATCGCCCCCTCGCGGTCCCCGGCCTCGGTGGGAAAAGATCCAAAAGAGACCATCTCCTCCTTTTCGGGATCATAGATGCGAATGCTGGCCGCCTCTGCGCTAAGGAACTCTACAACATTTCTTGCCAGGGCTTCCAAGATTTCTTGCTCGGAAAGGGAGGGGTTGATTTCAATGATGGTATCGGCCTGGCTGATCACCTGGTCCACATAGTGGAAGAGCGCCTCCTCCTTGATCACGTTGAAAACGGTGACGACCTCTTTGTGGGAAAGGTGGCACCCTTTCTCTTCCAATTTGTCCGCGATCAATTGGATTAGTTCCTGATCTGTCTGAGGAAAGATCATACACTCACCGGCCTTGAAACCTCAGTAAGTAAGGGATAGAAATATTATATACTTTCTGTCGGGGGTGTCAACCTAATCCAGGCGCTTGATCAGGAGGGTGCTGTTGACCCCTCCGAAGCCGGCGGAGATGGAGAGCCCAATCCTCACCTCCTTTTTACGGGCTTCATTTGGAACATAGTCCAGGTCGCATTCTGGGTCCGGAAATTCATAATTGATGGTGGGATGAACCATTCCATTTTCAAGGGTAAGAACCAGGGCAATCGCTTCCACACCCCCGGCCGCCCCCATCAGATGGCCCGTGATCGATTTGGTGGAACTGATGGGAATATCGTAGGCTCTCTTTCCGAAGACATGTTTGATCACTCTGGTTTCCACCTTGTCGTTCAGGGGAGTGGAGGTTCCATGGGGATTGATGTAATCAACCTCTTCCGGTAAAACCTCTGACATCCGGAGGGCATCCTGTACCGCTTTCCCCAGCGCCTTTCCATCCGGATCGGGCTCGGTGAGATGAAAGGCATCTGCTGTCATCCCGAATCCCGTCACCTCCCCGTAAATTCGGGCGCCTCTTCTCCGGGCATGTTCCAGCTCTTCAAAGACCAGAATCCCGGCTCCCTCGGCCATGACAAAACCGTCTCTTTCGCGGTCAAACGGCCGGCATGCCCGTTGCGGGTCGTCGTTCCTGGTTGACATTGCCCTGAGCACATCAAACCCGCTGAAGACATAGGGAGTGAGGCAGGCATCCGACCCGCCGGTCACCATGACATCCTCCATCCCGCCCCGGATTTGAAGGAAACTATTGCCCATGGCATGGGTGGCTGAGGCACAGGCGGTTGAGAGGGCAAACGAAGCTCCCCTGATCGAAAAATATTGTGCGACATGGGAGGTGATGGCGCTCAGGTAGATATTGGGCAGGGCGAACGGGGAAATTCCCCTCGTCCCCCTCGATAGAAAGCGCTCGTGATAATGTTCCAGTATCTCCATGGACTCGACGCTCACTCCAAGGATCACTCCGATGCGGAAGGGATCAATACCACTCAGTTGATATTCACTTTTTTGCTCACGGGGTTTTTTCGTTCCCGCTTCATTTCTTTCAAGCGGAATGCCCGCATCTTCAAGAGCATGCTTGGCGGCAGCAACGGCAAACTGGGAGGTCCTTCCGAAGTGTTTCGAATGTTTCGATCTCGCCACATGTTGGCTAAAATCGAATCCTTCCAAAGGGGCGGCGATCCGGCACCGGTACTGGCTCATATCGTGATCCGGAAATTCGATCCGTTTGAAGGATGATTTCCCGGAAACCAGGCTTTGCCAGTAGGCCTCTTTGCCGATCCCGACCGGTGTGACAGGCCCTATCCCCGTGATGACCACACGTCTCTTAGAATTCCCCAAGTCGATCCCTCCTACGATAATGTGTGTTATTCATACCAATTGATCTTTTCTTTGTCAACACAGATCCAATCGTCCTCTAAATTCGGTTAGGGCCCCTTTCCCGGGTCCGCTGGCAGGGGTCCTCCTACACGTTTGACCGGTATGCCAAGGGCCTCGGCAAGTGAGAGGGCCACCTGGGTAAGAAAACCTTCTTGAAGGGTAAACCGGGGATCATCCATATCTCCCCTCACATGAAATCGGCCCTTGATCCGGTTCCCCCTATCCTTTAGGAGAGGGGCGAGGGTCTTCGCAGGAAGGTAGAAAACCGTTCCTTCCTCCCCGATGCGGAAATCGGAGAGCTCAAGTTGACCCGGGATATCGATCTTTTCACCCTTTATCGTTATCGTGGCATCCATATTCATATGGCCGGAGTCGATCTCCGCTGAGACTCTTTTCCGATAGTAGGGTTCAAAGATCCGGATCTCCACGTCGCGTCCCCTGAGAGAGAGCTCCAGATCAGAGGTCTTCAGGTCGATCCATCCCTTGGCATAGATCTCTCCTTCCCTCCTCTTTCCCTTCACGGTCCCTCTTAATTCCATGGGAGACCGGCAGGAGACAAGAGGGTACTCAATATTCTTAATCCCCAGGTCAACCTCCCTCAACCTGATCTGTCCGGGCGTCTCACCCATCTTCAAATCGTCGAAATCAACGGAGCCCTTCCGGATCCGAAGGCAGTCGATCCTGATATGAACGGCCTCCCTTTCCTTTTTCTCTTTTTTGCCGCCGACCTCTCCATTAATCTCTTGTTTTTTGACGGGTATCCAGGGGCCTGCAAAGCCCCCCTCCTGCGTCCGGTAGAAAAAGAAGGAGGGTTCAAAAATCACAAGTTCCCGGACATGCACACTTCTTTTCAGGAAGGACCGAGGATCAGGGTAGATCTTTACCCCCTCCATCTCAAGGAACTTCTGCCTTGTAATTGGGTCCTCAAAGCGAACTCCATGCATGGAGAGAGATGTCGCTCCCACCTGGATCCTGGCGATGGTGACGCCCGGGCCAACCGCCTTCCGGATCTGGGCCTGGATGAATTTCACCGCATAGAAAGAGAGAGCGAGGTAGCCCCCTGCAAAGAGAACGAGAACAACAGCTAATATGGTGATCCACTTTTTCATCTCAATGAGTTCTGAGTCTGGAGTGTTGAGTCCGAAGTGATGAATCTCAATAACATCTCCGAATTCCGAACGAAGCGCCCCGAACTTTTTTGCCTCCGGTTACGGTCTCTTGATCAGCGAGAAGTCCTTCGCCTTCCTCTCGTAAGCTTCTGACAGGAGTTCGAAGATCGACCGGACGACCAGTTGAAAAAGAAAAGGATTGGGTTGAAGCAGGCGGGCCGGTTTCTTTAAATCGAGGGCCACGGCCAGGGCAATCCTTGCCTCCTCCTCTCTCCTCCACTTGAAGAGGATGTAAGCCATCTCCTCCATTCTTTTCTGGTAAAGAGACCGTTTCTCTTCGGGGAAGAGGTCGGAGAGGGCCCTTTGATAGATCTCCTGAAACCGCGCCTCTTTCTGGGCCTGATTGAGAACGAGTTTCGATTCTTCGGCCTCCCATATCTCATCCGCATAGGGCCGGATCTCTTCCTCTCCCATCCTCCAGGCCGTAAAAACGTCCGCTTTCAGAAGATCGCCTCCCCTGCTCAAGACCCGTTCATCTCCCCCGATCTCTTCCTCCTGGATATGAGAATAGATCAAGGGGCTCCCGTATTCCTTCTTCATACCCTCCGCCTTGCTTCGCAGATGGAGATAATCCGGGGGCGGTGTTTTTCCCAGATCAAGGGTGAGCCGGTGGGCTTGAGCGAAGAGGAATCCGGCATAGCCGGGGTCCGTCTCGACCAACGGAAAGGGGCTTCTTTTTTGAATCTCCTCGAAAAACATCTTGAATCTTTTCCGGGTCATCTCCCCTCCGGAGAAATCGACCAGTCCCTCGGTATCGCCGATGATTCCCTGCATGACGGTCAGCCCGTGTCCGGTATGGGGGATAACGAGCATCAGGAATCGCCGGCCGACGAAGTCGAAAGGGCCCACGAATCCCATGGAAGGCTCCGTCTGCAAGGGACGAAAGACAGGGCTCTCTTTTTCCGTAGGCATTCCCTCAACAGCGATCCCTTTGCTCTTCAACCGGTAGAGCGATTTCCTGA
The DNA here is from genome assembly GCA_020059605.1 of Deltaproteobacteria bacterium. GTDB lineage: Bacteria > Desulfobacterota > BSN033 > BSN033 > UBA1163 > RBG-16-49-23. The sequence goes on from JAGVBT010000042.1 coordinate 11,422, forward strand.
TGATCTTCCGGATCTTCTTTTCTCCCTGAACCAGGAGAAGATGCTGAAGGGTTCGGGCAACCTCCAAATGAACGATCTTTGCGAGGGCTTCAACCACAAGGCTGGCCCTCTCCGGGTCATTCTCCAAAACAGGGGTTAGGATTTCAGCGATCTCCTCTCCTGTTTTTCCCTCCTGGATATCGGATTGGATCTTTTCAATGAGAGGATGAATCTCTTCCAAGGGTTACCTCCCGGCCCCGGTCAGAATGAGTGTTTGTTGAATCGTCAGGGTCATGGTGACTGAAAGATTGACGAAGAGCGTATTTCTGCAGAGGTGTTCAAGCCTCTTTGCCTCGCGGTATCTTTCTTGCCAGACCCCCAGGAGATTCCCAAGGAGGAAGAAGAGAGGAATCCCGGCTAAGGCAAAAAGCCAGAATGGGGCTTGACCGAAGATCAATAGGACCTTGATGAAGGAAAGGCCGATCAGGATGGAGAGCCCCATGTAGAGGTCGGCCATCCTCTCTTTTCCGAACCGGACCACCAGATTTCTTTTCCCGACGGCACGGTCCGCCTCTTCATCTGGAAATTCATTGATCAAAATCACATTAAAGACCGACAACCCCACGGGGACGGACAGCAGGAAAACCTGATGGTTCAAGAAACCGGCCACGAGATAGAACCCCGTTGCAATCGGAAGCCAGCCATAACAGAACCCGATCAGGATTTCTCCCAGCCCCCGGTAGGCCCATTGAAAAGGCCTGTTGGAATAGAAGAAGCCGGAAAAGATCCCTATCCCGCCAAGCAGAAGAGTCGTCATCTCGGACCGGTATCGAGAATAGATATAAAGGCCGATGAGGATGGCCCCTACGAGGCATACATATCCCAGAAGGAGCGCGGTCCACCGTGGGATCACCCCTTCGACCAGAACCCTGGACCCTCCTGAAAAGAGGTTATGCTCCCGATTGATGCGGTCCCCTTTTAAATCATTCCATTCACCCAGGTAATAAGTCATCCACATGATGAGGATGACTCCTGCCGTCGCAAGGAGATAAAGTCCCGGGGGCCCTTGATATCCCGATTGCCAGGCCAGAACAAAGCCTAAGATGAGGGGAAGTATCCCGACCGAAAGGAACGGAACCCGTGAAAGTTTCCACCAGGCGCCAAGGTATTGATTCAGGTTTGTATGATCTGGCATTGTCGGACCAACCGGTTTATGCTTAACTGATAGAATAAATCCGCTCAAAATTCAACCCAAAAAAGAAGGGCGACCATCTCGGTGTCCGGGACGGTCGCCCTTCTTGGGTTAGAGGTTAAAGGAGGCTGGGGATTAATGCCTTTGATTTAAAGAATAAAGAAGACTAAAGAATCTTTAACCACTTGCTCATAAAATAAGAGAGATAAAAAAAGTTGGTGAAGATCAAGACCCACTCGGCCACTCTTTTAAAACTGATCTCAATCTTCCTTACGCCTTGTTCAGCTTCATAAACACCTGTCATCCGGCTCACATTCATATCTCGCACTCCATCCGCTCTAACTTTGGAGAAAGTTTCTGGCAATTCGCAGGACAGCAAAGGCTCCAAAAACAATCAAACAGATCGTAATCATGTTGATTGTTGCCACTTCAAAGATCATTGAATTCATCATCATCCTCTTTATTTAAGATTGATAGAGCTTTTTAAAGCAAATTCGATACCAAAAAAAAATAAATTGAGGAAAATTTTGTAATCTATTGATATTAAATATAAAATTATTATATTCGATTGAAATGGAATTGTCGGGACATTATGTATAAAATGTCATCCGATAACATTAAATAATTTCAATATATTGATATTATTAAAATATATTTAATGACAAATTGTTGCAGAGGGACGATTTTGAAGGCAGCTCATTATCGGAAATGGAAAGGATAATAGTGAATTGGAATGATGGGAGAATGAGGGAACACTTACCAGCTTCCGCCACCACCGCCTCCGAAGCCGCCTCCGGAGGAGCCTCCCCGGCCCCCTCCGCCGTGTCCGCTGCCGCTTCCCCTCGGTGCGGAGAACATAGCAGAGCCAAGGCTCGATGTCATGGTGTTCATGGAGCGCGAAAAACCGGCGGGATGGAAGGTCCTGAACCCTCCCGGGGAAACATACCAGTCGGGGGGGGTCTGATAAATCCCTTCGAACGCTCTCGCCCAGTGATCCGCCACATCAAGGGCGATCGCATAGGGCAGGAATTTAGAAAAGAGGTCTTTATCTCCCATTCGTTCGAGCCGGTCTTTCTCGGCACGGGTCATAAATTCCTGAAACCCCAAAACCGCATGATAGGCCAGGGCTCCTGCCCTGGTTTTTGCAGGCATATGCCTGCCGAAAAGAAGGATCGGCAGGCCTGTCAAGCCGCCTGCGATGAAGCCTTTTCCCATAGAGGAAGGAAAGAAGAAGGCAAGCACAAAACCGCCCACCGCGATGCTGAGGATTCCTGCCGTAAGATAAATATTCCTGACCTTCTCAGGACTATTGAGAAAATACTTCTTTCTGACCAACTCTCCGTATAGGGTCTTTTTCAGAAGACCCAAATTCTTGTAAAATTTATTCTTCAAACTTGAGACAGACAGGCGGGATGGAGCAAAAGAGAAAAGGCTTTTCATCAATTCTGCCTCGAAAGGGCTGAGAGCGTCATCAATCTCTTTCGTCTTGTTGAGATAGGTATCCGATCTGTCAAAAATCAATCCCTCCTTTTTGCCTTCCTCAATCTGAAGATATCCCTTGACCGCAAGGCCCACAATCGTGGAGGTGATATCCCTCGGGTCGAGTTTTTCGTCAAGCAAGGTTCCCACCTCTGCGGGAGTGAGCGGGCGATTTTCAAACTCCGGGGGGGCGTAAACGACGGCGACCGCCTCTCTCACTCCCGGGTCTCTCCCCTTTCGGCCCCAGAGATTGAGCATAAAAAGGAAGGAGGCAATGGGAAAGAGGAATATCCAATTCTCCCGGAGGTTGATCCTCCACAGAAATTTCTTCCACGAAGGGGGCGGGGAGACAAGCCCTTTTCCCCACCCGAAGACGATGGTCAGCCCTTCGCCTGCGGGGAGACTCCTCCCGGTAAAAAACTTTCCGCCATTTTCATAGGCCTCGTATCCAGCCTCTTCCTTGGAACCGTAATGCCCTTCATAGCCTGCCAACCACAAATCTTTGCTTCTCCCTGTTCCGGAGAGACGAACATCCGCGGAGGCGCTCCGGATGGGCGCTTTCCAGTCATTCCCCGTCACATTCCAGTAGAGTTCATCGTGGTCATCCAAGAATAGGACGGCGTTCTCCACTTCGTAGGTAATCACATAGGTCTGGTTACCCGAGATAAACCGTTTGGGATCGCCGATTCGGATTCGAACCAAAGGCCCGGCCTTTGAGACCTGATAGGTCCGGGGCTTTCCGGACCCATCCATGACGGATAACACCGCGGTGGGGGTTGTGACCGTCCTGCCAAGTTCATCTCTGTATTGAAAAGGGATCTCGCGATAAATTCCGCGCCTGGACTGATGGAACGTCACCTCGATCGTCTCACGGACGATAAAAGAGGAGTCTTTCCGGACGGTAATATCCGAGTGAAATCTATCAATGGTAAAGTATTGTCCAAAGGCAGGAGACGCTAACGGGAGAAGAATGAATATGGCGCACAGGTTGAATATGAATGATGTTGAATGAGATCGCATGGAGATCTTCCCCCGATATAACCCATGTTCAATGTTCATCGTTCATTGTCCATTGTCCATCGTCTCCCTTATCAAAAGCTCACCTTCACAGGTTTCCGCTCCGTCTCGCGAGCCTCAAGCTGGAACAGATCTGCCTGCTTAAAACGGAACCATGAGGCAACCAGGTTGGAGGGAAAGGATTCGATCAGGATGTTATGGTCCCGCACCACTGCATTGTAATACCGTCTTGAGTATTCAATGTTGTTTTCGAGCTCCTGCAACTGGGATTGGAGCTGCATGAAATTGGCATTGGCCTTCAACTCGGGATAAGCCTCGGCGACTGCAAACAAACTCTTCAAGGTATCTCTGATCATGTTCTCGGCCCTTGCCATCTCCGCGGGAGTAGCCGCCTGTATGGCCATGGCCCTTGCCTGGGTGACCTTTTCAAAGACGGCCCTTTCATGGGAAGCATATCCTTTTACGGTCTCAACCAGGTTGGGCACAAGGTCATATCGCTTTTTACATTGAACATCGATATCGGACCACGAGGATTTGACGGTATTCCGGAGTCGGACCAGTTTGTTGTAGATGGCGATCACGGCAACGATCACAACCGCAACGATGACAAGGATGATGATCAAAGTCATTTTTCCCTCCTGCCGAAAAGTTTAAAAAGAAGCGTATTGAATCCGGGGACTTTTTTCAAGCATTTTTTTATCCTTTTGGAACCCCTCCCTCTTCTTGGCCCAACGGTCCAACCCTTAAGAGGGCCTGGCGAATCTCGTGAACCTGGACCGACTCTCCCTTCTCGATTGGAGGACCCTCGCCGATCACCTCAGCTCTCCAGAGTTCACCCCGGATCTGGATATAACCGGTGGG
>JAGVBT010000063.1 GCA_020059605.1 Deltaproteobacteria bacterium
CGGGAAGAACAAATCACACGCGGCTACCTGATATTCAGTTCCGTCCTCACGCCGGCAGCGTGCGGTCAATCCACGCCGCTCGTTCCCATCGTAGTCAATGGTAAGGACGCTCACCGCCTCTCCAATGACAAAGGCCTCTTTGGGAAGCCCCAGTTCGTCTTCAAGTCCCTGCCGGAAGGCCCAGAGCTGTTTGTCATCGCCGTAAGCGTCGACGATGATCTCCTCCATCAATGCATCCAGTTCCCCATTGTTTTTTTTGCTTTTCATGGAGCAGTCCTTTCTTGCCGTTCTCCGAAGTCATCTGCTTCTTTTGTCTTTTTCATCACGAGGATCGGCGATCCAGTTTCTTCGCCACGGGTTCTGTGATCTCTCGCCATCCGTTCTCTGTACCCTCTGGGTTCACGAGAGTGGCCTCGTGGATCCTCATCGTCCTCCTCCAGCGCCTGCATCCGTTGTAGGACCACTTCCATGGCTTTATAGTAGTCCCGCCGGACCTTGAGGTTGGCGACCCGGCAGTAGCGTTGGGTCGTGGTGATATGGGTATGCCCCAGCAGATCCCGAATGGAAGACAGATCGGCATCGGCGTTGAGCAGCTGGGTTGCGAGGGTATGACGCAGACAATGACACGACACGTTCAATCCGCTTTTTCGTGCATAGTACTCAATCCTTTTCTGGATGCCGCGAACGGAGATCGGTTTCCCCTTCATCGGCCCCTTCTCGACAAGGAAGAGCTGTTTCGCCTTCGATGATCGTTGTTCAAGGTAGGCGGCAAGGGCAACGCAGGCGTCATCACTGAGGTAGACCATGCGGTCCTTGGCGCCTTTGCCGCTTGAGACAAAGATCTCTCTCCTTTGATACTCTAACGCATCGACACTGAGGTGGGCAACCTCTTCCACCCTCAAGCCCGAGCGCAGCATCAGCATGAACATCGCCCGGTCACGCGCTTTGGTGATGACAGAGAACAGATTTGCAACCTGATCGTCCTTTAGGTGCCGGGGCAACGGTTTGGGCAGGCGGATGGAGATTTTGCTGACAGGGTTCGTGAGCACCATACCTTCTTCATTGATCAGATATTCATAGAAGGCTCTTATGATTTGCAAATGGCACGTGGCCGTTTTCGGACTCAGCCGTTTTTGAAAGAGGTGATCCACGTAGGATCCCATGTCGCTGCGGGTCACACGTTCAAACGGGGCATCAAACCAGCGGGTGAACTGGGCAAGGACGTTCATGTAGGCCTTCACGGTGTGCGCAGCATAGTTTTTTCTCTTCAACGACCGCCGGTATCTATCGATAATCTCCATCGATCTCTCCTTTCTCGATTTTGCCCATGGCCCGAAAGTATTCTTCCTTCCGGGTTGTGTCGGTGAGCCGAGCATATCTGCCGGTCATTTCGATGTCCTGGTGCCCCATGAGTTTTTGAAGGCATTCCAAACGCATACCGGCGTTGAGCAACTCGGAGGCGTAGGTATGGCGAAGCGAATGTACCGTGTAACCCTTCTCAGTAAGCTTTGCCCTGCTGAGGTACTTCTTGAAGCGGCTTGCAGCGGCGCTGTAGCAGAGGGGCCTATCGGCCTGGCCGTAAAAGAGAAACTGCTTTCCGGGGTCCCGCCGCTTGAGCCAGCGTTTTAAGGCAAAGAAGGCATCATCCGAGAAGTAAACCACCCTCCCCATGCTGTTTTTCTCTCCCTGGAAGAGATGGACCTTTCGATCCCGAAGATCAATATCATTGAGGGTGAGGCCGAGGGCTTCACCGATCCTGATCCCCGTCCTTAAGAGCAACAGGATAAGGGCCCGGTCCCGGGTGTTGTGGATCACACAGAGGAGCTTTCGCAGATCCTTGGGGGCTATCGCCCTGGGAAGTGCATCGGGAAGCTTGAACCTGATCGGTTTTTTCATGGCGGTCCCGGAAACAAGATTCTGTTCGACCAGGAAGTGGAGAAACGCCATGATGAAAGCCATCCGGGTCTTCACCGTTGAAATCTTGAGGCCCCGGTCCTGCTCGTGCTCGATGAAGGCCTCAAGATCGGAACGTTCCAGATCCTTAAGATCGTACTTGCCCAACTTTCTGTAAAAGTCGAGGAAGAGCATCGTTGAGGTGAACGAGCCGTCGAGCGTGCGCCGCTTGTGGTTCAGGCGTGATTTGTGACGCAGGTAGTTGGCGAACTGTTCCTTGGCCGGAAGCTCCAGAGCTGAGAGACGCTCGAGGATATGGTTGATCGGCGTCTGTGCACGATGCTGACTTGATACTGAGCTTTCGCCTTTGCCTGGTTCAAGGATGGATGCCTGTGTCTCGGTCATTTCTTTTTCCTCCTTTTCCTTTTTCAAGAAAAAGCAGGAAAATTATGACCTTAGCGGTTATAGAGGTCAATCACTTTTGTTACGTATAGCAGGAAGCAACTGGTCAAGGTGATTATCCTTGGATTTGGGAAATTATTTTCTTCTGCGGTTAGGGGGTGAGTTCAAATACGGGTGTGGGGGAATGTGCCATGGAGATTCAAACCAGGGGATTTGGTGGAGTTAAATATGGCACGAAGGAGACCTATCCGGTCACCAACGAAAAAGAGGTCACAAGCCAGAGCCTGTAACCTCTTGAATTCATTGGAGCGGGCAACGGGATTCGGACCCGCGACCCTCGGCTTGGGAAGCCGATGCTCTACCAGCTGAGCTATGCCCGCACTAAACGCCTATAAAATAATTGAAAAAAGAGAAGCTTGTCAAGGCCATTTTATCTAAACTCCCTTCATCTCTGTCGGAAGATAGGTTAACACCTCAGCCCCCTGGGAGGTGACAAGAACCATATCTTCGATCCGGACGCCTCCCCAATTTGGGATATAGATGCCCGGTTCGACGGTGAAGAGCATTCCTTCCTGGAGAAGTCCTTTATTTTCGCCATTCACGATCGGGTCTTCATGGACGGCAAGTCCAATGCCGTGGCCTAACCCGTGGCCGAAATATTCTCCATAACCCTGTTGCTGGATGTGATCCCTTGCCACGCGGTCTATCTCGCAGATGGGAACGCCCGGCCGGATGGCATCGATCGCCATGTCGTGGGCCTCCCTGACGATCCGGTGGACCTTCTCCTGCTCGGGGGCCGGTGTTCCGCAGATTATGGTCCGTGTCTGGTCAGAGTGATAACCCTGGAGTCTTACTCCGAAATCGATGAGAACGAAGTCTCCCTTTTCGATCCTTTTGTCGCTCGCCCTTCCGTGGGGCAGGGCGGACCGATTGCCCGAGGCGACGATGGTGTCAAAACCGGTCCCTTCGGCCCCGTTTTTTTTCAGGAAGAATTCCATCTCGAAGGCTGCTTCCCTTTCAATCGCTCCTTCATGAAGCATTTCCATGACGTGTAAGAAGGATTTCGTTGAGAGATCGATGGCGGCCCGAATAAGGGATAACTCTTGAGGGTCCTTGACCGCCCTGAGGTTCTTGATTTCTTCTTCGAGAGAGATGAATTCCATCTCCTCCCCCAAATTTTTTTTAAGATGCTGGTAGGATGAAATGGGGAAAGAAGAACCCTCAACGCCAACCCTCTTCCATAGGAAATCCGAAAGGAGGGAGGCAATTCCATCCAATTTCTTCTTGTAATGGACGATTTCGCCATGCTTGACTTCCCCTTCGGCTTGGGTCCAGTACCGGGAGTCGGTCAAGAAGAAGGCCCCTTTGGGGGCGAGAAGAAAGACTCCGTCGGTCCCGGTAAAACCGCAAAGGTAACGGATGTTTTCAAGATTGGTGAACAGAATGGCATCCAGTTGATTGAGACCGATGATCTTAAGAACGGAGTTCTGTCTTTTCTCAAAAAACGAGTCGTTCATAAAACTTTTTTCCTTTCTCGAATACGGGCAAGCCATCTCTCGAGGAAACGTATCTTCTCTTCCCTGGAGCGGGGAAGAGGGTGACCGAAAGCCTGGGAGGAATTCAGCACCTTGTCCAATTCAAGCAGCTTTTTCCGAATCTCCGGATCGGAAGGATCTCTTTCAGAAAGGGCTTTATAGATCTCGTAGGCCTTTTGAAAATGGCCCTGCTCCAGATAGAGCTGGGCCAGGGTTTTGGTTGCAATGTCGTCCATGGATCGCCCTCTCCCCGGCGGAGGTTTTTTAAAAATAGAGGATCATTGCTCGAATGTCAAGGTACTTGAGGACTGAGAAAAAAATGAAGAGAATATTGACAGGAGGAAGATTATCAAATAATATTGATCGGCTTAATCAAAGGAGGTCATTATGGACAAGAAGTATCTCTTTTCTCCCGGCCCGACCATGCTTCCGCCCGAAGTGCTTCTCAAGATGGCCGAACCGGTTATGCATCACCGGGAGCCTGAGTTTGAAAAGATTTATGCTGAAATCAGGGAAGGATTGAAGTATCTCTTCCAGACGAAGAGCGAAGTCTTGGTGTTTACCTCTTCAGGCACCGGCGCCATGGAAGGAGCGGTCTCAAATATCCTTTCCAGAGGGGACAAGGCCCTGGTCATCCGCGGGGGGAAATTCGGCGAAAGATGGGGAGAACTCTGCAAGGCTTTTGGGATTGAGTTTATCCCGATAGATGTGGAGTGGGGTAAGGCGGTCGAGCCGAGGAAGATCGAAGAAATCCTGGAGTCCGATCCTGCGATACGGGCCGTGTATACACAGGCCAGCGAGACATCCACTGGGGTCAGGCATCCCATCCGTGAGATCGCCGAGATCACAAAGCGATATGAAGACAAGGCGGTTGTGGTCGATGCCATTACAGGGATAGGAGTCTTTGATATTCCGATGGATCAATGGGGGATCGATGTTTTGATCAGCGGGTCTCAAAAGGCCTTAATGCTTCCTCCCGGCCTTGCTTTTGCGGCCCTGAGCGAAAAGGCCTGGAAGTTGGTCGAGAGATCGGACCTGCCTAAATACTATTTTGACTTCCGAAAGGAGTTAAAATCGACGAAAAAGAACCAGAGTTCTTACACACCGGCGATTTCCCTCTTTATAGGATTAAGGGAGTCGCTTCGTATGATTCGAAAGGAAGGATTAACCGCTCTTTTCCGAAGACATGAGAAACTGGCATGGGCGACCCGGGAGGCGGTAAAAGCACTCGGTCTCGGTCTCTATGCGCCCGATTCCCCGAGCAATGCGGTCACCGCAGTCAGTATCCCGGAGGGAATCGACGGGGAACGGTTAAAGGATCTTTTCTTTGAGAGGTTCGGCATTACGGTGGCGGAAGGACAGGACCGCGCCAAGGGCAAGATCATCCGAATCGCCCATCTCGGATATTATGGAAAACTGGACATGGTGATGGTTATCTCCGCCTTGGAAATGCTGTTGAAAGAGATGGGGCATCGCTTTGAGCTGGGGGCGGGCGTGAGAAGACTGGAAGAGGTATTGATGGAAAAATAAAGGATAGAGGTAAGAGGCCAGGATTTTTGCCTCAAACCTTGAGCGGGGCGATCTTCAAACAAAGCGATCCTTAATCGGAGATGAGATGGGAGAGATGATAAAGGTATTGGTGTGCGATCCGTTGTCCCAGAAGGGCCTGGAGGTTCTGGAGCAGGTAAAAGGCTTAAAGGTTGATCTCAAACCCGGTCTCTCACCGGAAGCATTGAAGCAGGCCATCGGGGAATACGATGCGGTCATCATCCGGAGCGAGACACAATTGAAAGCCGACATCATCGAGGCGGGAACCCATTTGAAAGTGATCGGGAGGGCGGGGATCGGTCTGGACAACGTCGATCTCCCTGCCGCCACCAAGAGGGGAATTGTGGTCATGAACACCCCGCAGGAAAACGCGATTGCGGCGGCGGAACATACGATCGCCATGATGCTTTCCATCTCGAGGAAAATTCCCCAGGCGGTCTCTTGCCTGAGGGGGGGCAAATGGGAGAAAAAGAAGTTTATGGGGGTGGAGCTTTATAATAAGACCCTCGGGATGATCGGCATCGGAGTCATCGGAACGATCGTTGCGGACCGTGCCCGGGGATTGAAGATGAAGGTGATCGGATTCGATCCCTATCTCTCCCCGGATGTTGCGGCGAAAAAAGGGGTTGAATTGGTCCCTCTGGAGGAGCTTCTGAACCGTTCCGATTTCATCACCATCCATACCCCTTTAACCGGGGAGACACGGAACCTGATCGATCAGGATGCATTTGAAAAGACGAAAAAAGGCGTGATCCTGGTCAACTGCGCGAGAGGGGGAATCGTTAATGAAAAAGCCCTTTATGAGGCAATTCGAACAGGAAAAGTGGCAGGCGCGGCGCTCGATGTTTTTGAGAAGGAACCCGCCGTTGGGAATCCGCTTCTGGAGCTTGAAGAGGTGATCGGCACCCCGCACTTGGGGGCTTCCACAGAGGAGGCCCAGGAGAATGTGGCCATCGCCATTTCACAACAGGTCGTCGATTATCTGATCCATGGAGAGGCCCGAAATGCGGTCAACATGCCGGCCGTCAGCCCGGATATCCTCCCTTTTTTGAAACCTTACCTCAGGCTGGCTGAGAAGCTTGGAAGTTTCCTGGGCCAGGTGTCGAATTACGCCATTGAAGAAGTACTGATTGAGTACCAGGGCGAAGTCGTGGAGTATGGGACCAAGCCCATCACGATCTCCGTCTTAAAAGGGCTCCTTACCCCCTTTGTGGGCGAGACGGTAAATTTTGTGAACGCCCCCATCATGGCCAGGGAGAGGGGGATCCGGGTGACGGAGTCGTTCAGTGAGACCTCAGAGGATTTTGCTAGCCTGATCGCCCTGACAGTGCGGTCGAAGATGGAGCAGAACTATATTGCAGGGACGCTTTTCGGAAGGAAGGAATTGCGGATTGTCAGGTTGAATGATTTCTTAATAGAGGCCCTCCCGGAGGGGTATATCTTGCTGGTCAATAATTATGACCGACCGGGGGTGATTGGCAATATCGGGATGGCCCTGGGAACCCGGGACATCAATATTGCCACCATGCAGTTCGGGCGTGATCGAATGGGGGGAATGGCAATCTCCCTGCTTCATCTCGATTCTCCATTGCCTACGGGCATGTTAGGTGAGATTTTGAGATTGCCCAACATCATCTCGGTCCGCCAGATCAAGCTGTGACGGGTAAAAACGGAATCCCGGACCTTGGATGGTTCAAGGGGTGAGGGTGAATATGGCCAACGTTGTCGTTGTAGGCGCCCAGTGGGGAGATGAAGGCAAGGGAAAAATCGTTGATCTGCTGACCCAACATGCGGATATCGTTGTTCGATTCCAGGGGGGAAATAATGCGGGCCACACGATCGTTCTCAAGGGAGAGAAGTTCGTTTTTCATCTGATTCCCTCGGGGATCCTCTATGAGAATAAGACATGCGTGATCGGGAACGGCGTGGTTCTGGACCCGGCGGTATTGATTGGGGAGATTGCCGAGTTAAAAAAGAGAGGGTATCTGAAAAACGATTCGCAGCTGATGGTGAGCGACGCGGCCCATCTCATTCTTCCTTACCACCGGAAGATCGATATCGCCAGAGACCGGGTCTTCAAGATCGGCACCACAGGCCGGGGCATCGGGCCTGCCTATGAAGATAAGGCGGCGCGTTACGGAATCCGTGCAGTCGATCTCATGGATGAGGAGATTTTCCGGACGAAGCTCATGGACAATCTCCGCCAGAAGAACCTCTATCTCTCGGAGGTCCTGAAGGAGGAGCCCCTCGATTTCTCGGATATTTTCGAGGAGTTCCTGCGGTTTAAGAAGCAGATCGGGAAGTATGTGCACAACACTTCGATCCTTCTCTATGAGGAAATTCAGAAAGGGAAACAGGTCCTCTTCGAGGGGGCACAGGGGGCGCTCCTGGACCTGGATCATGGGACCTACCCTTACGTGACGGCGTCCAATACCGTTGCGGGGAATGCCTGCGCAGGCGCGGGGATCGGTCCGACGATGATCCATTCGGTGATCGGTGTGACCAAGGCCTATACCACGCGGGTCGGGGAAGGACCTTTCCCAACGGAACTTAAGGATGAGGTCGGCGAAAAGATTCGTGAAAGGGGAGGGGAGTATGGGGCCACGACCGGGAGGCCGAGAAGGTGCGGCTGGTTTGATGCGGTGGTTGTCAATCATGCCATACGGATTAACGGCATACGGGAGGTAGCGATCACCAAGCTTGATGTTTTGAACGATTTTGACAAAATAAAGATCTGTGTCGGGTATCGTGCCGATGGGAAACTCCTTCACCATATTCCATCGAATCTCGACCTGCTGGAACGGTCCGAACCTGTTTATGAGGAGTTAGAAGGGTGGAAAGGGGATGTAAACGGTGCGAAAACGATTTCGGACCTTCCTATTCAGGCGCAACAATACCTGAAGAGGATTGAAGAATTGATCCGTGTCAGGATTACGATGGTCTCCATCGGATCGGAGAGAGATGAGACGATCGAGGTTAAAAATCCTTTCCAAAGTGTTACATCATGACAAATCATGACAATCATGACATCATCACTTGACAAGTTGGAAGGTTTTCTCTTAATCTAAAACGATAGGGGCCGTTAACTCAGGAGGTAGAGTATCTGCCTTTTAAGCAGAGAGTCACTGGTTCGAGTCCAGTACGGCCCACCATCGTTAAATCACATTGAAAATTGGAAATTGCAAAATTCAAAATTAGCATTGTTAATTTTGATGGTCTCGTAAAAAGTCCCGATATGTCACCCTTCTATGTTGAAAAGCAAGTCCCAATCAGCATAGACGTAGTATTAGATAATGTTTTTAAGGACAGTGCCAATCTTTAAAATCAACCTTCTA
>JAGVBT010000123.1 GCA_020059605.1 Deltaproteobacteria bacterium
CACTTATCAATCAAACAATTCGATAGCTTAATTGAGAATCTCTCAGAGTTGGAGAGAAAGATAAAAGGGGTAGATCCTTTAGCATAGTCAGGATGATGCCCCTTTTCCTCCTTTCTGTTGAATTTCAAAACATAGAGCTTCAACACGCGTCCTCTGTACACGGTCAAGAAGAGACATTGGTGATAGAACTGTTGTCAGCTCTACTGTGGTTACTGCTCCTTTAACCGAATTCGTTGAGCTGACTCGTGGTCAGCGCAGTGCGTCCCGACAGGCGCACTCAGAAGGAAAGGAGGAGCATTGCTCCTCCCCCTAACTGCTTCTGACATCTAATCAGACAGAATTGAGATTTCGACCCTTCTGTTCTTGGCCCTTCCTTCCGCAGTCTTGTTGTCTGCCACAGGATCTGCCTCACCATTTCCAACCGCCGTGATCCTCGAGCTGTCAACGCCGGCTTCCTTGATGAGATAGTCTTTGACGGCCGCTGCCCTCCTTTCAGAGAGCTTTATATTGTATGCATCTGTGCCGATACTATCAGTGTACCCGTCGACCCTGATCTTAGCGCCGGGGTATTTCTTCACAAAAGCAACGGCCTTCTGGAGCTCCTTCAGGGTGGCCTCGGTGAGGGTGAACTTGTCGAAATCGTTAAAGACCTTTGCCTTCATCTTCGTCGTAACCGAATAATCTGCCTATTTGTTATGTCATTCAGCGGCAAAAAATGCTGGAAATGGCCTCAACACCTCGTTTGACGCCACCCACGACCGCGGCAAGCTGAAGCAGGGGTTCCTCAATCCTGCGTTTGACCTCCAACTGGAATTCTTTCACACGGACCGCCATGTCATGGACGGTTTCGATTCCATCCTCGACCCGATCGACCTGCCGATGAATCGATTGCACGATGTTTTTGACATCCCGGGAAATCAAACCAACGTCGCGACTGACGGGAGCCACCTGGAGGCGTACGGAATCGATCAATTTCTCTGCTTCATGGGCTGTCCGGCGAACCTGGAGAAGGACAGGAATCAGGAAAATAAGAACCAACACCATGATCGCCGCAATAACGGTAACACTGGTGGTCAATAGCGTTGCCAGCGTTGGATTCATGATCATCTCCCTCCTATTTAGACTTTTCTTCCTCCCGTAATATCTTTCGCCGATTCGCTGGCCTCTCCCTCTTTCTTTTCGCCGCGAGCTAAAATCTCTTTTGTCTTTTGGCGGGCTTCGGAAAAGTGGCGGTCAACCTCTTTTTTCAGTTCCCCTCTGTGCCCCAAATAAATTGATCACTCAACTCTCTTGAAATCGATGTATCCTCGTTCAACGTCTACGAATGTCAGTTGCACGCGGATACTGTTGCCGACATCAAGGCCCTCAAAACCACGGACCACTCTCCCTTCGACAGGGATTATGAGAAGCCGGGCCCAGGTGCCTTTTTTCGCTGCGCCGGTAACGATGGCATCGAACTGCTCCCCAATTCTGTGTTCCAGCAGCATTGCCGCCGCGGATTTCCTGACCAGTCGTTCGACTTTATTAGCGGAGTCTTCTTCTTCCGTGCAATGTTTCGCCAGAGCCTCAATCTCATCATTGCCATACGGCAAGGAATTTCCTTCTATCGCGGCCTTCAGCAGGCGTTGTGTGATAAGATCTGTGTACCGGCGATTAGGTGCTGTGGAATGGGTATAGTCCCTGACCGCGAGACCAAAGTGTCCCGGGACAGTGTCTCCCGGAAGTTCTGCAATGTATTCACCGGCCCCCATAAGTTTGATCACAGCGAGGGAGAGGTCGGGGAATCCGACTGGGTTGGCTGCCTTCTCCTTAGCCAGGAATTCCTCCAAGGCTTTTGAATCCGGCTCATTAGGGAGCTTGGACCCATGTTCATCAGCAAGCTCGACAATCCGTTCCCATCGTTTTGGAGTGCGGACCACACGGCGGATAGAAGGGAATTTCTTTGACGAGAGATACCGTGCGGTCACGCCGTTTGCCCCTATCATGAAATCCTCGATAATGTCCTTTGCCCGGTTCTTTTTTTCGACTTCGAGATCACGGATTTCATCTCCGTCAAATACCGGCCTCGCCTCAACCGTTTCAAAACTAAGCGCGCCGTTCGCATGCCGGAGGTTCTTCATGCCTTGTGCTGCCTTGTCCTGCAGGCGCAGATTTTCCTCAAGGCCATTTACCGCGGCGACAGCCTCAGGCACAATTCCATGCCCTTCAAGCCATGCGGCAACGCTGTTATAGGCGAGTTTTGCATGATTGCGGACACGCGCCCTGTAGATATCAGAATCCATTAAAGAGCCGCCCGCGCCGATCACCATTTCGATGACTATTGCCAGTCGATCCTCATTGAAGTTCAGGGATGTGAGGTTGGTGGAAAGGTTTTCAGGAAGCATCGGGAATATCATGGCAGCTGTATATACAGAGGTTGTATTGTGGCGAGCGTGATCGTCAATGGCTGAGCCCTTCTTAACGATCGAGTCCACGTCAGCTACGCCAACAAGAATCTTTACTTTGTCTCCAGGCATCGCCTCGGCAACGGTAAGCTGATCCAAGTCAAGGGAGTCATCGTTGTCAATGGAAGCCCACAGAAAGTCCCTAAGGTCACGAACCTGCTCACCGTCCATTGTTGCAGGAGCCTGAATCCTGGCAAGTTCGGCGAGTGCTTCAACAGAAAAGTCGGGAAGCAATCCTCTTTCAAGCATCACCCTCCGGGCGATTCTCTGCAGAATAGCACGGTGCTGCTTACCATTCGTATTCATAAAATACATCTCTCACCTTCATTCCAAAAATTACTCATTCTTAGCCATAGATAAAGGACATGGCAAACAGAATGATAAGAACTCGCTCTGGTGGCCCCTCCCCCTGGACAAGGCTGTGGATCTTTTATCGTTTATCAACGTGGAAGCGGTGCAATAAACGGTGAGCGAATGGCGCCACCAACACGGATGCCACGCCGATGAAAGCCAGCCCTGAAAATAAGGCGTAACAGGAAGCGAATAGTTTCGCCACCGGTTTATGCAGAGGATCCACAGGTCCCATTCCGCCCAAAATCCGCTACGGCGGGCCACAGCAAAACTCTTAGCCGCGCAGGCGCGAAGCGGGTTTGGCCGATAGGGCCGCCATCGGCAGGTTAAATCTGCGCGCTTCGCGAAGGCTATTTTTTATTGGTGTCTTTTGCCGCGTCCTGGATTTTCTCACCAGCCTTTTCGATCTGCTGCCCGGCTTTTTCTACCGCCTTATCGATTTGCTTGCCGGCGCGCTCCGCGGGGCCCTCTTTTTTCTGGCAGCAGAATAGCCCTGCAATCAGA
This sequence comes from Deltaproteobacteria bacterium, assembly GCA_020059605.1. Classification (GTDB taxonomy): domain Bacteria; phylum Desulfobacterota; class BSN033; order BSN033; family UBA1163; genus RBG-16-49-23. The sequence goes on from JAGVBT010000123.1 coordinate 3,300, forward strand.
GCACTCATTATTAATGCCGCCATGACACTCTTACCCAGTTTTATCATTTGTATCTCCTTTAGCGGGTGGGTGAACCCGTCTTGAATCTTGCGCCCGGGGATGATCGCCCGATCGCAGAACCAGGTAATCCTGAAGTCCTCTGACTTCCCTCCTCGGTGTAACAAGAACCACCCCAGCCGGAGGCCCTTTTCCCCTCCGTGGGATGATGAAAGAGGTCAAAATGGAGGTGAAAGAAAGATGGACCGAAACATCATCCCTTTCCTTCTGCGCAAATGGCGCAGTCCAGCAATCAGCGGATCAACCCGAGGATGCCAAAGATGATAAGATAGATGGCAACGATATAACTCAATAGTCTCGGGACAAGGAGAATCAAGATCCCCGCGATGAGAGCAATCACTGGCTGTGGCGTTATATTGATCTGCATGG
>JAGVBT010000166.1 GCA_020059605.1 Deltaproteobacteria bacterium
GAATTAACAACAATGGGGATTTGCTATGAACTTACCGGATCATAAAACCAAGATCGTCTGCACCATAGGCCCTGCCTCCCGTTCGGAAACAGTTCTGGAACAATTGATTGAACGGGGAATGAATGTGGCACGACTCAATTTCGCCCATGGAACTTTGCAGGGGCACAAGGAGGATATCAGGCGTATACGCGCAGTGGCGGAGAAGCTCCGACGTTATTGCCTGATTATGGTTGATCTTCCAGGTCCCAAGATTCGAATCGGTACCCTCCAGGAAGAGCCGCTTTTACTGGAAAAAGGGGATGAGGTCATTTTGACCACCAAAGACATTCTCGGCACGCCTGCCCGCATACCCGTTGAATACAGCAGATTGCCTGAAAGCGTCTCCCCGGGAAGCCTTATTTTCCTCAATGACGGATTCATACAACTACAGGTGGAGAAGATATTGGTGGATGAGGTGTTCTGCCGCACGATTATCGGCGGTCCACTACTTTCCCATAAAGGATTAAACCTTCCGGGGGTAAAAATATTTGCAGATGCGGTATCGGAAAGTGATCTCGCGTTCGTTGACTTTGCTCTGGGGGAGGGAATTGACACCTTCGGGGTTTCATTTGCGGAATCAGCGGATGACATCATAAAACTGAGGGAGTTTGCAGGAAAAAGAGGGAAGTCGGTCCATGTGGTGGCAAAAATTGAACGGGCAGAAGCAATCGACAACATCGACGAAATACTAAATGCAGCCGACGCAATCATGATCGCCCGTGGTGACATGGGGGTGCAGATTCCCCTGGAGGATGTTCCGGCAATACAGAAAAAACTCATCCATAAGGCAAATCTTTTGGGACGTCCGGTCATAACAGCGACCCAAATGCTGGTAACCATGACGGAGAATATCAGGCCGACCAGGGCTGAGGTATCCGACGTGGCTAATGCGATTCTGGATGGAACGGATGCCATTATGTTGTCTGAAGAAACCGCCATAGGTCGGTATCCCGTCGAAGCGGTGGAAATGATGGCCAAAATCGCAACCTCTGTTGAACGGGAATGGGAAGTCATAAGAGCTTTATCCGATCTGCCGGCGCACTTTAGGGAGGGTGCAGGTCTTGGTAAAACTACCGCTGAGGATATCGTTTCCCTGAATGCGGTTGAAGCCGCGCAGGCATTAAAGATCCCCTATATCGTCGTTCCCACGCAAAGCGGGGGCACGCCTCGCCTTCTCTCGCGATTTAAACCCGACTGTTGGATATTTTCTTTTGGCGGCAACGAGAAAGCGAACAGGCTACTGACAATGTCCTATGGGGTTTTTCCTGTTTATGTGGAAAATCAGGTGGATCGCCGGATTGATATGATCATGCAATTCATGGGCAATGCAGGAATGGTCCGGAAAGGTGACAGATTGATTTTAGTAGAGGGTGTATCGACCGGCGAGATGAATGGCGCCGACTCACTTAAAATAATTACACTTCGATAAATGATGGCAAACGGATGGAGGGGAACTGCCTATGACGTTACTTATATGGACGGGGATCGCAATCTGTATCTCCCAATCTGCGATGTTGTCAGGTCTGAATCTGGCATTTTTTACGATCAGCAAGCTGGAACTGAACATAGAGGCTGCGAAGAATAATAAACAAGCGCGCCGCGTTCTGTCCCTGAGAAAAGACTCGAACTTTCTCCTGGTTACGGTTCTCTGGGGAAATGTAGGGGTCAATGTACTTCTGGCCTTGCTGTCCGGCTCAGTGCTGACCGGGGTGATGGCGTTTCTATTTTCAACCGTGGTCATTACGATCTTCGGGGAAATCGTTCCGCAGGCCTACTTCTCCCGGCATGCGCTGCGAATTGGATCCCTGCTCTCACCCCTTCTCCGTTTCTATCAGATACTTTTGTTTCCTGTTGCGAAACCGACCGCTCTTGTTCTGGACAGGTTTCTTGGTCCAGAGGCAATAACGTATTTCAAGGAAAGAGATATTCGTGAGCTCATCAAATTACATATGGACTCCTCGAACACTGAAATCGAAAAGGTCGAGGGCCAGGGAGCGCTCAATTTCTTGGCGCTGGATGATGTGCCTTTGAATGCCGAAGGCGAGCCGATCGATCCGGAAAGCATCGTGCAGATAGACTTTCAGAACGGCAGGCCTGTATTTCCTGAAATTAAACCGGCCATCTCCGATGATTTTTTGAATCGCCTTCACTCTTCCGGGAAGAAGTGGGTTGTCCTTGTCGACCCGGAGAATGAACCAAGACTGGTCATGGATTCGGATGAGTTTATCCGGGATGCATTGTTCAATTCCGACCGCTTCAACCCGTATCGGCACTGCCATCGTCCCATCCTGGTAAGGAGCGAAAAAACAACGATTGGCGATATCCTTTCCCATCTCAAGGTGAAACCCAGCCACAGCCAGGATGATGTCGTCGATCAGGATGTCATATTGTTATGGGGCGAAAACAAGAGGATCATTACGGGGGCGGATGTTCTCGGAAGACTTCTCAGGGGTATTGTCCAGAACCCGGCTACGGGCGATTTGTAACGGCAAAACAAGGTATGGAGGAGGTAGGCATGAACAACGAATCTTCAACCGTTCACTGGCATGCGATGGAACCGGATGAGGCGCTCAAGAAGCTGGACAGCGCCAGGGACGGCCTGGGCGAAGATCATGCGGAGCAACGTCTCGAAGAGGCAGGGCCCAATTCGCTGGAGGCCGAAGAAGGGTTCAACCCGATACGCCTGCTGGCCCGGCAGGTTCACAACCCATTGATCTACCTGCTTGCCGGTGCGGCGGTATTGTCCCTGCTGGTCGGCCACAGCGTGGATGCGGCAGTGATTGCCGGTGTGATTGTCCTCAACACCCTGCTTGGATTTACACAGGAATGGCGGGCCGAGGGAGCACTGGATGCCCTGAGGCAGATGGCTGCCCCGCACGCCCGGGTCCTCCGCAATGGACAGCCGGCTGAAATTGAAGCAACGCATGTGGTGCCAGGGGATGTGCTGGTTATTGAAACGGGCGACCGGGTGGCCGCAGACGCCCGGCTGCTCTCCTGTGATAATCTTCAGGTCGACGAATCAGCCCTGACCGGGGAATCTCAGCCGGTTTCCAAACAGCCGGAACATGTGGACGAAGCAACGCCAATGGCCGATCGAAAAAACATGGTATGGATGTCCACCAGCGTAACCGGAGGCCGTGGCCGGGCCGTGGTGGTTTCAACGGGGATGGGAACGGAGATGGGCCGGATCGCCGGCGAGGTCCGTGCTACCGGTCGGGAGAGCACCCCGCTTCAGAAGCGGATGCACAAACTGGGACTGATCCTGGGGATCGGCGGGATCTCTCTTGCCGCTTTAGTGTTCGGCATGGGCTTACTGCGAAGCTATCAGGTATTCGAGATGTTGATGTTCGCCGTTGCAGTGGCCGTCTCGGCGATCCCGGAGGGTCTGCCGGCCGTCATCAGCGTGACGCTTGCCCTGGGTGTGCGACGAATGGCCGATCGTAATGCGATTATCCGGCGTATGTCGGCCGTGGAGACTCTCGGTTCCACAACGGTCATCTGCTCCGACAAGACCGGCACGATCACCAAGAACCAGATGACCGTCCGTATGCTCTGGGCAGGCGGACAGACGTATGAGGTGAGCGGGGAAGGCTATCAGCCCGAGGGTGAAATAAAGGCCGCCGGTGGTGAAGCCATCGGGGAGCTTCCCGCAACCCTCGAGCCGCTCGTAAGAATCGGTGTCCTTTGCAACAACGCAAACTTGAAGGAAAAAGACGGTCAATGGAGCGTCGAAGGCAACCCAAGCGAAGGAGGCCTGCTTGTAGCGGCAATCAAGGCCGGTCTGGAAATCGAGCAGATGCGAAAAGATGGCGAGAGGCTTGCTGAAATACCCTTCTCCAGCGATACCAAATATATGGCCACTCTCCATCCGCAGGAGGATGGGACAGGACGTATCGTCTATGTCAAAGGAGCCCCGGAACGCATCACGGAATTCTGCTCCCATGTGTTGATGGAAGACGGCCCGGTGGAACTCAACGAGAAGCTCAGGGATGAGATCACTTCGAAAAATGAAGAATTTGCCTCGAATGCGTTACGTGTGATGGCCGGGGCCTACCGGGAGATGGCGCAGGGACAGGATAAACTGGAACAAGCAGACGCGGAGGGAGGCCTGATCCTGGCCGGACTGTGGGGCATGATCGATCCGCCCCGGGAGGAGAGTATCCAGGCGGTCAGTGACACCAAGGAGGCGGGTATCCATCCCGTGATGATCACCGGCGACCACGCTGTGACAGCGCTTGCTATTGCCCGCGAGGTGGGCATTGCCGAGGACGGGAAAGCCCTGACAGGTCAAGAAATCGAATCAATGGGAAAGCCCGATCTGGCGAAGGCGGCGCTTGAGGGGGGTGTTTTTGCCCGCGTCACACCGGCTCACAAACTCAAAATCATGGAATCGCTCAAAGAACAAGGGCATATCGTGGCAATGACAGGCGACGGCGTAAATGACGCGCCGGCGCTAAAGGGCGCGGATATCGGCATAGCCATGGGCCGGGCCGGCACTGAAGTTGCCAAGGAGGCGGCTGACATGGTTCTGGCAGACGACAACTTCGCCACGATCGTGCATGCGGTGGAGGAAGGACGGGTGATCTACAGCAACCTCCGCCGTGTCGTCTTCTTCCTCCTTGCGACCAACCTCGGCGAAATTCTCACCCTGGTCGGAGCCCTTGTCATAGGCCTGGACCTACCCCTGACAGCGGTTATGATCCTTTGGGTGAACATGGTGACAGATGGCGCGTGCACCGTGCCGCTCGGGGTCGAACCAAAACATCAGGATGTACTCAAACACCCGCCGCGGGATCCTAAAGAATATATTATTACCCGGCGCGTATGGCTGCGCATGGCGCTGTTGACCCCATTCATGGCCGCGGGCACGCTTGGCCTCTTCTGGCATGCACAACAGAGCGGCAACCTCGATTATGCCCGGACAGTGGCCTTTACGACGATGGCGGCGTTTCAGTGGTTCCAGGCTTTCAACGCCCGATCACACTACCAGTCCGTCTTCTCCATCGGCGTTTTCAGCAACAGGTGGGTCCTGTTGGGCGTGGGGATTGCGGTTCTTCTGCAAGTCGGAGTGGTCCACACCCCTCTGGGGCAGATGCTCTTTGGAACCATTTGGCTTTCCTGGGTGGACTGGCTCCGGATCGTTATGGTCTCGAGTTCGATCTGGGTCGTTGACGAGATCCTGAAGCTGTTGAGCGTTTATGGCCGGCCCAGGAGAAAATAATCACTTCCCAGGCGAGGGAGAAAGGAGCGGGATAGGGTGCGTGCCGGTCAAGTATTATTCTAAACAGGGACCATCCTTCAACCAGGCCATGACTTCCTCCCTTCTTTTTTGAAATGGTTCTTTGTCGTTTTTGCCAATGGGCTGACCCGAGGGGAAGTTCTCTTTTTTTAGAGGGTCTAAGAACTTGCCATCTCTTGTTATTCTGAAATCCAGATGAGGTCCGGTCGAAAAGCCGGTGGACCCGACATACCCGATGACCTGTTTCTGTTTCACCCTGACTCCCACCTTAATGGCGTTGGTCAAGGAACTTTTTTCCCCGGCAGCCCGGATCGCCCTGGCGAGAGAAGAATGAATTTCCCCTTCAACCTTGACGAGACGAGTTTCCAGGGCCTCCCCCTTTGCTGTCAGAGATCCCGGAAAAGTAAATAGGAGAGAGAAAAAAAGAATAAGAAAGAGAATAGAAGCCCGCAAAAAACCCCCTGATGTAATATAATAAATTATAAAAATTTTACCAAATTGTGAAAAAAGGGTCAATAAAAATTTAAAACTAAATGTAACCCCTCAGTTAAAGAAACACAAAAAGGGCTGGGAGGTCCTTCCGGAAAAACCTTGAAGCGAAACCTTGACTCATTCAACTCCTGAAGCTTGCTTCAAAAAAACACGATTCAAACGGCATGAAGGCCAATGAGGGTCACCTCCATGCCCGCTCTTCAAGGTTTGGGAGGGAGGACCTTCCAATCCTTTTAAGGCAGCATCACCCCGTAACTGATGGATGACAACTAAATTGAACGATTTTCTTTAATTTCATTGTAGTACAATCCTCTATGGTTCCTTCTAATACCTGCTTGCGACAGGCAAGGAAGGCTAAAGCCTTGCGCTACACATCACCTTTTGGGTGATTTAAATCCCTAAGGGATGCCTGGAACTTAAGAGGTTTTCAAAAAGAATCGCTCAATTTAGGTAGAAGAAAGCCTAAAAAGGGGAAAAGACCTGTTTGGAGAAAAGAGATATGAGGAAGCGAAAGAGTCTGCCGAAGAGACAACCCATCTTGCCAGGCCTATGATTCATTGGAGTCCATGAAGAACCTGCATGGCCAAAAAGGAGATTGGAGGATCGGCGAATAAGAGCCTGTAAGCGGTCTGCTTTTCAATGAAGATTAGAGGTGCAGGACATGGTTAAGAAATCCGTTTGTGCGGGGGCTGGCGTTCTTTACAAGCCGCCGGGTTCTCCCGAGGTGAAGGTGAACACGGAGAGTCTCACGTTGACCCTAATCAATAGGAAATGCTATAATTTGGCCCGGGAAACCGATGATGCGCCTGTTGAACCCTAAACAAGAGGAACTGCTCCGGAATGAACGGAAGCTCATGAATAACCTCCAATTGGCGTTGGAGCGCCTGGGGATTGAACAAGAAGATCAGGAGGCGCTTCAACAATCCATCCAGCAGCTCGAAGAATTCTTTCTCATCGTGGTCGTGGGGGAGTTCAATTCCGGGAAAACCGCCGTGATCAATGCCCTCCTAGGCCAAAGGCTTCTGGAGGAAGGGGTCACCCCCACCACCACGAAAATACACCTCCTTCGCTACGGGGAGCAGCAACAACCGACTCTTATCGGGGAGCATCAAATCCTTTTTACCTTTCCCGTGGAATTCCTCTCTGAGCTTTGCATTGTGGATACTCCGGGTACCAATGCCATAATCCGTGAACACGAAATCATCACCTCTCGATTTATACCCCGTTCCGACCTGGTTCTGTTCATCACTTCGGCCGATCGCCCCTTTTCGGAGAGTGAACGGCTATTTCTGGAACACATCCGTGAATGGGGAAAGAAAGTGGTTTTTGTGGTCAATAAAATCGATATCTTAAAGACGGATGAGGAAAGAAACCAGATTGAGGATTTTATCAAAAAAAATGCTCGCCCATTTTTGGGAGACATTCCGGATATTTTTTCGGTCAGTGCGCGCGATGCGTACCGTGCAAAACAGGAAGACCCTGGTTCTTGGGAAAAAAGCCGTTTTGGTCCCCTTGAACAGTATATCCATAATACCCTGGACGAGGGCAATCGGTTTCGCCTCAAGTTACTAAATCCCCTTGGAGTTGGGAGCTACCTGGCTGAAAAGTACTTGGACATGACTTCCTCCCGTCTCCAGTTTATCAACAAGGATGTCAACCTCCTCGATGAAGTGAACAACCAACTCAACTTCTATAAAGAAGATATGCAGCACCACTTCACCGCTCGAATGGCAGAAATTGGAAACCTCCTTTACGAGATGGAGAGCCGGGGGCAGTCTTTTTTTGATGAGACCTTTCGCCTGGGGCGTGTTTTCGATCTCCTTTCCAAAGCCCGTGTTCAACAGGACTTTGAACGACAAGTGGTGTCCGACACACCCCAACGCGTTGAGGCGAAAACAGGAGAAATTATCCACTGGCTGGTGGATTCAGACCTGAAACAGTGGCAAGCCATAACCAAACATCTGGCCGAAAGAAGTCGTGACCTTAAGGGATCTCATTGGGGAGATATCGGAATGGGAAGTTTTTACCGTGACCGCCAAAGCCTGATGGATACGATCCTTCGTGAGACACGGCGGGTGGTCGAAACCTATGATAGGACCCGGGAGGCAAAGGCCATCGCAGAAAGTGCCCAGAGGGCGGTTACGACATCGGCGGCCCTTGAGGCCGGTGCGGTTGGGCTGGGCGCCATTGTGACCACGCTGGCCACCACAGCCGCCGCCGATATCACAGGCGTCATCATGGCCAGTTTTATAGCAGTCATAGGTCTTTTCATCATTCCCGCCCGCCGTCGACGAGGAAAAACCAAATTACTCGAAAAGATTTCGGCCGTCCGTAAACAACTCATCCACTCGTTGCAGTCGCAATTCCATGAAGAAATCAACCGGAGTGTGCAACACCTCCATGAAGCCATTAGCCCCTATACTCGTTTTATCCGCTCCGAACAGGACAAAATAACAACGCGTAAAGCCGAACTTACCTCCCTTAAGGAAGAAATGATTAGATTGAAAGATAAATTGGGGGAGAGATAAGTGCGGAATTCTTGAAGGTCAGAGAATCCCCTCCTTGACGAAAATCCACATTTGCCTTAGGGATGAATTGATGCTCTATTATATTGGACTGATGATGGGTGCTATTTTGATTCTCCTCGGACTGCTGGGAAGCGTCCTGCCCGTTCTCCCTGGTCCGGCGCTCAGTTTTGTCGGGTTATTTCTGTTCGCCCTCGTCCGAAATTTTTCACCCCCTCTGACTCCGACCCTCATGATAATCATGTTGATCGTCTCGATCGCTGTTACCGTTGCAGATTATTTCATCCCCCTGGTTGGAGCAAAGAAATATGGAACGTCCAAGTGGGGAATCTATGGTTCCGTCGCGGGGATGATCATTGGAGCTTTTTTTTCACCCCTTGGCTTGCTGCTTGGCGCTTTGATTGGCGCGGTATTGGCGGAATGGATGGTTTCCAGGAAAGAGGAGCAGGCGTTGAAAGCGGGTTGGGGAGTGTTGATTGGATCGATTTGGGGGATGCTTTTGAAATTAGGGAGTTCGGGGATCATGGCTTACTATTTCACGATGGCTGTGTTAACATGAATCATGAAATGCTTTCTTGAGGACGGAGAATCCCGCAGGGAACTATTCTTTCAATTTGCGTGGTACAAAAAATACTGCAAAGAAATGGGGCAGGATGCTACAAACGGGGCATGCTGCCCCGATTTCCATCATGACTCCCTCTTCGCTACTTAACCTAACTTGTTATGAATACTCTTATAATTTCGATTCGACCAATCTGGTATTGTTATTGCTAAAAAACGAAAGGTTCAAACGCAGCAAGACCAAAATTTAGGGCCCTTGAGGCCGTGGCATGCCGTTTCAGAGTGTGTAACAGGCGGATCAAAAAATTATTTCTCAAACAAGGAGGTAAGGAAATGTTGCCTATCAAAAAAATTCTTTGTCCGACGGATTTCAGCGAGCCATCTTACGAAGCGATTAAGACAGCCGGGGAACTGGCTTTTTATTTCGGGTCCGAACTGTGCCTTCTTCACGTGGTCCCCCCGGTTCCCATGATCCCCACAGGGGAAGGACCCTCCGCATTCGATATTTCACTCTATGAACAGGAGTTAGAGGCCACATCGAAAAGAACGCTTCAAGAAATCATCAACCACCTCGAATGGAGGGATCTGATGGGCCGTTTGATTGTTTTACGGGGAAATGCGGCCGATGAAATTGTGCGAACGGCCCAAGAAGAGAACGCGGACCTTATCGTCATTGCCACCCGCGGACGAACGGGATTGGATCGCTTCATTTTTGGCTCAGTCGCGGAGAAAGTGGTTCGTCTTGCAACATGCCCGGTTCTCACCGTCCCCGGCGGGCCGCCCGAGGTTGCCCGGGAGGAATCCCCCCGGGAGAAAGGAGGGGAAGCGAACATGCCGGAGGGAACGATATCCAAAAGGAAAAAAACCTACGTGGAAAAGGCGGAGGCCCAGATGAGGGAATGGGGGGCTGAAATCGACCTTCTCAGAGCGAAAGTGGAAAAAGCAGGGGCAGAGGCCAAATCGAAGTATCTTGAACAGGTCCAGGAATTAAAAAACAAGCAAGAGGTGGCGAGGCAGAAACTGAATGAACTGAAAGAATCAGGAGACGAAGCGTGGGGGGATTTTAAGAAGGGAGTGGAAGAGGCTTTGGGCGATATGAAAGCAGCCCTGAAGCAAGCGGCTTCGAGGTTCAAAAAGCCTTAGTCTAAAAACGGGAGGAACGATGAATAAGGAACGATCCATAGCCTATTTTTCGATGGAGATAGGAATTGACGAGAGAATGTGCACTTATAGCGGAGGCCTGGGGGTGCTGGCCGGAGACACGATCCGTTCCGCGGCCGACCTCAAGGTGCCGATGGTTGCGGTCACGCTTCTCTACCGCAAGGGCTATTTCCGCCAGAAACTATTGGCGGACGGATGGCAACAGGAAGAACCTGCGGCATGGGCCGTCGAGGAAATGCTTCGGGAGGAGACACCGCGAACCATGGTCTTCGTGGAAGGACGAAACGTTCATCTGCGAGCCTGGCGGTATGATGTCAAGGGAGTGAGCGGTTACATGGTCCCAATCTACTTTCTGGATGCGGACCTCCCCGAAAACTCCGAGTGGGACCGGGGTCTGACTCAATCCCTGTATGGCGGAGATAATCATTACCGGATTTCACAGGAGGTGATTCTGGGCATCGGCGGCGTCAAAATGCTCCGCGCCCTGGGTTATCAGGATATTCGGACCTTCCATATGAACGAAGGACATGCGGCGCTTTTGACCCTGGAACTTCTGGACGAGGCGGCGAAGAAGACGGGAAGGAAATCGGTGACCCAGGAGGACATGGAAGCCGTTCGAAATCAATGCGTCTTCACGACCCATACCCCTGTCCCGGCCGGCCACGATAAATTTCCCATGGAACTGGCGCGGAAAGTGATCGGACCGCGGGAAGATTTCTTTGGCTTGGAAGGAATTCTTTACGAGGGAAACATTCTCAATATGACCTTCCTGGCCCTCAACCTGAGCCGTTATATCAACGGGGTCGCCAAAAAACATGGAGAGGTCTCCCGGCTGATGTTCGCCGGCTATTCCATCGAGGCCATCACCAACGGAGTTCATGCGGCCACCTGGATATCGGAGCCGTTCCGGAAACTTTTCGACCGGCATATCCCCATCTGGCGACAGGACAATTTCAGCCTTCGTTATGCCCTGAACATTCCGAAGCAGGAGGTGTGGGATGCCCATATGCAGGCCAAAAAACGGCTGATTGGCTTTGTCAACCGGGAAACCAGCGCCGGGATGGATGAGAACGTCCTAACCATCGGCTTTGCCCGGCGGGCTACGACCTACAAAAGAGCCGATCTTCTGTTTCAGGACCTGGAGCGGCTAAGGAGGATCTCCGCGGAAACCGGCAAAATCCAGGTGATCTATGCCGGTAAGGCGCATCCCCTGGATCAGGGTGGAAAGGAGCTGATCAAGCGGATTTACCGGGCGAAGCAAGCCCTCGAGAACGACATCAAGATCGCCTATCTCGACAATTACAATATGACCCTGGGGGCGATGATCACAGCCGGAGTGGACCTCTGGCTGAACACGCCGGAACCCCCCATGGAGGCCTCCGGAACCAGCGGAATGAAGGCGGCTCTCAACGGCGTCCCCAACCTGAGCGTCCTTGACGGTTGGTGGGTCGAAGGTCATATCGAGGGGGTGACGGGATGGGCGATTGGCGATATCGTTCAGGGGAAAGGAGAATATCGGCATCATTCACTGGATGCCCCATCCCTGTATGACAAGCTGGAGAAGGTCATTGTTCCCCTCTTTTATCACGACCGGGAATGGTTCATCGGCTTGATGATTTACTCCATCGCCATCAACGGTTCGTTCTTCAATACACACAGGATGATGCAGGAGTATGTGCTCAACGCCTATTACTCTCGCTGAAAAAACCTTTAAGAAACTTTGGCCTCTTAAAAAAACGATAGATCACCCATTTCAAATTTTTTGGTTTCGGTGTATGATGAGGGAGAAACCCCGATAAAAAAAGGAAGGACATTCTGATGGCGCTTCCCAGAATCAATCCGACCAGAACCAGGGCCTGGAAAAGGCTAAAAGAGCATTATCAGGCGATGAGGAACCGGCCCATGGCGGACCTCTTTCGCAGGGATCCCGGCCGGTTTTCAACCTTTTCCGTCCGATTCGAAGAGATTTTGGTCGATTACTCGAAAAATATCATCACCCGGGAAACGATGCGGCTCCTGATTGAATTGGCCCGAGAGTGCAGGTTGAAGGAGGCGGTGGAGCAGATGTTCTCCGGAGAAAAGATTAATGAAACCGAGAACCGACCTGCCCTTCATGTAGCGCTGAGGAACCGGTCCGATAAACCTCTCTTGGCCGATGGGGCGGATGTCATGCCCGAAGTCAATGCCGTTCTGAAACAGATGGAACGTTTTTCGGACGATATTCTTTCGGGAAAGTGGAAGGGTTATACGGAAAAACCGATCCGCGATATCGTCAACATCGGGATCGGCGGTTCCGATCTTGGGCCGTTCATGGCGACCGAAGCCCTTAAACCTTACTGGAATCCCGGCCTCCGTCCCCATTTTGTGTCAAACGTAGACGGCGCCCAGATCGGAGAGACGCTCAAAAAAATCTCGCCGGAAACAACCCTCTTCCTCATCGCCTCCAAAACCTTCACGACCCAGGAGACCATGACCAATGCCCGAACGGCAAGGAGATGGTTTCTCAATCGGGCCAGGAAAGAATCATCCATCAGGCATCATTTTGTCGCTATCTCCGCCAATGAGGAAGAGGTGATAAAATTTGGCATTCCTCCTGAAAACCGCTTCAGGATTTGGGATTGGGTTGGCGGGAGGTATTCCGTCTGGTCTTCGGTAGGGCTTCCCATCGCCTGCATGATCGGGTTTAAGAATTTCTCCGATTTCCTGGACGGAGCCTATGCGATGGACATCCATTTCAGGGCATCTCCCTTCGAAAAAAACATCCCCGTCCTCCTCGGTTTAATCGGCATCTGGTATGTCAATTTTTTTGGCGCGCAGACCGAAGCGGTCCTCCCTTACGCCCAGGACCTTTACCGGCTCCCTGCCTACCTTCAGCAGGCGGATATGGAGAGTAACGGCAAATCGGTCGACCGGAACGGACGCAGCGTCAATTATTCAACAGGCCCTATCCTCTGGGGTGAACCGGGGACCAACGGCCAGCATGCCTTTTACCAATTGATCCATCAGGGGACAAGATTGATCCCCTGTGATTTTATCGCGGCGGCAACCAGCACGCATCCCATCGGGGAACACCATGAGATCCTCCTGTCCAACTTCTTCGCCCAGACCGAAGCCCTGATGAAAGGGAGGACAGGGAGAGAAGTGATCGGAGAACTCAAGGAAGCGGGCATGAGCCGCGAGGAGATCAACAGGCTTGCCCCTTACAGGATCATTAAAGGGAACCAGCCGACCAACGCCATCCTCATGAAGAAGATCACCCCGAGAACACTCGGAAGCCTGATCGCTATGTATGAACATAAGATTTTTGTTCAGGGGGTGATCTGGAACCTCTTCAGCTTTGACCAGTGGGGGGTGGAACTCGGGAAGCGGCTGGCCTTAAAGATTCTTCCCGAGTTGAAGCACGAAAGGGAGGTCTCCTCCCATGATTCCTCCACGAATGGTTTAATCAACGCCTATAAAAAGATGAGAATGGAGAAAGTTGGCCAAGCCAGCCAAAAACCTAAATGGAAATCATGAAAGGACCGAGAGGATGAGAACGCAAAAGATCACGCGGATCGAAGACTACGAACCATTGGTCGGATCGGAAACGGTTGAGCGTATTATGAAGAAGGCCAAACCCTTGCGGCATCTCCATGTCGCCAATGTCAACTCGACCTATTACGGAGGAGGGGTGGCGGAGCTCCTGACCTCGCTCACCCTTTTGATGAACAACCTCGGCATCAGGACGGGATGGAGGGTCCTCCAGGGCGCTCCTGATTTCTTCAGCATCACAAAGAAGATGCACAATGCCCTCCAGGGAGGGAAGATCAACCTGAGCAAACGGAAGATGGAGATTTACGAAGAGGTCGTTTATGAAAATGCGATTCGAAACCACCTCGACGATCACAACATGGTCATCATCCACGACCCCCAGCCCCTTCCCATGATCAATCACTATAAGAAAAACGGCCCATGGATCTGGCGCTGCCATCTCGACCTTTCGAATCCGAATGCGAAACTATGGAATTACCTCGTTCCTTTTATCGAAAAATATGATGCGGTCATCCTGAGCATCAAGGACTACCGGAAAAAACTGAAAACGCCGCAGGTCTTCTTCATGCCCGCGATCGATCCTTTCGCCATCCTGAACCGGGAGATGAGCGAAAGGGAGGTCAATGAGCGGTTGAATCACTATCAGATCCCCACGGACCTCCCTCTCGTCGTCCAGATCTCCCGTTTCGACCGCTGGAAGGACCCGGAGGGGGTAATCCGGGCATTCAAGATGGCAAGAAAAGAGGTCGATTCCACCCTGGTGCTCCTCGGGAATGTCGCCACTGATGATCCGGAGGGCACCGAGGTCTATGAATCCCTCCTCGATTGCCGCGAGGAACGGATCATCATCCTCAGCCACCAGGATACGGCTCTGGTCAACGCCCTTCAACGCCGGGCCGCCGTCATCCTCCAGAAGTCGATTAAAGAAGGTTTTGGCCTTACCGTCTCGGAAGCCATGTGGAAGGGAACCCCTGTCATCGGAGGAAATGTGGGCGGGATTCGTTACCAGATCCGGGACGGTGTCAATGGTTTCCTGGTCTCCTCGATTGACGAGGCGGCAAAAAGAATCGTCCAGGTGGTCAAGGATAAAAAACTGAAAGAAACCATGGGGAAAAAGGCCAGGGAGACCGTGAGGAAAAAGTTTCTCCTGACCCGCTATCTCGAGCAATACCTCGATCTCTTCAATTCTTTTAAAACGGTCTACCGGTTAACCTATGGAAAGAAAAGGAGCCGTTGAAATGGAATGGTGCCCTGCGGGTTTCATTGAAATCGGTCGGGACTTTGATTAAAATGGGTACGTAGCCGGACCTTATGCTACGGATCAAGCGAGAGAAGGAGGACCAAGCATGACACCCTTTAAAAAGATTCTCTGCCCAACGGATTTAAGCGAACCTTCATACAGGGCCATTGAAAAGGCAAACGCATTGGCTGCCCTCTGTTCCGCAGATCTGTTCATTCTTCAAGTCATTCCATCGGTCACGATTCTGCCGGGAGCAACGGCCGATCCCATCGCAAAAGGGTCTGCGCCCCAGGACAGATCCGTTGCTCTTCTGGAAAGGTCGCTGGGAGCCTTAATCGAGGAGAGAATATCCAAAGGTCTGCGCGTGCATCCCATGGTCCTGACAGGAAGCGATGCGGCGGAAAGGATCATCCAGTTCGCCGATGAGGAGCAGATAGATCTGATCGTCATTGCCAGCCACGGCCAGTCAGGCTGGAAGCGTCTCCTCTTCGGATCGGTAACTGAAAAGGTTCTGAAGCATGCTTCCTGTTCCGTCCTTCTGATCCAGGCTCCCCACTAACAAAAGACAGAACGATAACGGGATTTCCATTGATCTTTTTAAAAGGATCCGAACATCGATGGTTGATCTTCCGCTGTGGAGTCTCCTTTCTCCTGATCCTGGGGACACCGGTCCTGATTTTTGGAGCGAAGGCTCAGGCTCAAACGTCGGTAGAAGCCCAGGAATCTCTTCAAATCATCTTCGAAGGACTGGAGGGAGAGGAATTGAAGAATGTTCAGGCCACCCTCGCGCCTCCGCCTGGGTTAGTGAGGGAAGGCAAAGTGGATCAATTATGGCTGGAGCGTTTTCATGCGCAGGCTCCTGCGAAAGTCCGGCAGGCCCTGGAGCCTTTCGGATATTATCACCCCCGGATCGATCTCTCCCTCGAAATTCCCGGCGTGGGGATATACCGGCTTCATGTCAAAGTGGAGCGGGGAGAACCGGTTCGCATCAAATCGTTAAAGGTCCTGGTCCAGGGTCCCGGATTAGCGGAGCGAAGGCTCAGAGAACAACTCAAAGGCTTTCCCCTGAAGCAAGGGGATGTGCTCGATCACCGGAAATATGAAGAAGCAAAAGGAAACCTCAGAACAGAAGCCCTCGATCTAGGATATCTCGATGCGGACTTTTCTGTTCATGCGATCAGGGTATCCCTAACAGAACATAGCGCCGGGATTGAACTCGTCCTTGAGACCGGCCCCAGGTATTTTTTCGGAGAGGTGCGCATCGAGGGTGCTCCGGAGTATCCTGCCCCCTTTTTAAGGAGATATTTGGCCTTTCATGCCGGGGAGACGTTTTCTTCTTCCAAGGTGTTTCAAACCCAGCTCAATTTCAACAATTCCGACCGGTTCCATGAGGTGATCATCCTCTCTGAAAAAGAATCCGCCGTGGACTTCAGGGTCCCTGTTCAGATTAAACTTTCCCCCTCGCGTCCGAAACGCTTGCGTTTCGGGATCGGTTATGGAACAGATACGGGGGCAAGGGGAAAGGCAAATTACCAGGACCTGAACTTCAATCATTGGGGGCATGAATGGCATGTTGAACTGAATCTCTCGGAGCGACTTCAGGGGTTGGTGACAAGATATGTCTTGCCCAGCCACTCGGATCTCGGCAGTTTTACCTCTCTCAAGGCAGGACTTCAGAAAGAAGAGGCAAGGACCTTCGAGAGCCGGTCTGTCTCCTTGGAATTGGAACATACGCGGAGCCTGGGCGCAGGGAGACTGGGGGCCGGATATGTCCAGTTGCGAAGAGAGGACTTTGAAGTCGGGTTTCAAAAAGGACGATCGCGCCTCGTGATACCCGGCCTCCGCTTTAACGAAAGGCGATATGACGACCTGGTGCGACCCAGGAAGGGGTATCGATATGCGCTCGAGCTGAGGGGGACCGATCAGTTCCTTGGATCGGATACGGGTTTCCTGCAATTTCTGTTCGAGGGGGATCTGATCTTTCCCCTGCCCCTGGAGTTCCTTCTTCTTGCCCGTGGCCAGGGAGGGTTTACTCTCCTGAGCGATCCCCTCCGGGACCTCCCCCCCTCCGTCCGCTTCTTTGCCGGCGGGGACCGGAGCGTCCGAGGGTATGCCTACCAATCTCTCGGCCCCAGGGATGCAAGCAACAAGGTGATTGGCGGCAAGCATCTCCTCGTGGGAAGCGTGGAGCTTGAACGGAGGATTTCAAAAATCTGGGGGGTGGCCGCCTTTTACGATGCGGGAAATGCTTTTAATCACTTTGGAAAGATCGATGCTCAACAGGGGGTGGGAATCGGCCTCCGGCTTTATACGCCAGTGGGCCCTATTAGGTTGGACCTTGCCCGTCAGGTGGGAGTAAAGGACCCTGATTTTCGCATCCATCTGACCGTAGGTTTTGGATTATGAGACGGTGGTTCATATTCTTCCTTTTCTTATTCCTGATCGTCGCCGGATTCACCCTGGGCGCCACTTGGTTGTTCAACACCACGGAAGGGGTCCGGTGTCTGATGGGCGCCATCTCACGGGTCACGTCCCTTCAGATCGATGCTGAGAACATTGCCGGCCAATTAGGAAAAGATCTCCGGATGGAGAAAGTTCACATCCGCTGGCCCCAGGGGGAAATGGAAGTCAACTACCTTCAGCTTCGCTGGCAACCCCTTTCTCTGCTCCTGAGAAGATTGGCGGTGAATGATCTGATATTACAGGGGCTTCAAATAAGGGATCATCGGCCTGAGAGTAAAACTTCCACTGATCTGACATGGCCTAAAATTCCCGGCTCCCTTTTCTGGGTCCATGGGGAGATCAGGAACCTCAATGTCGGAAATTTTTCGTATCGGCGTGGGAATCACGATCCTTTCAAGGCGGATAGGTTTGTTGCGAAACTCAAGTGGAACCATGGCATTTTAGTCATGGAAAAGATGAACCTCGAAATCCCTTCCGGAATCGTCAAAGGAAGCTTGGAATTCGGCCTCCTGAGACCCGGCCTTACCCTCGATCTGCATATCTCGCCCTCCGTGCCTCTTCTCGGTTTGGATCGCTTCGGTTTAAAAACACGGCTCCTTCCGGCCCGGGGGCCGGAACAAGTGGCCGGCAATGTATCCATTGAAGGGGCCTCCCGTTCGATAAAACAACTGACGATCGAAAGTGAAATCGGAATCGCTCCCGAAGCCCTCGCCCTCCGAAAATTCCTTCTTTCACGGCCTGGCAGACAGGGAACGCTAACAGGAGAAGGAAAGGTTGCGTTCACAGAGGATGATCCTCTGATGAACCTGAAGATGAATTTTTCCGATCTCGACATCACACGGGAGTCGGGCCTCCGGACAACCCTTTCCGGAACCCTCCAGGTTGAAGGCAATCCAAATGATTACAGAGGCAATATCAACATCGAAAATGCCAAAGGAGAATGGTATTCCGGAAATCTCTCCGGCCATTTCAGAGGATCGCTCAAGGGGCTCCGGTGGGCCCTTCTCGACGGCTCGATACTCGATGGAAATGTCCGGGGCCATCTGAACGCAGAATGGGATGAAGGCCTTTCCCTGAATGGGGCGCTTCAGGCGATGAATCTCAACCCGGCCGGGATCACTCCGGACTGGGATGGAAAGATCAATCTTAACCTCGAAGGCGCATTCCGGTTCCCAAAAGGAAGGGCGCCGGAGGGAAGGCTCAAAGCACGCTTCCCGGAAAGCCATCTAAAGGGTCACCGGCTTACGGGCGATATTGAGGTCTACTTCGAGAAGTCGGCCCTGCGACTTGCGGGATCAAATCTCAGGGGGAAAGGGTTCGATTTACAAGCAAGCGGAGCCATCCCGGAGAGAGTCGATTTCAAGGCGGAGATCAGCGATCTTTCCGGATTGGTCCCGGGCGTAAGGGGAACCCTCCTAAGCAGGGGCTGGTTCGGTTGGCGCAACAGCCTCCTAACCCTGAGCATCGACAGCCAGGGCAAGGACCTATCCATCAAGGGAGCGGAAGTGGGAGGGCTGAATCTCTCCGCCCGTTTCGATCAAAGCGAGGACAGCCGGGTTGAATGGAAAGGAAATTTCCGGAAAGTGGCCTATCAATCCTTGAGGATCGATTCCGCCTCATTGGATGCGGTCGGTCATCTGACCCGGCATAAGATTCTCTTTTCCGTCCGCCTTCCCGAAGGAGAAAGGATAGACGGTTCTTTGGAAGGGGGTTACGTGAAGGAGTCCTGGCAGGGAAGGATTGTTCAACTGACGGGAAGGGATCAGCGAGGCTCTTTGAGAATGGAGGCCCCGGCTTCATTACATCTCTCATCCCATCAGGTTGCCCTGAAATCCTTCTCAGTCACCTCCTCGCAGGGAGAAAGGGTGGGGCTTTCTGTTGATCTCTCGCTGCGCCCTTTACGGGGGAGGGTGCAGTCGGAATGGCGCCGGTTTGATCTGGCCAGGATCAATCCATGGCTTGGCCATCGCCGTCTTGAGGCGTTGGCGACAGGAGATTTGAATATTCAATGGCTGGAAGAAGACCGCATGACAATGGCGGGCGCGATGGATCTGACGGGAACCTATGCAGACCCGTCTCTGACAGTCGGTTTTTCAAAGGGAAGGGTTCAATTCGACTGGAATGAAAAGAGGCTCAAGGCAATGGGAGATTTCGAGCTCGAAACGGGCGGGAAGTTTCGCGCAGATCTTTCCTCTCCCCAGCCTGCCCGGATGGCTTTTCCGAAACCGGTCCACCTTGAGGCCCGCTGGGAGGCGGTTGACCTTTCCTTCTTTCGCCCCTGGCTTCCCCAAACCGTCGATCTGAACGGAAGGCTTTCGGGCCGTCTCTCCGGCCAGTGGCTGCATGGCCCGCGGTTTGATCACGCCGGAGAGGTCAGGGTTTCTGAAGGAACCTTAAGATGGAGAAACGGGCAGGGGCAAATCGAAACGGATCTTCAAACCCTGGATCTTCACTGGAGGTGGCGGGACGAAACTTTAAGGGGGAGGTTTTCCCTGGACCTGAACAAGCTTGGCAATCTGAAAGGCAGTTTCGATCTTCCTGTGGCGCCGCAACTGCCGGTGGTCTTCCAGCGCAAAGGTCCCCTGCAATTCTCTCTCAGGGGGCAGGTCAGGGAAACAGGGCTGCTCACGGCCTTTTTCCCGGACTTCCTTCAGGAAAGCCGCGGCCAGGCGGAGCTGGACCTGAGCGCCGAAGGAACATGGGAGCATCCTCGCATGAAGGGCCTTCTAAAACTGAAAAAGGTGGAGGTTCATCTGCCGGCAGGCAAAGTCCGGCCACAAACCGCAAAGGACAATCTTTCTGGAGCCCCCCTGAAATTAGAGTTGCCTCAAGGGCTGTTGAAATTCAATTGGGACGAGAAGGAATTAATAGGGACGGGAGATTTCGATTTCGCCGACCAGGGTAAAATCCAGGCAACGATGTCATCGCCTCAATCCGGCCGCATGGCCTTTCCCGAGCAGGGAAAGGTCGAGGTAAAATGGCAGGCGATCGATGTCCGCCTGTTTAAACCATGGTTCCCGGATCAGCTCGTTCTCGAAGGCCAATGGGTGGGCCGCCTCTCCGGACAATGGTCCGCTAAACGATTCGACGCAACGGGTGAAATGAAGATGATGAAAGGCGCGGTCGGGTGGCAGCATGAAGAGGGCCTCCTCCGTGCTTCGGTTCAAACAGCCGACGTAACATGGGCCTGGCGGGATGAGTGGTTGCGTGGCGATCTCTCGCTTGCCCTCGCGGAGTATGGTCATATCAAAGGCCATTTTCAACTCCCGATCTTCGCCCGTTTACCTGTGGCCGCCCGGCCTGCTGGACCCATCCGTCTTTCCCTCCAGGGACAGTTCCGGGAGAAAGGGTTGCTTCCTGCTTTCCTGCCAGGAATGGTCCAGGAAAGCCAGGGACAGGTCTACGTAAACCTCACGGCCGGAGGAACCTGGCAGGCCCCTCGTTTCGAAGGCGGTTTGAAGCTGGAGAAGGCGGGGGGATATCTCCCCACAGCCGGAATTCGCCTGAAAGATCTGGATCTCGAGGCTCAATGGATGGGTGATCAGGTTCAGATCACTTCTTTTCGGACCCGTTCCGGCCCCGGCCATCTCGAAGGTACGGCCACGGTCTGGTTGGAGAACTGGAAGGTCTTACGCTATCAGGGCACCCTCAAGGGGGACCGCTTCCAGACCATCTATTTCCCGGAGTTGCAGGTTCTGAGCGCCCCCCATCTTCAATTCGAAGGGTCGATGCGTAAGTTATCCGTAAGGGGTGAGATAAGATTGCCGGAGGTTTCGATTTTTACCCCCCAGGGGGGAGAAACCATCCGGCCAAGCCCTGATGTGATGGTAGTCGATAGACCTGAAACTCCTAAAAAAAGCCTCCCCATTGGAATAGATCTCCAGGTCCGTTTTCTTCTCGGAGAGAAAGTCTATGTTAAGGCGGAGGGGATCGAGGCCCGGTTGATAGGCGCGGTGGGGCTGAATCTTCAAGATCCCGGGCAGATGATCGCTGAAGGAGAGATTCGTGTCGCCGAAGGCCATTACAATATCTATGGGCAAAAGCTGGAAATTACCAGGGGCCGTCTCATCTTTGCCAGGGGTCCGGTAGACAACCCCGCCCTGGATGCGGTCGCGGTGCGAAAGATCAGGGAGGTGCAGGCAGGAGTCCTGGTCGCAGGAACCTTGAAATCGCCCGTTGTAAAACTCTATTCACGGCCTTCCATGACGGACACGGATATTCTCTCTTACATCATCCTGGGCCAACCCCTCGGAACCGGCAAGGAGCAGGCTCCCTCGCTCATGCAGGCTGCCGCAGGACTGCTTTCCGCAGGGGAATCGGTCGTCCTCCAGGGCCGGCTGAAAAAACTGTTCGGGCTCGATGTCCTGGACATTCAGACCGGCGGAGATGATCTCTCCCGTTCCATGGTCACGGTAGGGAAGTATCTCACCCCCAAGCTCTATATCAGTCTCGGGCGCTCTCTCTTTACAGAAGCGACGTTGGTCACCCTGCGTTATTCTCTCTCAAAACGTCTGGAAATCGAAACCCACGCGGGAACCGAGAGCGGTGCAAGTATCTACTACAGGATCGAATTCAGGTGACCGGAGGGGCTCTATGTTGCATCCTTTGGCGGGAAGACCCGCTCCGAAATCAATGCTGGTCAATATTCCAAGGCTAATGACGGCCTATTATTCGAGACGCCCCGACGTGAAAGATTCTGCCCAGAGGGTCTCCTTCGGAACCTCGGGGCATCGCGGTTCATCTTTTCGACTGAGCTTTAATGAGAGCCACATTTTGGCGATCGTCCAGGCGATCTGCGACTACAGAAGGATAAACGGGATTGACGGCCCTCTCTTTCTTGGAATGGACACCCATGCCCTTTCCGAACCAAGCCATGCCACGGTCATAGAGGTTCTGGCGGCCAACGGTTGCGAAGTCATGTTCGAAAAGAACTTCGGCTACACCCCCACTCCGGTCATTTCACACGCCATTCTTAGCTACAACCGGAACAGGAAGAAAGGGATGGGAGATGGGATCGTCATTACGCCCTCCCACAACCCTCCGGAGGACGGCGGGCTGAAATACAATCCCCCTCATGGCGGCCCGGCCGATACGGATGTCACCCGCTGGATTGAGAAAAGAGCGAATGAGCTGTTGCAGGGGGAAGTGAGAAACATAAAAAGAACCCCCTACGACAAGGCAATCAAGGTTGACACGACGCATCCCTATGACTATATCACCCCGTATGTGGAAGATCTCCAAAATGTCATCGACACGGAGATGATCCGCTCCGCCGGTTTGAAAATTGGGATCGACCCGATGGGCGGCTCAACGCTACCCTTCTGGGAACCCATTGCAAAAAGGTATGAATTGAATTTGGAGGTGGTCAATTCCATGGTGGATCCCACCTTTAGCTTTATGACATTGGATAGAGACGGGCAAATCCGAATGGATTGTTCCTCACTTTATGCGATGGCAAGCCTTGTCGGGCTCAAGGATCAATACGATATCGCCTTTGGAAACGACCCCGACGGCGACCGGCATGGCATTGTGACGCCAAGCGTGGGCTTGATGAACCCCAATCATTATCTTTCCGTCTCCATTTGGTACCTTTTTCGCAATCGGCCTGAATGGAAAAGCAATGCGGGAATCGGTAAGACGATGGTTACGAGCAGTATGATCGACCGCCTGGCCAAGGCTCTGGGGAAAAAACTTGATGAGACGCCGGTCGGATTCAAGTGGTTCGTCAACGGCCTGTTGGAAGGGTCTTACGGATTTGCCGGCGAGGAGAGCGCCGGGGCTTCATTCCTCCGGAAAGACGGAACGGTCTGGACAACGGAAAAAGACGGAATGATTTTAAATCTTCTTGCCGCTGAAATGACCGCGAAAACCGGACGCGATCCGGGCGAACAATATCGAGACCTCATCGAAAAGTTTGAAGAGCCGATCTACGAAAGGATCGATGTGCCCGCAACTCCGGAGCAAAAGGAGGTGCTTATTCACATATCGCCCCATCAAATTAAAACAACAACCCTTGCCGGAGAAACCATCCTCGCCAGGTTGATCAATGCTCCGGGGAACAATGCCCCGATGGGCGGCGTAAAGGTGGTGGCGGAAAACGGATGGTTCGCCATCCGGCCCTCGGGGACCGAAGAGGTTTATAAGATTTACACGGAAAGTTTTAAAGGCAGGGAACATCTTTCCCGAATCCAAGCGGAAGTCAGGGACATGCTCGAAGCCCTTTTCCGATCGGCCGGAGTATCAAACCAATGAAGTACCCCGCAGCAGAGCTGCGGGGTATCCAATTCCTTAAAAAAAACTTTCCTTCCTCTTGATGCCTGCCTGCGCGAAGCCGCTTCGGCGAAGGCAGGGGGGAGGGTTAAGGTGGGGGTGGTAAGAAGATCAGTATCCCCCCTTACCTCGGTTGCGAGTCGAAGCGACCTAACCCTCTCCCCATTGGGGGAGAGGAAGTTAGGGAGAGTTAAAAATTGCCCTCCATCACACTGAAAGAGGCTAAAATAAGGCTAAATGAAGTGGTTTTAGATTTATAAATATTTGTAAACTAATAAGGAATTTTTGCAGGAGGGCAATTCAAAAAATATTGATCAGAATATATTTTTAATATCAATGGGTTACGAATTTCGTGAAACCCAGAACCAATAAAAAGAAAGGAGATAGACCCGATGGAATGGAAACCGAGTGAAAAAGAGGAAGAGTACTTTGCAAGAATGGAATTTGAGAGAAAAAAGAAGCTCGAAGAGGAGAAACACCAGAAGCTCGCCGAGGAAGAGAAGAAAAAGCTCAAGAAAATCCATTATTTGATGTGCCCCAAATGCGGGATGGAACTGATCGAGATCGACTATAAAGGGATCAAGGTTGACAAATGCTCCGAATGTGAAGGCGTCTGGCTCGATGCCGGGGAATTGGAATCGGTCGCCAAACTCGAAAAGACAGGACTGGATAAGCTCTTCAGCGTCTTTAAAAAATAACGGCTCCCCGGCCGGCGAATTAAAACAAACGCATTAATTTTTTTTATGTAGCGCAGCCCTTTATGGGCGTCAATAAACGGGGACAAGCCCCTGCGCTACAAAATATTTATTACGTCCGAACTAAATGGAATTGGGAGATGAAGACCCGAAGTCTGCGGACAAAATTTGTGCTTCTCTTTTTCGCCTTTTTCTTCGTCCCCTTCTGTATACTGACCTATCTTTCCGTCTCCATGAGCAAAGGGATGATGAAGGAGAGCATGATTGCCCATCTTCAAAATCTTCTGGACATCAAGGCGATGGCGATCGAGCAGTGGTTAATGGAAAAGGAAGCCGTGGACCTGGGGTACGTCTCCAGGTTGATCTCGGAAGCGAAATTAGGCGAAACGGGAGAACTCTACCTGGTGGACCGGGAGGGCGCCTTTGTTCTTCACAAGCAAATTCGTCAACTCGCAGACCGGGGAATATCGAAAGTCCCCTATTTTGAAGAACGCTCTCCAAAAGCCGCTCATACGGCAATTTACGAAGATTACAGGGGGCAAGAAGTTCTGGGGTCATGGAAGTGGATTCCGGGCCTCCAGTGTTACCTCATCGCAGAGCAGGACTCGAAGGAAGCTTTTTATCAAACCGGTCTTTTGGTTCAAAGGGCCTCGATCATCTTTGCCGCATCGGCCCTTTTGATTCTGGGCCTTTCCTACTGGGTCATCGGCACTGTCACCCATCCGATCAAGGTCCTGGAGGAGGCGGTCGTCTCCCTGGCGGATGGTGATTTCAATAAAACCCTTGTGTCCGATCGTACGGATGAGATTGGGAGGCTGATCACAGGATTCAACCGGATGGCCGGGAGATTGAAAAAAGCCTATTCTGACCTGGAGGGAAGGGTTAAGGCCTCAAACAAAGAACTGGAAACCGCTTACCAAACGCTCAAGCAGAGGCAGGAGCAGCTGATCCGTTCTGAAAAGATGGCCGCCCTTGGACAACTTTCTGCAGGACTGGCCCATGAGATCCGAACTCCCCTGACCTCCATTAAGATCTTCATCCAGTCCCTGGAGAAGGAGATCGATCTGGATGAAAACCAGAAAGAAGATTTCAGGATCATCAGGAAAGAGATCGACCGGATCGACGAAAATGTGACTCGCTTTCTTAATTTTGCCAGGCCGGAAGAGCCCCTGTTCCAACGGGTCGATATCCGCGCCTTAATGATGGACACCATCAACCTTTTGGCGCCCAAAATCAAATCAAGCGGCATCCGGCTGGACATCTCGCTTCCGGAGGAACTTCCGCCGGTCGAGGGCGATCCAAAACAGTTGGGGCCGGTCTTCCTGAACCTCATCCTGAACGCCGTTGAGGCAATGCCCGGGGGAGGCGCTCTCCGCATCGATTCGACGATCAAGGATCATTTCGAAGGTCACAAACAGGCTCTCCAGCTTCTTTTTCAAGATACGGGGGGCGGGATCTCCGAAAAAGACAGACCCTACTTATTTGATCCGTTCTTCACGACAAAGGAGAGAGGCACGGGATTAGGGCTCTCCATTGTCTATTCCATTGTTCAGAAACATAATGGCCAGATCGAAGTCAGGAGTGAGCCCGGGAAGGGGGCGTCGTTTATCCTGACATTGCCCGTCCGGAAGGAGAAGGCATGGAAAGAATCCTCCTCGTCGATGACGACCTGAGTTTATGCCATTTCTTAAAGAAGACGTTCTCCCAGAAAGGATACCAGGTCGTTGCCTGCCACACGGGAAAGGAAGCGGAGGAATTGGTTCAGGAGCAAGAGGCCGACCTTGTCTTGCTCGACAATAAATTGCCGGACAGGAAAGGCCTTGAAGTCCTCAAAGAGATGAAACAGCGTTATCCGAAAATGCCGATCATCGTGATGACCGCTTTCGGGACAACCGATACGGCCATCGAAGCCATGCGTCTCGGGGCCTTTGACTATATCCTGAAGCCGTTTGAACTGGAAGCGATCTCCGAATTGGTGATGAAAGGGCTGGAAGCCAATAAGCTGATGAAGAGGGCGGTGGCGATTCCAGCCTTTTCAGAAGAGACAGAAGATTCCGATCGGATGATCGGTAAAAGCAAAGTCATGCAGGAGGTCTATAAGTTAATCGGCCAGGTGGCGGAGAGTGATGTCACCGTCTTGATCCGGGGAGAGAGCGGGACCGGCAAGGAATTGGTGGCGAGGGCAGTCTACCAGCACAGCCGACGGAAGGACCGTCCGTTCCTGGCGATCAATTGTGCAGCGATTCCGGAGACGTTGCTGGAGAGCGAGCTCTTTGGACACGAAAAAGGGGCGTTTACCGGAGCCAGTAAGAGGCGCATCGGCAAATTTGAACAATGTCATCAAGGAACCATTCTCCTCGATGAGGTGGGGGACATGGCCCTTTCCACCCAGGCCAAGGTCCTTCGTGTGTTGCAGGAAGGGGCGTTCGAACGGGTCGGCGGTAATGAAACGATCAAGGTGGATGTAAGGGTATTAGCCTCCACCAACCGGAAACTGGAAGAATTGATCAAAGAGGGGAAATTTCGGGAAGACCTCTACTATCGTCTTAAGATTATGACGATTGTATTGCCGCCCTTGAGGGAGCGTAAGGAGGATCTCCAGGAGTTGACCGAATACTTTTTCCATTTTTACAGGCGCCAGCTCGGCATGCAGGTTTCTTACATCGCTCCGTCGATCTTCCATAAACTGGATTCTTACCATTGGCCGGGAAATGTCAGGGAGCTGGCAAATGCAATCAAGCGAGCCCTGATCCTCGCAAAGGGGGAGATCTTATCCGAGGATGATATTCTGTTTGATCGGGAGGATGATATAAGATCATTCTCCAACGAAGAAGACCTGGAGGAAAGTCTTAAAAAAATGCTCGATCCCCTCTTTTCGGATATCCTTCGTTTCTGGGGGACCGGACTTCACTCGAATCTCCTGGAGAAGATTGAAAAATTCCTGATCCAGAAGGCCCTTTCAGAAACCGGAGGAAATCAGGTGCAGGCGGCGAAACTCCTGGGAATCAGCAGAAACACATTGCGTCACCGGATAGAAAAATACAGGCTATCTTCTTAAAACCATTCAATTCCTGTTGATAAACCATCAAACCTGCTCAACCTTTGACCACACCCTAATCTGCCAGATTAATTAAGAAATCCAATATCTTATTTTTTTCCCGTCCGAACTTGATCAATGAGTAAGTAGAAAAATCCCCTCCATAAAACTTCTAAAAAAATGTTCAATTAAACTGAAAGGTTACGGTTAGTCTATCCGGGGAAACCTGGCATCGAATTCGCAACAACCCTTGATGATAAGGGAGGGAACTGCCTATCCTGTCCGAGGAGGATGTAAAAATGCTAAAGAAGGAAGCCGTCAGAACGATGACAGATATTCGTTTTCAAATGGAAGGTGATATTACCAAGGCCGTCTTTGAAATCATTGCACATTATCAGCCCATTCCCACAATGGACATCTGGTATGAATTGGGGGAAGACAATCGGTTTCAGGAAAGGATTCCCCTTTCAGAAGTCAAAGAAATCCTCACCCGTCTGGAAAACCAAGAGAAGATCTTCAGGCACGGCGGTGAAAGATGGGGAGTGAGAGAAAAAGTCCATCACACCTGATTGCCCTTCCCTCCACCCCTTATCTTGAAAAGAAATATTGAAACCTGTTTAAAAAATGGTACCACCAATGTGTCTTTCTCCAGTCCGAGGTCTTTAATTTGTACATGGGGCATTCCTTATAGGCTGAAATGGACAGGCAGAACATTTTGACATGGGCGGAGCACGGGGCATAACCTATCCGGTCCTCAGGGCCGCAGACCCTCAGTGGATTTCCGGAGGTTGACTCCTGATAAAGAAGGCATGCCATAACACTTATACTCCCAGAATCTTCTCTATCGTTGAAATCATCTCATGAACATCGAATGGTTTTATAAAACAGGCCTCCACTTCATTTCCTTTCTTTTTTTCCGGAAAAAGATGGGGATACGCGGTCATCGCAATAATGGGCATGCCTTTCCTATGCCGGCGGATGAATCGGATCAAATCGATCCCGGAAATAGAGGGCATTTTTATGTCCGTGAGCACCAGGGCAGGCGTTTCTGTTCTCAACCTTTCCTGAGCCTCTGCACCATCCTTGGCGACGAAAACCTCGAATCCCTGACCGACAAAAAATCTCCTCAGTATGTGGAGAATCGTCTCATCGTCATCGACAATTAATATCTTTTTCTTATTTTTGCGAAATTCGTCTGTCACGATCGAGGATTCCTTTTCCAAGGACACCCCTTCCCTCCGTTAAATCCCTTGCTACCAGGATATTTCGAATGCCTGAGAGTTTGACAAATCGGGCGGTTTCCGCCAGGCTCTTCCCTGCTCTCTTGTTCCAAAAAGTTAAGATCATAGGAAGATTCACCCCTGTGATGACTTCAATCTTTTCCTTGTTTAAAAAAGAAAAGGCAATGTTTGACGGCGCCCCTCCGAAAACGTCCGTCAGAAGGAGTATGCCGTTTCCTTGATCGACTTGCTTTATGGCCTTTGAAACGATCCTCCTTGCCTCAAAGGCATTCTTTTCACAATCGATGGAAACTGCAATGATCCCTTCCATTTTCCCGACAATATACTCTGCTGTCGTAATCAACTCTCTCCCGATAAAAGAATGGGCAATGATGACTGCACCGACCATTTCTTCAATCCTCCCGGAAATCATGACAACCGGAATGCATCCATTTCCTTACTTGACTATATGCTAATTCAATGCCAACAGAACCTGGAGGGGTTAGCGGATAATCTATTGATTTAATTGGCTAAGTTTTTGTCAAAAAGCTAACGGAACAGGCTTTTTTATCCGCGTTTGGTGAGATTTCATGGCCGAGAGGAATGGAGCGCAAGATATCTTAATAAATTTGTTGACTTAGGATGTGATCAAAGGCTGAACAGGCTTGATGATTTCCCAACCTGCAATCGGATCCGGGTTAACTTTTTTCTTGCCCATCCTCATGTTTCCAGAGGTGTTTGCGGATACGGGCAGACATTTCTGCGCATATCTGTTTGCCTCTTTTTTCTTGCCCATAGGCCCGTAGGCAACGGCCATCTCCTCCCATGCCGGAATGAAAAGCGGATCCTTCCTGATACAATACTCAAATTGACTGACAGCTTTTTCCACAGCCTGTTTCTCAAGCAGTTCTTTTCCCCTTCCGAAGTGGGCTTCAATATCGGCGATCTCCTTTTCCAAAGGGAACCGGATGACATGTTCCTGCTTGAGGGTCATCACAGAACAGGGCATTTCTCGAACAACTCTTTCTGTGGTGCTGCCCATGAGCAGGCGCCAGAGCCCTGTTCTGCCGTGCGAACCCATCAGGAGCAGATCGGGGCGGCCTTCTCGAACCGCCCTTAGAATTTCTTCATAAGGCTCCCCTTCCCGGATGGCTTTGGTCCAGGCAAAACCTTCCGACTCGAATCCCCGGAGAAACCGATCATACTGGTGCACCTGTCTTTTTATCAAATCCTTCTGTCTTGACGCTCCTGCTGCCCTGCCCTTCCCCCAAAAGCTGCCCAGCGGCGCCTCCGACACAGTCAGCACGGAGAGATGCGCTCCAAATGTCCGGGAAAGATGAATCGCATTAATCAGGGCACGCTTTGAAGCTTCTGAAAAGTCCACGGGGCAAA
>JAGVBT010000058.1 GCA_020059605.1 Deltaproteobacteria bacterium
AAAACGAAAAATATGACCCGTAGTGTAGGGCTTTATGCCCGTAGTTTTTCGGCCACGAGGGCCTACACTACAATTATTTTTCAAAACGCTAAATTGGTACCACCACTTTAATTGAAAGACTGACCGTGTTATGATGGAAAGGAGATCAGTCATTGGCCATAATTCAAAGGATACGGAAAAAGGTAGATGAACAGGATTTTGAGTTTACCCTTCCCCACTTTTTTGAAGAAATGGTTAACGACAATCTCGCTTTCGCCGATGTTCAAATGGCAATTGCTAAGGGACAAATAAATCGTAAATTCACCCGAGATCCAAGAGGAACCCGGTTCGAGGTGATTGGGCCTGCAAGAGACGGGCGAATGATTGGCATTATATGTAGGTTCAAGAGCACGGGAAAATTATTATTTATCACCACTTATGCTGTGGAGGGAGAAAAATGAAGAAAAAGAAGATGAATTATAACTATGGAGAATGTGAGGTTTGTAATACCCCGATGAAAGAGGAATTTATTAAACAAGATTTCTGGGTCCGAGGAAAGCTTATTGTTGTCGAAGATGTCCCCGCTGGGGTATGTCCCAAATGCGGAGAGAAAGTGGTTAAAGCAGATGTGGGACGTTCGATTTTAAGGTTGATAGAAAGTTCGGAGCGGATTGCAAAAGCCCCGAAAATTTCTGTTCCTAAGATTAAATTCATTGCAGAGGAAGCAAGGTTTTAGGCGGCCCATTCTTCCCCATTACACCGTATAACCTTTACCTCACCAAATTCCTTTCAGCAATAATACCTCCTTCCTAAAATTCACCGTAGTGCAATCCGAAGTCCGTTGTTACCTATTAAAAGGAAAGGTTCCTTTCCTCCCAAACGGGGCATCCTGCGAAGGCGGGTAAATACTTCATCAATTAAACCTTAATCTTTTCAAATCGTTCCCCGCTGCCTCTCATTTTTCTGGAACCAAATCCATCTCTCTGTTGTCTCTAATACTAAAAAACAGAAAAGGAGGCCGAGTCGATTGCGGATTTCGGATTTTAGATTTCAGATTGAAAAAACAAAAACAGGAGGTTTCCAACATGAAAAGGTTAATCGTTTTTATCACTCTCATCACTTTCATCTTTTCTATCCAGATAGGCTTTGCGGCACCACTCACCAGCACCCTGAAAGACCAGCAGGAGGTGGCCATCACCATCTACAACTCGAATATCGGGCTGGTGAAGGATACCCGCCTCATCGACCTCAAGCCGGGAATCCACGAATTAAAGTTTATGGACGTGGCCGGAAAGATCGACCCGACCACGGTCCATATCAAGTCGCTGCTCAACGGGGCAAGCCTCAATGTCCTGGAGCAAAATTACGAATATGACCTTCTCAGTCCACAGAAACTCCTTGAGAAATATGTGGGGCAGAAAATTCAGCTCTCCACCATCAACCCGGAGACAAAGAAAGAGGAGATCGTTGAAGCAACCCTCCTCTCCACCCAGGGAGGAAACATCTTTCAGATCGGCGATAAGATTCACATCGGCCATCACGGGCGCATCCTCTTATCCAGAATCCCCGAAAACCTCATCCCCCAGCCCACGCTGGTCTGGCTGCTGGAGAACAGGCTATCCCGAACCCAGAAGGTGGAGGCGTCTTACCTGACCTCCGGAATCAACTGGAAGGCCGATTATGTGGCCGTTCTGAATCGATTGGACACAATGACTGACCTGACCGGCTGGGTCACGATTGACAACCGGAGCGGCGCCACTTACCAGAATGCCTTATTGAAGCTGGTGGCGGGCGATATCCATCGCGTTAAAGGAGAGATGAGGATGGATTATGCCAGGCCGATGGCAGCGGCGAAAGAGGCAGCCCCCCAGTTTAAAGAGGAATCTTTCTTTGAATATCATCTTTACACGCTTGACCGAAGGACAACGATCAAAGACAACCAGACCAAGCAGATGTCCCTCCTCGATGCCAGCCGGGTCCCGGTTAAGAAACTATTCGTCTTTTCAGGCCAACCGCACTACTATTACTCCCGGTATGACCAGAGGACCAGCAAACAGAAAGTCGGGGTTTTTCTCGAACTGGAGAACAGAGAAAAGAACAATCTCGGCATTCCCCTTCCGAAAGGCACGGTCCGGGTCTATAAAGAGGACAAGGACGGGAGCCTCCAGTTTATCGGAGAAGATCGAATTGATCATACCCCAAAGGACGAAAAGATTAAGATCAAGATTGGAGAGGCTTTTGATGTGGTGGGAGAGAGGGTTCAGACCGAATACAAACATCTCGGTTACAACCTCTACGAGGTGGCCTTTGAGGTGAGCTTGAGGAATCACAAAAAAGAGGATATCAAGATTTTAGTCGAAGAGCCGATCCCGGGCGACTGGGAGATGCTCTCGAATACTCATTCTTATGAAAAGCTGAGCTCCAATTTGATCCGTTTCAATGTGCCCGTAGATAAAGACAAAGAAGTGAAAGTGAAATACAGGATTCGGTTTAAATATTAAAAAGCGTTGAGATTTTAGAGAAGGGGAAGGGATAGGAACCCGTTCTATTCCGATCCCTTCCTTTCCACTCTCATTTCATAATGCTGTGACCGCCCATCGAAATGGGACAGCGCTGTCCTTGCCTTATCCGGAACAACCGCCATTTCGTAATCTTCTCCCGCTTCACGGCGGAGTAACTGAATACCTTTAAACCCACGAATGTGTCGGTTCTCGATTCCGACGAAGATTTCCTCCCTAAGCATTGTCTCATACTTATCCGCGTTACCACGAGTTGTCCATCCATGCCAAATTCGGCTGATCATGTTTTACTTTTCCCCTTTCTCGCATGACCCGGCATTACCGTATCGATCTAACGGCATCACGATACCGTGCAGAATCCTCCCTTATTGGCCGATACAAATAATGACCACTCTTTTTCGGATTTTTGGAAGTGCGGGATTCAGAAAAGAAGTGATGAAAAGTTGGCCCCCGGATTTCACCTACAAATGTTGCTCCAAGTGTTATCCTTGAGGGCGAAGATTACGGTTTGAAAGTGAAAACGAATTAGCTAGGGGGCACGGGAACATGATGCTGTTTGCCCCCCCAGGTAGTTGCCATAAGACTCTTACTGGGTCTATGCTTCCAGAATGCTTTTTAGGTTGCCGAGACTCTTCTTGGTCTCCTTGTGCATCGAACCTACCATCACCGGTGACAACAGCTTGAGAAACCCGCCCACCTTCATATCGTATAAGATGGTGAAGGTTGTGCCTCTCTCCACGGGGGTGTAGGTAACGTGCTCCTCGAACGCCACGCTGCCGGAAGTAATTTTCTTGCCCAACTTCTTGTTTGACTCGTATTCCGTAACGATGGCGGTCCATCCCATGCTCCGGCCCATCATGCGGCTGACACCCTTGAACGTGGTGCCGATATTCACGGGTCCTTGAGACGTCTGCTCTGCCTCTGCTATGAACGACTGCCATTTCGGCCAGTTCTTTGCATCAGTCGCGTAGGCAAACACCTTGTCGATAGGACACTTGATCTCGATGCTTTCCTCGAATCTTGCCATTAGTCACCTCCTTGTGTGCGAAGACTTCACACTCAATCATAGTGCAATCCAGCGACTGTCCTGACACCCTGCCTAACTTATTTTTTAAGCTCCTCCTATGTTTTTGCAAATTGGAAACCATGGAAGTCTCTACTTCAATGGAGCTAAGGTACCCGTACAGCTATTTCCCTGCCTATTCCATTTCATGCTTACCTTAAACTGCTCAGCCACCCATTGAGGGTAAGTACTTTGGCAGCCGACAATACAAATGTCTTCAGTCTCCGGGAAATCAAGTATTTTGCACCGAGGTATATTGAGTACTGCTTTTTGTTTGGTCAACTCAGGCACGGTGAAGGGAGTTAACCACTGGAATTGATACCCCATCTGCTTAGCTGTCATCCCGAAGGCTGTTCCGGGAGAAAATGCTCTGATGATTTTTAACATTAACAACGCTGGACTGGCATTTTTCTTTATCAAGCCCTCAATTTCGGCACGCTCGAACATTTTAAGGCCATCCTCACCCATTCGCTTACGAATGAAGGGGTAAATGTTTTTCGCCAACCAGATCCAATTGGTGTAGACTAACTCATATTTCTCCTTAGATGATGCACCCTCGGAAATAGGCTTCATCCCTTCCTGCCAAGTTTTCCTAACCTCAGCTACTGCCTGATCACCCAAATGTTTCTGCACAAAAGGTAAGATAAATGTCTCATCAAACTTCATATTGTCGATCACCTTGGCATATTTCTCACTATAAGGCATCTCTTTAACTGTAACCATGATATCCTCCTTTCTTACAAAAGTTTAAGGCCTGACTCAATTATTTAATCGCACTATTTCTTTTGAATAACACCTTCAAAATGCGCCTAATTCTTGATTTATGAAAAACCAATTGAAGCAAGACTCCTCCTAAGGGATACAAATCTCTTGGAGGCTTCGTATGGGCATCTTTTGAAAACCCATCTGCATACGGCACACTCAAGAAGGTTAGAGGTTAGGTTATGAGGTTGATTAGAGATAGGTGGAAACCAGTAATTAACAAATACTCTTAATTTGGTTAACCGTCAAGAGAAAAGTCTCCTTGGAAATTCCACCCCTATTGCGAATTTTCGGTTGAAATGTTGCATAGAAGAGTAGAAATTGAAAAACAAGATTTCAGGAAGCGCTGAGCTAACCCGGGGGGTAGTTTTGGCCCACCCCAACCGTGAATTTCTTGCCAGAAAAGAAATCCTTTTCTGTCAAGAAATTATTGTCGACTTGATAATCCTATGATAACATTGAGAAAAATCCATGGAAGGAGGTATGCACTATGAAAGTATCTCAAGGCATCCATCATTGGCTGGAGTATCACAACCTGCACTCAAAAAAAACACTATCAAAACCTGCCACTCAATCCTTTCCAAACTGACCACCCAATTTTGGGAAAGAGACCTGGATTCCCTGACCCCAGAGAAGATCCTCTCTCGTCTTTATCCCTCAGAAGGTGGCCGATCGTTTGAAGGAATACATCATTAATAAAGGGATTAGACCTGACCAGCGGATCTTCCCGATATCCTATACAGCCGGAAGAAAAGTGGTGAATCAGGCCGGGAAATGGGTAGGCATTCATTTGAGGCCCCATGATCTTAGGAGACATGCGGCAACCTACGCCTCCCGGTCAGGGGTACCCATCGAAATTGTCAGTAAGGTGATTTTGAGGCATGCGAATCTATCGACGACCCAAAGGTACCTTGGGACGGTGAGTGATGTTGAGGCCATCAGGTGGATTGACAACCTCTATGGATAGGAGATCAGAAAAAGGGGTGAGGAACTCAAGCCCCCCTCCTTATTTCAAGCAAAATCGAGCAATATGATCTTGATATTATGGGGAGGAAGTTCATCTACCAATTAAAAAATGGATGATAGCAGTACTCTATCGGAGGAATGGATTTCGAATATGAAGGCCCGTAAACCGTGTAAAGTCCTTGTCTGTGGTCCATAATTCGTCGACTCTACCTTGCAGTTGCATAACCGGCCATGGGTAAACCGCTCTTCAAGGCTTCGAATGGCGGTTAATCGGATGTCTTAATGGAATGGCCAGGTTCACCTAAGGTGAACTCCAGTATGGGTTACAAATGTGGGTGCACATTGGCCTGAAGGTTCGCCCCTGCCTTCGCCGAAGCGGCTTCGCGCAGGCAGGTCGAACCCTTTCCGAACGATTCACCCATGTCCGTTTAACTCAATTTTTTGCAATGTTAAGGTTTTGATAAGGTGAGGGCGGCAAAAATGGCTGATGGGCCGGCTCCAACAATTGCCACTTGATATCGTTTTCTCATGTTTTTCTTTTACCCATTTTCTCCTTTTTTGCGTTATTGTCCTTTACGTGTAAAGTCCGATATGATCTTCAATTAAAAAGTAATTGATTTTTAAAAGGAGAAACCCCCAGTAGAGTTTCAGATCAGATTCAAAAAGACATGGTATCGAAAATTGAAGTCTTTAAAAATGGACTCCCTTTTTCATATTCCAATGTTTGATAAGGTATTGCAGATCGAATTGACAATCCCCACGAGCTTAGGATGGGAATTCTCGAACCTTTCCACAGAGGTAGAAAGCCCCTTCAAGGATAGCTTTTGAAGTTGCGGATTCTTCTCCCCACGAATTGCCTCGTGAATTGAGACTTCGGTAAAACCGGTAATACTCTGGGCGTCCTCGGCGTCGGTCTTGGAGAGTTGGGAAACTTCGGTCTTCAAAGTGGAAAGCAGATCTAGTAATTCTTTCTTTCTTTCGTCATTTAAAGACTTTGCTTTTTTGATCCTCGCTTCAATCTGGGTGATTGTTTCCTCGACCATATTTCCATCCTTTCTTCCAGGCACTCAATAAGGGAAACTGATGAGGGTCTCCGGATCCCTTTCTGGAAGGAGTCAGGTAAGCACTTAATTCCTTACAGTGCTTTGGATTTTAGGGACCCGCCCTCGTGCAATGATTAGAACTCGCTTTTGATTGTGTTAAATATACGAAAAAATAGAATTTTATGTCAAGCGCAAAGGACCGCAAGATATGCAAGACATGAAGGGAACTTTTGTCAGGTTTTGAAGATAAGAATAACCGGAAGAAATCTTGCATCATGGTCGAAACTAGTCAGACAATAAGGAAGTTATCTTCAGAAAAGGGGATGAGAAGTTCACAAAGCAACAAGCATGATGGATGAAATGTTTTGAGGATTTACGATCGATTGATTTACAAAGGCGAAGCTAAGCAGAGATTCAAACCGGCTGGGCTGCGGAGCAGACCTTGAAGGTAAAGTAATGACCGCTTCAGCGGATTGTTGGCGCCGCGTGAATCAGCGCGCCGCAGTGGAAGCGTGGCGATTGGGTCAAGGTGATCAAGAGGCGGGCCGGGCCGAATTTCGAGGCAGCCACTATACTGCCGTTCTCATCGGGGGCGCTGGCCGCTTCGCAAGCAGGAAGAACGCCGACCCCAGCCCCACGAGAAGGGCGAGCGTGGTAAATCCCGCCCGGTAGTTGCCGGTCATGTCGGCGAGGATGCCTGCGATCATCGGGCCGCCGATCTGGCCAATGACGACGATCATCAAGGAAAACCCCGTGATCATGCCGATCGCGCTGCGGCCAAAGTAGTCGGCGCGAATCGCCTGCATGAGGGGGCCGCGCAGGCCCCAAGCGGTGCCGTGCAAGATGGCGTAGGCGACGATCATCACGGGGCCCGTGGCGTAAGTGAGGAAGAGCAACCCGCTCATGTGGCCCAGCATGCAGAGCGCGGAAAGGATGCGCTTGTCGAAGCGGTCGCCGATCCAGGCCCCCAGGCCCACGCCGCCGAGCTGGGCCACGGTCTGCAGCATGATGGCGAACGAGGCCGCCTCGATAGTGTAGCCGAGACCTTCCTTCATGTGCGTGATGGCATGCGTGTTGACGCCCGTGACGACGAACAGCGCAAAGCCGTGGCCGAGTGAGAGCAGCCAGAATGCCGGGGTGCTCAGCGCCTCGCGCGCCGTGAAGTCGTGGATGGTTTCTTTGCTCTCTTTTTCAGGATCTGAAACTGGATCCCGGGAACGAGATCCGATCCCGTCCATCACTTCGCCGATGTCCTCGGGCCGGCGCCGGATGACGAAGGAAAGCGGCAGGCAGACCGCAATGATGATGATGCCGGAGGCGAAGGCGGTGGCGCGCCAGCCCCAAACAGTGAGCGCCCAGGCAACCACGGGCAGGGCCAGGCCGCCGAGCCCCATGCCGATTTGTATCGAGGAGAGCGCACGAGCGCGGTGTCGCTCAAACCAGTGGATTAGCGCGACCTGGAGCGGAAAGAAGCCGCACAGGCTGCCGCCAAGGGCAGTGACGATGAACGCGCCGTAGAAGGAGAGCAGCGAATCGACGTAGCTAAGCAGGATGAAGCCCGCGCCGAAGATGACGACGCCGGCGCGGATCACCCACTGTGACCCGAAGCGGTCGATGAACCAGCCGAGAAGTGGGCCGAGGATCGCGGCCTCGACCTGGTGCAGCGCCGCGGCCCCCGAGAGTTCGGTCTTGGACCAGCCGCGGTCGTCACGCAGCACGGCAAAGTAGGCGCCGAAGGACTGCAGGAGCAGCGTGGACTGGACGAACTGCATGGCGCAGCAGGCGCCAACCATGTACCACCCATAGAAGATGCGCTTCATTGCCCCGCCGAGACTATTTTTTTAAGTTGAGTAGACCGGTTTCTCCAGATATCGCAGGCTGACATTTTTTCTCTTCCGTGTCCAGCCCGCCTGAATAGAGGATAAAAGCCAACGCCAATACACCGAGAGATTGAGCCAGCCATGGATCGTCGAAATGGATTCCCCCAAGACCCTCTGATCCGGCAAGCATTCCGATG
>JAGVBT010000110.1 GCA_020059605.1 Deltaproteobacteria bacterium
AGTGAAGTCCAAAATAGGCACGCAAAATGGCCTCCATGTCTGATTGCGCAAGCCTTTGGAAGCATTTCGGCATGCCAATTTCTGCAACAACGGGGTTTAGGTTGAATTTAAAAAGGTTTTAGATTTTATGATCGAACGAGGGATTGTGGACCATTGCAAGAGGTCGTCAACGCATTTTAACACAGGAAAAGGGAGTTGAATCCGTCCCCGCCTGATTTCAATGATTATGGAGCATAATGTTTATAATCGGGCGGCATGCTCTGGACGCTGAAGATGGTTCCGCAATGCGGGCACTTCACCCTCACTGTCTCAACATTTGCACACCCGGACAAGCCCATTACGAACAAAATCAAGATTAAGAGAATGAATATCGATTTTTTCATTTAGGCCCTCCTGTGAACTGGGATGAAACATCCTTCTTGCAATCCAGTATTTCTAAACCTATTATAATGTAGAACAGAGGATATCACAATGACGCAGGGTGAACCGGCATGGACACAAAAGGCAGGGATTGCTCCTGGATTATAGTGCTTTCTGTCCTATTTACCCTGGCAGGACCGTCCGGGGTCCATGGATCTCCACACCCCTGCTGTCCCGATGATCCGGAACTCTCTTATCTTCTCAATCCGAAACCCTCGCAGAAGTTCCACTACCTGGTCCGTTATGAGACCTTTTTTTCCAAACTCCTGGGGAAAGAGAAGGGGTTTTTTATCATCCTTCCGGAAGATTTTTATCAGAACCCTAAAGTCAGATACCCGGTCCTCTATCTTCTGCACGGTTATAATTTCCATAGGAGGGGACAGGCCTGGAGGCCCCCTTCACCCGAGGAGGCGAAAAAGATCCTGTGCGATGTCAAAGAGGAAGAGTATCACTGGCTCGTCCATGAAGATATTGCGCTCATTGCCTATGCCATGATGGATTCAAGGAACCGGACCTACCGGGACTTGCAACGTTCACTGGAGGATCGTTTTGACGAACTTTCGAGGCATGGAGGCCTTCTCCCGGGAGATTATCTTCCAAAAGAGATCGCCCTGTCCATCATCTCCCATAACCTTCATCCGGGCGGGAATCCGGATACCCCCTTTTTATCCATCCGGAAGATGATCATTATTCTTCCGGACGGAGACAACGGATTCTATACGGACGAGAATGAAGGAAAAAGTCTGTTCCCAGGAACAAAAGATCTGGGCGGGTGTGATGGCTTCCAATCAGATGAATATCTGAATTACTCTCTCTTTCCTTTCCTGTGGATGAAGCCGGGCGCCTTGGGGAAATACGAGTCCTATTTTCTTGAACTCCTGGGATATATTGATTCGGCATCAACCTACCGGGAGAGGGTTCTTCCCCTGAGAGGTATTGGTGGCATGTCCATGGGAGGATTCGGGGCCGTAAAATTGGGATTAAGCTATCCGCACCTTTTCGAATCGATCAGCAGCCAGAGCGGTCTTCTCGACATTGAGCTTCTTACCAACAAGTGGACGCTCAAGATGGCGGTGCCGGAATTTCTTGAGGTCTTCGGCCGCCTGGAGCCCCGGAAACTGCCTCCCGGTTCTGCCCTGGATTTGAAACATATTCAATCGAACAATCCCGTGAGCCTGCTGAAAAGGAAGGGAATGAAACAATTGTCCCATCGGGTTTACTTCGATTATGGCGAAAAGGAAAGTTATTCCTGGATTGTGGAGGGAAATAAAAATTTTGAGAAAGCCTTAAACGAAAGGACCCGCCAAATCCCCGTACAACCCTTCAACGGCAAGGCCGAACACAACTACCAATTCTGGCGAAGCCGCTCCGGCAATATCCTCCGGCATCACTCCGATGTCTTTCAGAGGATATTTTCCACTAAACCTCAACCTCAGCCTCAGCCTCAACCTCAACCTTAATGTTTATTGTTCCAAAAGCAGGCGACTTAACTTTTCCTTATCGATCCCCATCCGTTCCCATGCTTCCATATAAACCGGTTTTCCTTTTTCGTCATAAGGGTCCACGAGAACTTTTCTTAAAAAGAAGGGAGAATTCTTGGCATGGCAGCTTTTGCATCCCCTCACTCCGATGGCCAGAGAACCGGACCGGATATTGTGGTTGAGTGAAAAATCGATTGACTGGGCCTGGTCATGCTGAATTTTTTCCACCCCTTCTTTTTTATCCAGACGGTAGAGAAATCCCCCTTTGATCAAAACGGGTATGTTTGCGATGGGATTTTTGAATCGGTCTTTGCCCCTCAGGGCGATGAGAAAAGATCTGATCTCATCGAGTGAGTTGACCTCGGGGATTCCATCTCCGTCATCATCCTTGAGGGGAGGTTTTTTCAACTCCTTGATCTTCCAGAGCGGGATGGGTTTGACCACATTGGTCTTCTCGTCCAGATCCCCCCAGTAGATGGCAATGGCAGGTTTCACGGGGACGATCTTCCCCTTAAATTCCCTGAAGGCAGGATACCAGATCTCCGGCCTCGGCTCGTCATGAGCCGGTTTTGGATCCAGGGGGTTGGATGACAGAAATTTTGATGTCTCGTAGACCTGGGTATCTCCGCTTGTATGGTCATACACGAGCTCCGCCGGCATGGATCGGTAGGGCAGATGGCAGGTCTGGCAGGCAATCCTTCTCATGTGCTTTGGAGAGAAGGGATGTCTATATCTCGGCGCCCTGCGGTCTTTTCTTTTGTAATGGCAGTCCTCACAAGAATTCATCGTGTTGTCAAGATCGTCCCTCACCGTTTGCTGAATCGAATTACCCTTGGCGAAGTTATGTTCCTTGTTGCCCGGATGACATGAGACAC
Source organism: Deltaproteobacteria bacterium (assembly GCA_020059605.1). Classification (GTDB taxonomy): domain Bacteria; phylum Desulfobacterota; class BSN033; order BSN033; family UBA1163; genus RBG-16-49-23. Next base: position 2,777 of record JAGVBT010000110.1, read on the forward strand.
AATCCATCCCTTTCGCTTTATGAATATCTGTTTCGAGACTCCAGTCATATCCTTTTTTCCTCTCACCGTAGAGGGCGTGGCAGGACCAACAGTTTTCATCAGGCGGTCGCCTGACGATTTGAAGGTGAAGGTTCTCAAAATCGGCCACCTCTTTTTTTGTGTAATCCACCTCTATCTCATCAGCGACAGGGTTTTTGGATTGATCTTCTGAAAGGTTCAGTGTAGTCCATCCAGCTCCCACCGTGGGTCCGAACCTAAAAAAACGTCTCTTGAGGGCTGATTCCCTCTCTTTCCACTGATATCCTTTCAGGTGGCAGACGAGGCAGTCGGCTTCGTACACACCGCTTCGGTCCCAGGGGGCCCTGAAGATGGTCTCTCCGTTATTGAAGGGTGTATAGTCGCCATCGATTAAGGGATTGTCTCCGGCGATTTCATAACCAAAGATTTTATTCGTTTCGTCGTAGTAGAGATGGCCTTTCCGGTCATATTCACTCCATCCCCCACCCGGATGGCAGGAGCCGCAATTCTGAACAAAGAAGAAAGATGACTTGTCAATTTCCGAAAGGTGTGGATTGGTTTTTTTCGCCAGTTGAACCGGGTTCGGGTAGGCCATGGATAATTTGCCGTACATCCCTGAGGATAGATTCCAGGGGTATGTCGAATCATAAGTGTCGCTGACCACGATCTTACCCGTCCCGTCGGTTCGGCCCTGCTGGAAGTGATAACCCCTCGTGATAAGATTGTAATCATGGCAGGCGCCGCAGGTCTTTTTAGGGCTGTAGGGAATTTTGCCGTCCAGCGTAAGGGGGGTTCCATCGAAACCCCTCAGAACGATCTTCTGGTGGGATGAAGTTTGGGAGGGCATCGAAGGGGGCAGAAGAAGGATGAACGGAATAATAAGAAGAAACATTTTACTGACTTGGATGAAGTACAACATGATCTTTTGAACCATGATAGAATTTCTATCCTGTGATGAGATCATTACAAAATAGTATATTCTGAAAACGGGTGAAGGGCAAGGGGTTTTATCTTCTTTTGGGTTTCATACCAAGTTATGATATGATTATTTAAACGGGGAACAAGATGAAGAAGATTTTCCTGGACAAGAGGTTCTGGAGAGATTCCAAAGACAATTGGGTCAGTTTTGAGAGTGATCCGAAACTGAAGGTCACGAAGGGGAATATCTATGGCCGATGTGTGCCCTGTATTGCTAACCTTTATCAGCAATTGCAGGAAGGTAGGGAAGAGATCGAGTTAAAAGAGGCTTACCATTGCTGGAAGGTGGTGGCTGTTTTGAAGGATAGAGAGGAATGTCTTGAGGTTTTAAGGGAATATGAAGAGAATTTTTTGGAGGACCACTTTGTGAAAGGGAAGTTTGGTTCCAGTCAACCGTCAAAATCTTCCAAAGTCCTGATGTTTCACACCGAGGACGAAGGGGAGAAAGACAGACTCTTTAAGGAGCTTGAAGCCTGTGTGCGGAAAGTTAATCCGGAGGGGAAGGTCTTTTATCAGAAGGCCTGCGCCAACCTCCATTATGAGCTATTGGGAGATTGGAAAGACTGGAAGGAGGTAACCAAGATCAAGAATCCGGATATCCGACCAACCTTAATTGAGAGGATCAAAAAGTTATTGTATTGGGAAAAAGGAGACTAAAATTAAGGAATTTTATCATGGAACGAAAAAAGGAAACGGTTCTGATCTTCTCTGTGATTGTACCCCCGATTTGAGTCCAAAGACGCTGACCGGGTACGAGGTTGCGGCGATCGAAGCGGACATCGATACTGGTTTTGTCTAACTCTTGGACGATGAAATCAATGTCCTTGTCCTCATTGTCCTTCCAAGCATAGGTTAACCACAACTTCTTTTTGCTCATCTCCTCTCCTCATGTCGTCTAACATTATTTTTTATGCGGCTTCCATATTTTCTTGAGGCTTGAACCAAAAAAGGCTCTCTTCTGCTAAAAAAAGGTCCAATTGCAAATCATTATTCCAGAAAATGTTGTTTTAGACGATATTATATGGAATCGAGTTAATTTAAGAATCAATGATTCATAGGGGCCGAAGCATATGTGCTTTATTTACAATAGTAACAGACACCCTTTTCACAAAAAAAGAAAGCGAAAATAGCAGGAAGTACTCATTTGGCAGGATGATGAAAATTGGACAGGATGCAAACTTTTCTGTTCTATAAAATTTCTACTTCTAAGCAATTTTGTGCCATTAAGGAAAGGCTTTCTTAATATCGTCGTTTCTCCCTTTTTAAGCGCTTTAATGATTTATAAGGTACATGCGATTCTTCTACTAGGAAACCTATCCGTTTCTTTGGCGGTTCTGGTTCCGGCTCCGGTGGTGGACCCAGCAAACGCATAATCTGCCGTAACACCTCTGTTATCGCAGTCTCGTGAACATCCAGCCTTGCAGTGAGCTTCTTTTCCAGCTCTGTAAGTTTGCGTGCAAGGTCCTTCTGCGCAACGAGTATCTGCCGCATTCGAATGAACACACGAACCACAAACACACTCATCTGAATGGCTCGCTTGCTGCGGAGGACGTTTGCCGCCATGATGGCCCCATGTTCAGTAAAAACATTTGGCCGATAGCGTCTTCCACCGTGGGACGTGGTCGTAAATTTCAATCGGATGTGTTCGTAACTTGAGGTCGCAAATTGCGACCTCAAGTTTGTAACTTCTTGATCTGTAAGATTAAACGCAAAGTCAGGCGGAAACCGGTCAGCGTTGCGACGAACCTGTTCGTTAAGCCTCTTGGTTGGCACTCCATAAATGTGCGCGAGATCCACATCCAAAATGACCTTCTGACCGCGAATAGTGAATATCATTTGCTCAATCGCCTGCGCCTCGTATTTTTCCGGTTTCTCAGTCATAGAACATCCTTGGAAATAAGTTTTTCATCATAAAACCTCCACTTCTAAATCATCTCCTGCCTTTACTGAAATGGTTTCTTTAATGTTCTGAGAGGCGATTAGTTCCATCTTATTTTCGGGATAGCCTTCAACCAAAGGGAAGACAATAGCCCCTCTTATTTGGCCATTGATGAGGACAGGATAGCATTGGGCAATACAAAAAGAGGGATCCTCGGGTTGAATCTCAATCCCTTTCTTGGTTTTAAGCTTATTGAACGTTTGGAGAGACGCAGGGTCAACGATCTCTAAATTGAGGGTTCCGGGGTAGGGATCAATGGATAGCTTTTCTATGAACTGCCTTTTCACCCAGGGGATCTGGGTAAAATGACCTGCCTCCCTGAGTCCTTCGACAATTTTCCCCCGGATACTAATGGTTCAATCCTTTCTTTCTCAGAGTCTTTTTGATCCCGGCGCTTCCCCAGCGGGCAAAGAGATCATGCTCGATATGAAACAGATCGAGGACTTTCCCGACCGTATGATTGATCAGGTCATCCATGGTTTTGGGTTGGAAGTAGAAGGCAGGGATAGGCGGTAGAATGATCACCCCGAGGTCGGCGAGATTCATCATCAGGTTGAGATGACCTTTGTGAAGGGGTGTCTCCCGCACTGCAAGAACCAATTTTCTTCTTTCTTTAATCGTTACGTCTGCCGCCCGAATAAGAAGGTTCACATTAAAAGAATTGGCAATCGCCGATAGGCTCTTGATGGAACAGGGAATGACGACCATTCCGTCGGTGTGGAAAGAACCGCTTGAAATATCCGCTCCCACATCTTTGATATCGTAAACAACCTTTGCCAAAGAATTGAGTTGCCCTATCTTCCAATCCGTTTCCATCCGGATGGTCTTTTCAGCAGCCTCGGTGATCACGAGATGGGTTTCCACATTCGATTTGGAGAGGACCTCAAGAAGCCTTATCCCATAGATGGCTCCGGTTGCACCGGAGATTCCTACGATCAATCTTTTCATCTCATCTCCCTTTGATCAATGCCTGAAGGATAGGAGTGATACGTTTTTTAACCTCTTCGGGGAAATCGACTTTTTCAAAACCTCCGGGTCTGGGTTTGGTTGCATCCAAACCCATCTTTGAAGTTAAGAATCCATCGCCTGAAGAGGGATCGATGGGCTGGCCTCGAAGGTTCGCCAAGATGATCAGATCCCTGTCCGCCTGAAATCGGGTTGCCATGGCCCATTCCAATTCCTGATCATCCTGTATGTTGATATCGGTATTGACGGCAACAACCTTTTTAATATTGGTAAAGGAGAGGGCAAGCGATAAGGCCCTTCGGATTTCGCCTTTATTCTCCGTATCAAGACTAATCACAGCGTGTGCACCAAATGTTCCGGGGATGAGGCGTATCTCCCTGATGGAGGGGATTTCCCTCTTCATCTTCGGAACGAAGTCAAGGCCATGAACAAGGTAGAGAAGGTTATCTACTTCGAGGCTCCAGGGAACGATGGCATGGTAGATGGCGCTTTTTCGGAAAGTGATGGAAGTGACCTGGATGGTGGGGCTTTTTGAGAAGCCCATATAGTATCCGCTTGATTCTCCGAGAACTCCGTCCTCTTCCTTACCTTTGGGATCGATATAACCTTCGATCAAAACCTCTGCGAAGGCAGGAATTTCAAGGTCAACGTTTTCAGCCCTTACCATTGGAACAGCTTTTCCCCTGATGCCTCCGGCTATGGAAAGTTTATCCAACCCTGTCGGCGCTTTCAGGATTGAGGCGATGAAGATGAGAGGGTCCATGCCGATGACCGTGGCGATCTCCATCTTCTGCTTCTTCTTTTTGTATTTTGCGTAGATTTCCGCAAGGGGAGGGTTGAGCAGTGAAATGCCGAGCCGGTCTTTTCCCCTTACCTCCATCCTGTGAAGGCCCCTTCCGATCACACCGGTCTCCGGGTTTCGGGCCGATGAGAAGCCTGAGGTGATATAAGGTCCGGAATCTCCTGCGTAGTGGGTGAGAACAGGGAGAAGTTTTATTAAATCTATCCCTTTTTTAAACACCGTTCTTGGAGAAGAATCCCGGGTCAGAATAGGAGAAAATCTTTTCTCCATCCGCTTGGGAAATTCTTCAAAGAGTTTTTCGGGATCGATTCCAATGGCGAGGGCGAGGCGTTTTCTCGTTCCGAGAAGATTGCCCACCACTGGCAATGGGTGGCCCTTCACCCTTTCAAAGAGAATGGCCGGAGCTTCCTTTTTCCCCACCTCCGAAAGGATGGCTGAGATTTCAAATCTCGGATCGAGAGGAGTGGAGAGGAAGACAAGCTCGTCTTGCTTCTTCAAATCCTCTATAAAGTCCCGCAGTCCGGAAAACGCTTTCACGATCCTTTATCCCTCCGGTATTTTGTTTACCTCTTTGATGACCTTGATGGACCAGGGTTTTTCCTGGAGCTGACCCCTTCCCAGACGGACCCAGAGGCGATCCGGATATTTGGACTCGTCTTTCGAGACCATCCCGAAGACATAGGCGCTGCGGTATTTATATCTTCTGTCCGCTGGCATCAGATCCCGGACGATCATTTCCGTCTCCTTATCTTCGGCAACCAGCGCAAGGTCTGTTAAGACAAAGGTATCATATTCTTTTTTTGCCATTTTTCCCCTCCTCAATCTTTAAATCCATAATTTTTCCAGTTCTGGAGCACTTTCTCCTGGATCTCTTTGGGATAGACATTGTTGAATGAAACTTTGATCGGGAGATCCGATTTGGGCCAATGGAGCGGGAAGGTGCAGTCAAACAGAATCTGGGCGCCGCGACTCCATTTTCTATCCTCAGGATCGGCAAAGGGATAGAGAGGGGTTCCGACGGACTGTTCATATTTCCGGATGCCCCGGATGGGATGGCATTTTGTTGCAAGGGCATGAATGACATCGTCTTTATTGTAGATGTCGGTCTCTTCGTCTACGACGATGACCATATGGAACCATGGACTTAACTTGCTTCCAAAGACAAGGTTGGCAATCTGGGAAGCAATATTGCTGTAGATGGGTTTTACACCTACCACAACCATGTGATGGGTCGATTCGGGAAGCATAAAAACCCCTGTGATGGGAATTCCCTGACTCTCCAAAAGTTTCCGCATCTCTAACCCTAACGAAAAGGATCGAAGAAGTTGGCCTTCATCCGTTGGGACTCCCATGTTGGAGACCGTCAGAATGGGGTTGTTTCTGAAGGTGATTGCTTTTATCCGGTAGACGGTTCGGGGTTCTCTTGGAGAGGTTCGATAACCCGTATATTCACCAAAAGGGGCCTCTTCAATCAAGAGATTGGGGATCACTTCCCCCTCAATGATGATCTCTGCGTGGGCTGGAACTTCTAAATCACAGGTTTCACATTTGACCAATTCTACCGGCGCTCCCATCAGCATCCCTGTAAACTCATCCTCGGGGATCGGCGAGGGAGCGCATGCTGCCACCCCTGCCAGAGGATCGCATCCGATGACTGTGGCAAAAGGCATGGGTTTGTTCTTCGGAACATACTTGCCATAAAACATCTTTCCCATATCGGAGAAGGGAAGCACCGGGCCAACCATCGTCTTTTCGTCGAAGACCATCTGGCGATACATACCCCAGTTGACTGCCTGGGTTTCGAGGTCTTTAGAAACAACAAAATGCCAGGTTGCCAGATACCTTCCGCCATCCCCGTCATGGACCATAGGGCCCGGGAGTTTAAAGAGATCCGCATCTTTCCCTGTCCAGATGTTTTCTTTGCAGGGCGCTTTCTTCTTGTCCAGGAGGATAGATTTAATGGGGTCGCCGGTTGTCCTCTTCACATATTCATTCGATATCTCCGGCACAAAGGCATCCGGTTTCATTCCCATGGCAATGGCCAGCCTCTTATAAGTGGCCAGGGGCGCTCCCAGGGCTTCAAAACCGGGGTAATCCCTGATCTTCTTAAAATAAGGAGAAGCGGATTTCCTCTCGCAGACCCTTCTGACAATAGCTCCCATCTCAAGATCCCAATCCACCTCCTGCTCGATGGTCACAAGGTCGTTGTTGGCTTTTAGTGCATTTATAAATTCCCTGTTATCTTTGAAGACCGGGTAAGGCATTCGGTTGTTCTCCTTTCTTCTTATTTGATTGGCGCTATGCATCAACCTGTTTTTGAGATTTTTTCAACGACGGCTTCCCATTTTCCCTGTGCCCTGAGAATAAGTTCGGCAACTTCCCTGACCACTCCTTTGCCACCACTGGCCAGGGTAACGTAATCGGCCACATTCCTGGCCTCGATGGCTCCGTCACACGGCGCCGCGGCAAATCCGACCCTTTTCATGACCCCCAAGTCGATCATCTCATCCCCCACATAGCACAGATCCTCATCTTTGAGCCCGGACTCTTTTTCGAACTCATCAAGTTTTCCGATCTTGGCGGAAGTCCCCCAGAGCTTTTCCGGCGGGACGCCATAAATCTGGCCCACCTGCTGGTCGGCCCTTGAAATTTTACTGGTCAGGAAGGCAACCCCGATGCCCCCTTCTTGAAGGGCCATGCATCCCAGCCTGTCCCTCAAGGAAAAACACTCCGACTTCTTACCGTCGTCCGTATAGTAGAGGGTATTGTCCGTCAATATGCCGTGAATATCAAGAATAACAAACTTCACCTTTTTGGCCTTTTCAATGGCTATGTCTCTGTTCACCATGTTTTCCCCCATCCTTTTTAACTTTAGTCACTTTAGGCACTTTAAACTTTAGTCACTTTGTTTTTACTTGTATCCCATCTTCGTCACTTTCTCGACCCAGGCTTCCCACTGACCCATGGCTCTCAAAATGAATTCGCAGGTCTCCCGGATGGGGCCTCTCCCTCCGGGAGCCGTGGTGATATAATCTGCAATCTCCTTCACCTCATCGATCGCGTCGGCTGTTGCCACGGCAAAGCCCACATGCTTCATGAGAACGACATCGGTCACCTCGCATCCGATGTAACCCACGCTTTCCTCGCCGATCCCCAGTTCCCTTTTCAGTTCCTCAAGCTTCGCAGCCTTGTCTTTGACCTTGTAGTAGAATTTATCCAGCTTAAGCTCGCGGGCGCGAAACAGACCTTCCTCATCGATGGAGGTGGTGTCGAGGAAGGCGACCTGAATTCCGTTAGCCGTCAGGGAAAGGTCGCCAAACCCATCCATATGCCAGAAGCCGTATTTCCGCCTCCCTTCGATATCGCAGAGGAAGGTGTTTTGAGTGAGAACCCCGTGCACATCATGGGCAAAAAGCTTCACCTTTTTTGCCTTTTCTTTTGCTTTTTCAAGATCCTTTTCGAAAGCCATATCTTACCTCCGTCAAATCCGAAATTCGAATATCGAAATTCGAAACAAATCCAAAATTCAAATTTTTCAAATTCAAAAACACTCGTTTCTGTCTGGGGCATTCATATTTTGAACATTCGTGCTTGTTTCGTATTGGTCCTGCTGGACGCTTCGCCCGAATTTCGTGCTTCGGATTTTTAATTAGGTTATTCTTCAAACCCATATTCTTTCCATCGGGATTTCACCTTGGCCAGGACACTCTCCGAGAGCTTGATTTCCGTGGGTTTGACTTTCCATTCGAAAGGGATGGTTGCATCGAGAATGATCCTTGAGGTGATGAACTTGTTGTCATCCGGCCCGAGGGACGGATCGAGCGGCGTCGACCTGCCCCTGTTGATAATCTGCGTCCCCCGCGCCGGGTTGTAGCGGGTGCCGAGAGCCCACCATACTCTCGGGAGATCATCTGCCTCGATATCATCATCGACGATGATCACACCTTTGATCCCGTAGGTTCCCGTATTGCTTGCGATCACCGCGGCCCCAACCTGGTCTGCGTGCCCCGGATACATTTGCTCGACTGAGACGACCACAATGAAGCGTCCAGATGCCTCCGGCAGGGTATAGACCGATTTGATGCCCGGGATCTCCATCTTGACCAGGTCCGTCCACAGGCTCGCATTGCGCGTGAAGGCATAGAGGATATGCTGATCCCCGACGGGCCTGCCCACACTTGTCTCCCAGAGGATAGGGTTGTTTCTGTAGTAAATGCGCTTTACCTCAAGGGCCGGTTTTGGAATCGGCTTAATCAGCTCTTCGGTGTAATAGCCCGTGTATTCGCCGAAGGGCCCCTCGTTTCTCAACTGTTGGGGATCGATCTCCCCTTCGAGGACGATCTCTGCCGCCGCAGGAAAGGGAAGCCCGCTGAGTCCGCCTTTGACAATTTCAACGGGTTGGCCGCGCAGTGAGCTGACGACGTCGTACCCGCTCTTGGCTTTGAATGTCGCTGCACTGGCAAGGATATGGAGGGGATCGCCTCCGATGATTGCGCATGCAGGCATCTTCTTGCTTGCTTTTCCGTATTTCTTCATGATCCTGTCGCCCTTCTTCCCCTTGAGGATCTGGACGCCGACAGTCTTCTCGTCAAGGATGCCCATGCGGTAGGTACCGAGGTTGATGTCACCCGTTTCGGGGTCCTGCACCACCATGAATACCGCCGTCCCGAAGTAACGGCCGCCGTCCAGTTCGTAAAACCTGGGGGAGGGAAAGGCGAAGATGTCAATCTTGCCGCCGTCGAGAACATTCTCAAAGATGGGGCCGTCCTTTTGCTCCTTTGCCCGGATGACCTCCTTCACGGCGGCGCTCACCCATTCCTTCGTAAGCTGAACCATAGAGAGCCCCGGATCCTTTCCGAGAATAATCGCAAGTCTCTTGATCGTCCCGAAGGCGCCGGTCAAGGCAGGGGTTTTGTATCCCCTGATATTCTCAAAGAGCAGCGCCGGGCCGCTTTTTTCTTCAACCAGCTTCGCGATATGGGAGATTTCGAGGTCCCAGTCCACCTCGGCCTTGATCCTTTTCAACTCCCCTTCTTTCTCGCATTCCATTATGAAGTCCCTGAGGTCCATCGTCTCCTCCTTTTCGATTGAATCAACCTTCCCCCATTATCTTTTCAAGGGCCCCCCTTGTCAATTCATTTGTTTTTATGTTTAAATAACTAAAAGTTATAATCGAATGAATAAAAGAAGCCCCCTATACGATTCGGTCAATTCACTGCTCGTCTTCCACGAGGTCGTCAGGCAGAAGAGTTTTTCCAGGGCCGGGGAGGAGCTATTTATTTCCCAGCCCGCGGTTACGAAGCATATCAAAGGGCTCGAGCATAAGATGGGGCTTGAGCTCATCCGGAGGAGCAGGGGAGGATTTCAACTGAGCGAGGCGGGCAAAATCCTGTTTAAAGCGACCCAAAAAATTTCCAACCACCTCAGGGAGGTGGAAAATCGCCTGGGTAGGCTTCAAAAGGAACACCGCGGCCTCTTAAGAATAGGGACGACCGAATCCTATTCCAGGTGCCTGATGCCTCGACTTCTCTCCGGATTTCATAATCTATTCCCCTCCATCAAGATCGCCCTGGACGTCGGGAATTCGGAGGAGATTGAAAAGAGCCTTACGGTTTACCGGAACGACCTGGCACTCATTGGACTGACCAGGACTCCCCCCAGGTTCGAATCGATTCCATTTTTAAAAGAGGAGCTTGTTCTCATCGTTTCCCCCTCCCACCCGCTGGCCAAAAGAGAGAAGGTTTCCCTTAACATGATCCGGGCCTTCCCTTTCATCATCCGGGGAAAAGGATCGACCACCAGGAGAGTCGTCCTTCAGGCTTTTCAGAACCTGGGGATTCGTCCCTCTCTCCTCATCGAAGCCGGTAGTTCGGAGTTTATCAAGCAGTGGGTTTCGGAGGGGAAAGGGGTTTCCATTATCGTCAGGAGGATCGCGGAGGAAGAAACAAGAAGAGGGCTGATCAAAATGGTTCCCCTGATGGAGCCCCTTTCCCTTCAGGTTGCCCTTCTTTTTTTAAGGAAAGAGAGGGCCAACCCTGTGATCAAAACGTTTTCCCAATTCATTGAGGGCAAGGGAAGGGAGTCGATCGCATAAGGTATGGAAAATGAGAGTTTTTTTTAAAAAAGTCGAAAAAAACTCTTGACAAAGGTAATATATTTTGTTAAATATTATAAGTTATAAATCAAATCGATCGTTGTTCCACACATGTAACTCGTTGATTTCCCAGTCTTTGTCTTTGCCGGGAGGAATTTGCTCAATCAAAATAATGTTCAGTTCGATCCGGAGAGGTTCCCGAGCGGCCAAAGGGGACAGACTGTAAATCTGTTGGCGACGCCTTCGGAGGTTCGAATCCTCCCCTCTCCACCAGGAATTTTTATGCAATGAGTGGTCAGGAGGATGAGAACCTTTCCCCGACGGAAGGAGGGGAATTAGGTTCGGCGACCGAAG
>JAGVBT010000014.1 GCA_020059605.1 Deltaproteobacteria bacterium
ACTAATCAGTCCATAATTGTATAGACACCGAGACTGAACCCCAGCCGTTCGTGCTGAGCTTGTCGAAGCATGAATGGCTGCGGGACGCACCCTTCGACAAGCTCAGGTCGCTTCGACTCGCAACCGAGGTGAGCGGTGATGTCTAACCAAACGACAGAATATGTCTTGTCAATTATGGACTCCTTAGTAATTGGTTATTGGTGCTTGGTGTTTGGTTATTGTTACATCATCAACTTACGCCTGAACCTCCGGAAAAATCTTCCCGGGATTAAAAATCTCTTCGGGGTCAAAGGCCTTCTTTACCTTCTTCATTGCGGAAATGTCCTGATTGGAGAAAATATAAAACATCTCCTTCATCTTCTCCGTGCCAATCCCGTGCTCGCCGCTGATGGTCCCACCGGCTTCGGCGCATAATTTCATGATTTCAGAGCCTGCGAGGTGTACCTTTCTTAATTCCTCCACATCCCGTTCATCAAAGAGAATGAGAGGGTGCAGGTTTCCATCACCGGCATGAAAAACATTGGCGATGGGAAGGCCATATTTTTTGCTCACCTCCATCACCCGGGTCAACACTTCCGGAAGTTTTGTCCTCGGGACGGTCCCGTCACAGACAAGATAATTTGGCCGAAGCCTTGAAATGGCGCCGAAGGCCCCCTTCCGGCCCGCCCAGAGCTGTGTCCGCTCGGCTTCGGTCTTCGCCGATTTTACCTCGCGGGCGTTATTCTTCCTGCAAACCTCCATGATCTGTTCCGCCAGCCTCTCCATCCCGTCCTTGAGCCCGTCGATTTCTATCAGAAGCACTGCTTCCGCATCAAGCGGAAAACCTGCGTGCACCGATTCCTCAACCGCTTTAATGGTCAGTTTATCGAGGATCTCGAGGGTGGCCGGCAAGATGCCGTCGGCGATGATCGCGGAGACCGTTCTCCCGGCATCCTCCAGGGAGTTGTAGATGGCCAGCATGGTCTTAACCGCTTCGGATTTGGGCATGATCCGGAGGATCAGTTTGGTGGCAATTCCCAGGGTCCCCTCCGAACCCACCAGGAGCCCGGTCAGATCATATCCGGGATTGTCCGGCGCTTTGCCCCCCACCTGAACCACCTCGCCATCGGGAAGCACGATTTCCGCTCCCAGGACGTGGTTCGTTGTCACGCCGTATTTAAGGCAGTGAGGCCCCCCTGAATTCTCGGCAAAATTACCTCCGAAGGTTGAGACCTTTTCGCTCGCAGGGTCCGGCTGATAAACATATCCATAACGCGCCAATTGATTCTTCAGGGCAAGGGTGAAGAGCCCCGGTTCCACAACAGCCCTTTGGTTTTCGATGTCAATCTCAACGATCTTATTCATCCTCGAAAAGTGGAGGATGACCCCGCCCCGCGTGGGAATCGTGCCTCCGCTTAGATTTGTTCCAGACCCTCTTGCAATGACCGGAATGCGCTCATGGTGGCAAAACTTGACGATCTGAGAGACATCTTCTGTTGACCCCGGAAACACGATGCAATCGGGTTTTCCCTTAAAGAGCGAAGCATCGTAGCCATAGAGCAACAGATCTGTCTCCGAGAAGAGGACATTCTCTTTGCCAACGATCTTTGAAAGTTCTTCAACCATCTGTTCGCGGTTCATGGATCCTCCTTGATTTAAAGGGTTCAAGTGGTCAAGGGGTCAAGGGTTCCAGTGCAACATATTAAAAAGAATTCTTGAACCCTTGAACCCTGGAATCCTTGAATCCTCTGTTTATTCTCCCAACCGATCTCCGACTTTTAATCCTATGGATTGCGCAAACTCGATCGGCCCCACCTTCTCACCCCTATCCACTCTCAGCTTGCCAACGACGATGATCCCCTCCTTCACCGCGATTTGGAGACCTTCCTTTTCAATGGCCACCACCTCTCCGTTCATTGCATCGACCGAGAGCAACTTCTTTCTCGCCTCAAAGAATCGGATCTTCTGCCCTTTAAATGCGATATAAGCCCCTGGCTGGGGATCACATCCCCTTATTAAATTGTAAATCTGATTGACCGGTTTAGCAAAATTGATTGAGGCAATCCGGTCATCGCAGGGAGGCTCATAGGTGGCCTGTGATTCATCCTGAAGAATTCTGGGCGCACTGTCCTTTTTAACCAAATCGACCGCCTCCACCATGGCCTCGACTCCCATCGGAAAGAGAGTATTGAAGTAAAGGGATCCGGTAGTCTCATCCGGATTGATCTCCACCTTTTTCTGGAGCAGGATGGGGCCTGTGTCAATCCCCTTATCCGCCCAGAAAATGGTCAAGCCGGTCCGGGTATCTCCCTGTATGATCGCCCAGTTAATGGCGCTTGCTCCGCGATGCCTCGGCAATAAGGAGGGATGGTAGCATAGGGTGCCGATCGAAGGGATGTTCAATAATTTCTCGGGAATAATATCCGTCACAAAGGCTAACAGGACAAGTTCGGGTTTTAATTTTACATAAAGATCTTGAACTTCAGGATCTTTCATCATCTTGGGGCGAAAGATAGAAATTCCTGATTTCTCAGCGAGAAGCTTCATGGGCTCCCCCCTCTTATCCGGAAGGGTAAAAACGCCAACGACATCCTCGCCCTGCTTAATCAGAGCCTCCAGAACCTTCTCCCCGAAGAGGCCCTGACCTACGATGATGATTTTCATGCCCGCCTTTTTTATTTCTTTCTCTTTGCATCAAAGGCGGCAATCTCATCCACGATGGCAAGGATCGTCCTTGCATTTTCATAGACCGGAGTATCCACCATCTTCCCCATATAGGAGACGGCTGCTGCGCCCTTGGCAATTCCCTCTTCCTCAAAGACCTTGACCACCCCTTTTGCCCACTCTACATCCTCTGGGGCCGGAGTGTAGATTCGATGGGCGGGTTCGATCTGGCTCGGGTGGATGAGCATTCTTCCTTCGTATCCCAATTGACGGCCGAAACGGGTGTTTTTCTCAAAAGCTTCCGTATCTTTGAAGGCAACGAACGGGCAATCGATGGCAATGCAACCCGCCGCCCTGGCAGCAACAGCGTTATGAGCCCGGGCATAGAATTGCTCATCCCCTTCGGTCGTGAGTTTCACCCTCATGTCTTTCGTATAATCCACGGCGCCAAAGATAAGTGAGTTGACACGGTTGCTCGCCGTGGCTGACGGATAGGCGTTGATTACGCCCTTAGCGGTTTCGATGAGAAGCTGGATGGCGATGCTTCCAACCTTCAACCCTCTCCTCCTTTCCAGTTCTTCCAGTTTCCAGTCCAGGCGCTGGACATGGTCCGGACCGCCCGTTTTGGCCAGGCAGACCCCTGAAAGCCCCTCATAGACGATGGCTTCAAGGTCGTCATTGGTCATCAAGGTCTCCCAGTTGTTGATCCGGACATAAACTGTGGAGCCGCCCGATCCTGCAAATTTCAGGTTCTCCCGGACCATCTCACGGGCCTTTGCCTTCTCGGCGGGCGGGACGGAATCCTCAAGGTCCAGGGTAATGATATCCGCCGGAGTCTCAGGAGCTTTTGAAACCATCTTCTCATTGTTTCCCGGAATGTAAAACACAGATCGCATCACAGTCATGGCACACCTCCTTGTAAAGAATCAATTGTCAGTGATCAATTAGCAATTATCAATAAGCAATGAGAACCCACCTTCCTACTTATTGTTTACTGGGCATTGAGAATTGACCATTGCCCATTGATCATTGAACATTTAATAACTTTTTCAGGGTGGGGGCGATTTCGTCGGGACGGTCCACAACATGGACGCCCGCCTCTTTCAGAGACTTAATCTTATCTTTGGCTGATCCTTTCCCTCTTTCGATGATACTGCTCGCATGCGAAAACCGCATCCCCTCGGGGGCCCATGCCCCTGCCACATAGACCACGAGTGGCTTAGTAAACGTTTTCGTTCTGACCGCCTCGGCCGCCTCCTCCTCGTATGGTCCTCCTATCTCTCCAAACATCGCAACCGCCTTCGTCTCCGGATCTTTCTCGAACAGAGGTAAGATGTCGCCGCAGGACATGCCAAGAACCGGCTCAGTCCCTATGTGCAGCACCGTGCTCACCCCCATCCCTGCCTCCTTGATAGCCCAGGGAACGGTTCCGGACTGCCCTCCGCTCCTTGAGATCACCCCGATAGGCCCGGGCACAAATACCTTCTTGGCAAATTCTGGAGATCCCCCCAGCCACCCCATGACAGCGATTCCGGGACTGATGGCCCCGATCGACCCCGGTCCCAAAAGCCGGACGCCATGAACCTTGGCATAGGCCATCATCTCAAGGATATCATAAAGGGGAACTCTCTCGACCGG
The DNA here is from genome assembly GCA_020059605.1 of Deltaproteobacteria bacterium. Classification (GTDB taxonomy): domain Bacteria; phylum Desulfobacterota; class BSN033; order BSN033; family UBA1163; genus RBG-16-49-23. The sequence goes on from JAGVBT010000014.1 coordinate 4,282, forward strand.
CATGGAAATAAATTTAATCCCACCATCAATCGCCTCAAACACCGCGTCCCTGAGCCCCGGCCCGGGCACAAAGGTCACGCTTGCATCGATACGGCCCTGGACCCTGACCGCTTCCTCAACGGTATTATAGACGGGGATCCCCGAGATCTCCTCTCCGCCCCGCCCGGGCGTGACCCCGGCCACCACTTTTGTGCCATATCCTTTCATGAAGGCCGCCCGTGCCGATCCTTCCCTGCCAGTAATCCCTTGAACTAAAACGGTTGTATTTTTCTCCAGCAAAATAGCCATTTCCTCACCTCTCTTTATGCAAGTGACAGTCCACGTTTCTTCAGGTAATCTTCCAGGCCTGCGACTGGAGCTTCGATCTTAATCGCTTTATTTCCTCTGAACCAGCATTCATACTCGCAGGCCAGGCATTCCGTCCCGACCCTTTCGGCATAGGCGGCATCTCCACCAAGAGCCGGTTTCCCGTCTTTGATCACTAAAATCCCCCGGTCGAAGAGCTTGCACCCTGCCGCACAGACGTGCGTCTTGCAGTCCACGCATTTGCTGTCGTCGATGATAACCTTGATCGTTCTCTCTTTAAACTCAATCATCTCCGTCTCCTTTATGATCTAAGTATTGTCATTCCCTCTGCGAAAGCGGGAATCCAGGTTGAGAAGACTTGATTCCCCCGCATCGAGTGCGGGGCAGGCTAAATCAGGTCCGGAATGACAAGATTTGTAAAACCATTTCTGAGATAGTAGGTTAGCCTTCAATTCCCCGGTCCTTCCGATACTCGAGGATCAGCGCTTTCATTCTCTTGGCCAGGAATTCGGTCTCGTAAACCTTATCGCTTCCATAGAACTCGAACCTCCCGGGCAAATCCGCTGTCCCCTCTTTCAGAATTTCCATTGACTCTTTCTCCTTATTCCCGCAGAGGAGGATCACGCATGGAAAACCCGGCCTCTTCGGGATTTCCTCCCGCAGCGCCTTGACCACGCCATGGGCATGATGCCACTGCTCCTGATTGGCAACGATGAACCCGCCTAACATGTATCCTTCAATGCCGGGCTGGTTGATGATCAACTTGGCGGCACGGTAGACCTTTGCGGCAGTAGGATTTCCGCTCGTATCCGCATAGTTGGCGATTTTTAATCCCTGCCGGTTCAGCGCATCCACTCCGAGGATGGCTCCTCCTCCTCCGATGCCGTGATATCCGACATAGTTCAGTTCTTTGATCTCCGGAGCCATCTGGGCAATATAACAGGTCCCCCGCAGATCTCCTTCCTCAATCTGCCAGGCAATCTTGTCTAATTCCGTCGGAGGTGTTGATGCTTCCCTGGCTACTTCGATCCCTAATTCCGGGTGACGGAAGACTGAGGAGTCGTCAATGGCCATCCGGCAATCTCCGGCCAGTATCTTTCCTTCTTTTGTTAAGACAAGGGGATTAATTTCGGCTGTTCTACAGTTATATCCTTTAAAGGTCTGAAACAGTCCCATGATAGCCTGGGCAATGCTCTGGAGGTGCTTGTTTGGAACCTTCAGTTGAACAGCAAGGTTGAGAGCATCATAGAGCCGGAAACCCCGGAGAACGTCCACGGTGGTCTGGGCAATCTTTTCAGGGTGGACAGATTCGATATCCACCCCACCCTCGGTGCTGAACATCACAACCGGAGCCCGGACTTCCCTTGAGGCATCGATAATAACGCCGACATAATACTCTTTATCGATATTGAGTTTCTCCTCGATCAAAACCTTTTCCACTGTCAGGCCCTTAATGGTGGACCCTAACAGGTCGCCTGCGACCTTTTCCGCCTCCTGGGGATTTGAGGCGAACTTAATGCCTCCCGCCTTTCCCCGGCCTCCCGCCCAAATCTGCGCTTTTACAGCCACCGGTTTCCCGATCTTGTCGGCAACCTTCCCGGCCTCCTCAGGGGTGGCGGCCGCTTCCCCCTGGGGGATTGGCACTTTCGCTGCTTTTAACAATTGCTTTCCCTGGTACTCGTACAATCGAGCCATAACAACCTCCCAACTCTTTTCTTCGGTCTTTCGGGTTTACCCCGTTAGAAAGTCTTCTACTTTCTAACGGGGTTAAAAACTTTTTTTTTATAACAAAAGAGAAGCGTCTTGTCAACAATTCAAATATGGTAAGACCTTTAAACCAATTCGTTCCATTTGGGAGGCGGGAGATTTCCCGGGGCAGTTCCTTAAAAAGGGGGAAGCGTATCCTCTTGACAAAGTTTTCTTACAATGCTATGGATATCTTCATAGCTCTTACAGGTTTATTTGTAAACAACGAATGGTCAGTCCAGATTTGAAATTCACTCGTCGCAAATCAATTTCTTCACAGGTTCCCCATCTAACAGCCTTTCATCTGAATGGGACAGGGGAAGGAGGTGATCATTAAATTCGAGGTTTTTCTCAACGTGGGGAGTTCAAGGGAATTCATAAAGAGATCGCCATTATTTATTCAAAGGAGGAAAAAATAATGAAAAAAGCGAAACAGATCACAACAACAGAAGAAAAGGTTTCACGCCGTAACTTTTTGAAAGCGGCAGCGGTGACGGCAGGAGCTGCGGCAACGATGGGCTTTCCGGCGGTCGTGAAAGCACAGGGACCGATTAACATGCGGTGGCAGTCCACCTGGCCGACCAAGGACATTTTTCACGAATACGCCCTCGACTTCGCCAAAAAGATTAACGACATGACCGGCGGTGATCTTAAAATCGAAGTGTTGCCCGCGGGCGCCGTGGTGCCGGCCTTTGGCCTGCTGGAGGCGGTATCCAAAGGAACGCTCGACGGCGGTCACGGCGTGTTTGTCTACCACTATGGCAAGCAGCATGTTCTGTCGCTGTGGGGATCGGGTCCCGGCTACGGCATGGACGCCAACATGATGCTGGCATGGCACAAATACGGCGGCGGCAAGGCGCTATTGGTGAAGGCTTACGCAGCCATCGGCGCGAACGTGGTTTCGTTCCCCTATGGGCCGATGGCAACGCAGCCGCTCGGCTGGTTTAAGAAGCCGATTACCAAAGCGGATGACTTCAAGGGAATGAAGTTCCGCACCGTGGGAATTTCCATTGATTTATTCACCGGCATGGGCGCGGCTGTCGTTGCGATGCCCGGCGGAGAGATCGTGCCTGCATTGGATCGCGGCCTGCTTGACGGGGCGGAGTTTAACAACGCTTCTTCCGACCGCCTGCTTGGATTCCCCGATGTATCGAAGGTCTGCATGCTCCAGAGCTATCACCAGAACGCCGAGACGTTCGAGGTTCTGTTCAACAAGACCAAGTTCGATGCGCTGCCGGACAAGATGAAAGCCATCATTGAGAACGGCATCGAAGCGGCATCTTCGGACATGTGGTGGAAGTCGTGCGACCGTTACTCCATAGACTACATCGAGATGCAGACCAAGGACAAAGTCAAGTTTTACAAGACCCCGGACTCGATTCTGCAAAAGCAACTCGAAATCTTTGATGAGGTCGTAAAGAAAAAATCAGCTGAGAGTCCCCTGTTCAAAGAGATCGTCGAATCACAGATAGCCTTTGCCAGGCGCGCGGTATCCTGGGATATGGATACCAACGTCGGCCGGCGCATGGCGTATAACCATTATTTTGCCCCCAAGAGAGCTCCAGCGAAAGCTCCTGCGAAGAAAGGCTAATCTCTGTGTCACTTTTCCACCAATCCCTTCCCTCTTCTTCTGATGAGAGGGAGGGGATTGAAAGGATTTAGAGGATCATCGACCAGCTACCCGGGAACCACTGGATCCAGGTAGCTGAATTTTTAAAGGGACCGAATATGCAGAAAATACTGCTTACCGTTGACAAGATCAGCACATTTACGGGTCAAGCCTTTTCCTGGCTCATTGTTTCGCTCACTTTTCTCATCACCTATGAGGTGTTCTCCCGCTACGCACTCAGAGTCACTCATCCTGATGCTTTCGATGCCATGCTCATGATGTATGGGACTCTGTTCATGATGGCAGGAGCTTACACGCTGTCGAAGAACGGCCATGTTCGCGGCGATGTCCTTTACCGCTTCTTCCCCCCTCGGGTTCAGGCCAGCCTCGATTTGACGCTCTACATCCTCTTCTTCCTGCCCGGAGTGGTCGCTTTCTGCTGGGCCGGTTACGAATATGCCGGTGAGTCCTGGGCGATCGGGGAGCAATCGAGCATCACCTCCGAAGGCCTGCCGATTTATCCGTTCAAGACGATCATTCCGATCGCCGGGGTATTCATACTGATGCAGGGCATCGTCGAAATCATCCGCTGCGTCCAATGTCTGAGGCAAGGCAAGTGGCCTTCGCGCGAGGTGGATGTCGAAGAAGTCGATGTCGACGAATTGAAAGAAATGGTGCACGTCAAGGACGAAGACATCGATAAACTCGATGAGTTCGTGACACGCAAGAAGGAGGGCGGCAAGTGAAAAAAGAAGCCTGGTTCGGACTCTCGATCATGGCTGTGGTGGTGATTACGGTATTCATTTTGATGCCCTCTCCCTCGCAGATGACCACCGGCCACCTCGGCTTGCTGATGCTTGCCATGATCGTTGTGGCGATCATGCTCGGCTTTCCCACCGCATTCACGCTGATGGGTATGGGCACGATGTTCACCTGGTTTGCCTATCATAGCGTAAACCCGGAACTTGCGGTGAAACAAACACTCGACCTGATGGTGCAGCGCGCCTACGCAGTCATGAATAACGACGTGCTGGTTGCGGTTCCCCTCTTCGTCTTTATGGGCTACCTGGTCCAGCGTGCCAACCTGATCGAAAAGCTGTTCACGAGTTTGCACCTGGTCACCTCGCGAATACCGGGATCATTAGCCGTCGCAACGATTGTCACCTGTGCGATTTTTGCTACAGCCACCGGCATTATTGGCGCAGTGGTAACGCTGATGGGCTTGCTCGCGTTTCCGGCCATGCTAAAAGCCGGATACGGCATCAAGCTCTCAGCAGGCGCGATCACCGCAGGCGGCACCCTCGGCATCCTGATCCCGCCGTCTGTGCTTCTCATCCTTTACGGCGCCACCGCCGGTGTCTCGGTGGTGCAGCTCTACGCCGGCGCTTTTTTCCCGGGCATCATGCTGGCCACGCTCTACATCGGATACGTCATCGTTTTGGCGAAACTCAAACCCGACGTTGCCCCTCCTCTGTCCGAGGAAGAGCGACGCGTGGATTTGCCGACATTCGCTGAGATCATCTCCAGAGTCAGAAGCAAAAACGTTATGGCAGGCCTGATCGGCGCCATCAAGGGAAAGCGCAATGCCGAGGTGCCGATGCGCACCTTGTTCAATCAACTGGTCATCGCACTGTTGCCGATTTTAGCCGTTGGCCTGCTCATGGGCTCGATCTATATGTCTTTGACGGCGCCCGAAAGCAAGGTGCCCGAGGGTGTCGTCCCAATGGGCATGGCTTTCGAATTGCCGGAAGAGGAAATAAAGGCTGAAGATTTCGGGGGGTTGCAAGAGCCGGAAGTTGCCCGTGAAGAAGAACCGCTTCCTTCCGAAACCGTTTCCGAAAGCCAGGAGGAACCTGCCGAGGGGGAGCCGGTTCCCCCCGGAGGACGAAAGCCTGCCCCTACGGGTTACTGGATCGCCCTTGGCATCAGCGCATTGGGACTTGTGGTTTTTTATACCTTTTTCACCTTCACCCGGCTCGAGCTCTTCAAAATGCTTCTCTCATCATTCTTCCCGCTGGCGATCCTGATCCTTGGAGTGCTCGGCACCATCATTCTTGGCCTGGCGACGCCGGGCGAGGCCGCGGCGATGGGATCGTTCGGTGGCTTGGTGCTGGCGGCCGCTTACGGACAAATTAACTTCAGAATGGTAAAGGAATCGGTCTTCCTCACGGCAAAAACAAGCGCAATGGTTTGCTGGCTCTTCATCGGCTCAAGCATGTTCGCAGCGGCATTCGCCCTGCTCGGCGGGCAGGAACTCATCAATGAGTGGGTGAAGTCACTCGACATGACGCCAATACAATTCATGATCCTGGCGCAGATCATCATCTTTCTGTTAGGCTGGCCGCTGGAATGGACCGAAATCATCGTCATCTTCATGCCGATCTTCATCCCGTTGCTGGCACATTTCCAAATCGATCCACTCTTTTTCGGCCTGCTGGTCGCGCTAAACTTACAAACCGCATTCCTGTCTCCGCCGGTCGCCATGGCCGCATTTTACCTGAAGGGCGTAGCGCCGCCGCATGTGACGCTCAACCAGATCTTTCTCGGGATGATGCCCTTCATGGCGATCCAGGTCATTGCCATTGTCATCCTATACGTATTCCCGGCCATCGGGTTGTGGTTGCCGGGTTTGGTCTATAGATAAGTTTGCAGTCACAGAAGTAACTCCCCCTTTTCCCCTCTTAGGTTAAGAGGGGAAAATATTCCTCCCCTTAAGGTAAGGGGAGGATAGAAGGGGTTATGAGTCATCGCCCTGGCGAGACAAAAATATTTTAGGATAAAGCTTTGAAACCCAAAGTTCTTGTAACAAGAGAGGTATTCGAGGATGTCCTTCAATGCCTTTCTCAATATTTTGAGGTGACGTCGAATCAATCGGATGTGGTCATGGACCCGGAAACCCTGGCCGCGAAGCTTTCCGGAAAGCAGGGTGCCATCATCACGCTTTCCGACAGGATCGATGCCGCACTCCTGGCACGCTGCCCGAACCTCAAAGCGGTGTGCAATATCGCCGTGGGTTATAACAACATCGATCTTGCCGCATGCACAAAAGCGGGAGTCATGGCAACTAACACTCCCGGTGTGCTGGATGATACGACCGGAGATTTTACCTGGACATTGATTCTTGCGACGGCTCGGAGGTTAACCGAGGCAGAAGCCTATCTGCGTGCCGGAAAGTGGGACGGCTGGAAATTGAAACAATTTCTCGGACTCGACGTGCACCATGCGACATTAGGAATTTTTGGCCTGGGCCGGATCGGCCAGGTGGTGGCGCGGCGGGCGATCGGCTTCGAGATGAGGGTAATCTACCATGATGTCCGGCAAGCCGTACCGGAAGTTGAACAGGCTTGCCGGGCAAGTTTTGCGACCAAGGAAGAACTGCTTTCGCAAGCCGACATTGTAACGATCCATGTCCCCTACTCTCCTGCCACCCATCACCTCATCGGCAAATCCGAACTGGGACGCATGAAACCGACAGCGATTCTGATCAACGCTTCCCGTGGCGGCGTGGTGGACGATGCCGCGCTGATTGAGGCGCTTCGTTCGGGAACCATTGCCGGTGCGGGTCTCGATGTGTTTGAAAACGAGCCGAAACTCAACCCTCAATTTCTCGAATTAAAAAATGTGGTCATGGCGCCCCACATTGCCAGTTCATCCCTGGCAACCCGCCATAAAATGGCCATGCTTGCCGCGGAGAACCTGGTAGCGGCTCTCACCACCGGCAAACCGCCCAATCTGCTCAATCCTGTTTGAAACCCCGTCGGAGATAAAAGCCGGACGGTGAAGGCAATGAGGCCCGTATCGTCAATAAAAGGTTACGTTTAACGTCCCTTCATTCTTTACACGTAACCGTAACCGATTACCGAAACGGGCTTCGTAGCCTTAGCCCTGACCGATTGACCTTAAACCATATGGGCTATGTCGCTTTAATCATCTTGACAACGATTTGTCCATCATTTAAAAAAAGGTAAGACCATTGGAGCATTCTTTAATGTTTAAGTCCATCAAACACGTAAAAGTCTCGGAGGAGGTGGCCGACCAGATCAAGCGTCTCATCGTCGACGGTAAGTTAAAGCCCGGCGACAGGCTCCCCCCCGAACGGGATCTCATCAAACAATTCGGGGTCAGCCGCCCCTCTCTCAGGGAAGCGCTTAATTCGCTGGTCACCATGGGGTTGCTCGAGGTGAGACAGGCGAAGAGGACTTTTGTCAAATCCGTCACCTCAAAGCTCATCGAAGATCCTCTCGCCCTGATGATCAAGGCGGACACCCAGAAGATTTATGATCTGATCGAAGTGAGAAAGGCGATCGAGACCTGGGCCGCTTACCAGGCTGCACGAAAAGCTTCCAGGGAAGACATCCAGAAGCTCGACGCCATTATCAGGGAGATGAAAAAAGCTTTTAATGAAGGCAAGTCTTGGGAAAAACAGGACGCCGACTTTCACCTGGGCATTGCCCAGGCCACCCATAACACGATCCACATGCATATCATGTCCGGGATTTACGATCTACTCAGAGAATCGATGGCCAGAATTTTTGTCGACCGAGAGAAGGTCAAAAAATTGACCAATCAGCATCACCAGATCTTCCTTGCGATCAAGAGCCGGTCCCCCGAGAAGGCAAGGGAGAAGACGCTGGAACATTTGAATTACGTGGAATCCGAGGTCAAAAAATCCGTTGACCGGCAGGGAGGTCCTTTCGGATGATCCAAGAACTGATTGAGATTGTGGGTCGGGAGAATTTCACGGACCAGCTGGAAGAGTTGGTGCCCTACAGCTACGATGCATCGATGAATGTCCACCGGCCGGATGCGGCGGTCTGGCCGGAATCAACGGAGCAGGTATCGGCCATTGTCAAATTTGCCAATGAACATCACATCGCTGTTGTCCCCCGGGGTGCGGGAACCAGTCTCAGCGGAGGCGTCGTCCCGATACGGGGGGGAATTATCATCGACCTCTCAAAGATGAACCGGATCCTTGAGATCAGCATCGAGGACCGTTTTGCAAGGGTCCAGGCCGGCGTGGTCTGCGACGGCCTGAACAGGGAGCTTGGAAAATCCGGATTCATCTTTCCCCCGGATCCGGCAAGCAGCTCTGTGGCCACGATCGGGGGCAATGTCGCCACCAATGCGGGCGGCATCAAGGGCGCAAAATATGGAACCACCCGGGATTATGTCCTTGGGCTTGAAGTTGTCCTCCCCACCGGAGAGGTGATGCGGACAGGCTCTTACACCATGAAATGCGTCTCGGGCTACGATCTGGCAAGACTCTTTATCGGAGCGGAAGGAACCCTCGGGGTGATCACAGAAGTGACATTAAAGATCAACCCCGTTCCCCGTCATGCCATGACCGCGGTCGCCACCTATGCGAGGCTGGAGGATGCGGGAAAGGCCATCTCCCAGACCATGACCAGCGGCATTCTTCCCAGCGTCATGGAAATCATGGACAAGGTGACCCTCAAATCGATCAGGGAAAATACCGACATCGATCTGCCTGAGGCGGAGGCCATGATCCTCGCCGAGACGGATGGCTTCACCTGGGAAGAGGTCGAGGCTCAGATGGAGGTCATACTCGCCATCCTGGGGAAAAATGGTCCTGTGGAGATCAAAACCGCAAGGGATGAAAAAGACCGGCTCAATCTCTGGAGGGCCAGAAAATCAGCCTATGCCACCCTTGCCCGGGTGAGCAGCAGTTTTACACTGGATGATGTAACCGTGCCCATTTCGCGGATCCCCGAGTTACTGGTCGGTATCCAGGAGATTTCAAAAAAATACGATATTGTCGTTGCCACCTTTGGCCATGCCGGCGACGGAAACCTCCATCCCCAGATCCTTTTCGATGAATATGATGCCGATCAGGTGGAAAGGATGAAAAAGGTGGAGGAGGAGATCTTCCGCCTTGCCATCGGGCTCAAGGGCACGCTGAGCGGAGAACATGGAATCGGTCTCTCGAAGGCAGCTTATATGACTTTAGAACATGACCCCGTCGAGATGGCCCTGATGCGACTGATCAAAAAGACACTGGATCCGAATAACATTATGAACCCTGGGAAAAGAGCACTGGACTAGGAGGGTTCCAGGATTCGAGGGTTCAAGGAGTCAAGTGAAAAGAAATAATTTTTCTTAACGATTTCCCTTGAATCCTTGACCCCTAGGCTCCTTGAACCCTATCTCTTAGTTAGGAGACCCAATGTCTACCCAACTGCAATTCGATGAGAAGAAACGCAAGGCTATTGCCCAGTGTTCACGGTGCGGGTTTTGCCGTGCGGTCTGCCCCATCTTCGATTTGACCAAAAGACCCATGACGAATGCACGGGGGAAGATGATCCTCCTCAAGGAGGTGATGGAGGGAAAACTCCCCTTGACCGAAGCCATCGCTCAAGCGTTCCTGCGCTGCACCACCTGCATGAACTGCACGACCAATTGCCCTTCCGGAGTGGATCCCCAGGAGATGGTGAAGGCCATGCGGAAAGATATGGTGGGAGCGGGTTTTGACAACCTCTTTAAGGCCATGGGTGAAACCGTTGAGAAGACCGGAAACATCTACGGAGAAACAGAACGCCAGGATTGGGGGCATCAAAAAGGGATAGCCCCGGTCGTCCTCTTCTTAGGATGTGTCGGAACCTACCGGGAAGAGGAGAGCATCGGAGAGACCCTTCAGCTTCTCGATATTCTGAAAGTTGATTTCACCCTGATCGACGAGGTCTGCTGCAGCGGGGTGCTCGATGATGTGGGCTACACGATGAAGGGAGATCTGGCCCGGCGCAATATTCAGGAGATCCGGAAAACCGGAGCTAAAACCCTGATCACCACCTGCCCCTACTGCTACCGTGTTTTCAAAGATCATCCCTCTTACAAGGACCTGGGATTGGAGATCAAACATATCACCCAATTCCTCAAGGATTTCGATTTTGAGGTGAAAACGGATAAGAAAGTCACCTACCACGATCCCTGCGATTTAGGCCGCCACGCCGGGATCTACGAAGAACCAAGGGAGATCATACGGAAGATTGCGCCCAATTTCGTGGAGCCGAGGCGAACCCGAGAGAACGCCATGTGCTGTGGTGCAGGAGGCGGGTTCAGGGGGGCTTTTGCAAAGGAATCCGTGAAGATTGCAAGAAATCGCCTAAGCCAGATCATCGATGAGACCGGAGCCGAAATATTATTGACCGAATGCCCTTCCTGCCTCCACAACTTCAAGAACGCCAAAAGGCAGAAACAGAAGATCGAAATCTACAACCTCACCGAATTCCTCGCCCGCCTTTACCGGGAAAGGGAACGACCCTCCACCAAAGAAGCAGCTTGATATTCATTCGACCCTCTTTCATTTGAAAAATTCTTTTCGACATGTTTAATATTGGCACATCCGATCTTCAGAATAGATTGAAGCATCATAATATCAGCAGAAGAAATGGATTCCATTCACCACCTATTCAATCTATCCACCCTGATCCAAATACTGAGATTAGAGACCTGGTCCTGGCCGCTTGTTTACAGTGGATTCTAATTTTTGTTATCCTTGACATCGTTAAAAAGACTTTTCCTACAGACTCGTTGGGCTTAGGAGGAATTGATATCTGCTTCATTCCGTGCTATTCTATCAAGCGAAAAGCAGGAGGCAATGCTATGTCAACGGTGATGGAAAAGGAGGAAGCCCACAAACTCATCGATCGGATGGCCCCAAACGCCACATGGGATGATCTGATGCGCGAAATATACGTCCGCGAGGCGATTGAACGTGGGTTAGCTGACAGCAAGACAGGCCGCACCAAAGACGTGAAAGAGGTACGGGCGAAGTACGGCTTGCCGGATGGTTTAAAAAAACCCATTGACATACACATTTTAGAATTATAAAATGTGTATGTGGAGGTGGAAAAATGCGCACCAATATTGTAATTGATGACAAACTCCTCGAAAAAGGGATGAAATATACAGGGATCAACAAGAAAAAGCAGTTAGTCGATTTTGCCCTCAGAGAACTGGTTAACCGAAAAGAGAGGAAAAGGATTCTGAGTTTAAAGGGGAAACTTCGCTGGGAAGGAAATTTGGATGAAATGAGAAGATCTCGTTCCAATGATTCTTGTTGATACGTCTGTATGGATAGAGTTCTTTAATGGTGTGGATACAACTGGCGTCCGAATGCTTGGAGATCTAATTGAATTGGAAGAGGAGGTATGCATTTCGGATTATATCCTTACAGAAGTTCTTCAAGGATTTAGGAAAGATGGGGATTTTGAATTAGCTCAAAAGCATCTCCTTCGTTTTCCTGTCTTTTCATTAAATAGTCTTGATTCTTATATCAAAGCGGCGCAGATTTACCGCAAGTGCCGCAAACAGGGAATTACCATCCGAAAAACAGTGGATTGTATGATTGCTCAAACCGCTATCGAAAATAAGCTTACCCTTCTTCATAATGATTCTGATTTTGATAAAATTGCTTCAGTTTGCCCACTCAAAAACTATCAGAAAAATTGAAACCCCCCACCTCTGTCTCCCCTGCTTACCGCAGGACAGCCTATTCTCCACTCCCTACCTGTGCGGCAGGCAGCCCTGAATCACATCGGATTCAGGGCCAAAGCCCTGAACCTTACATGGTTCAGGGCGCAATTCAATATCAGGTCAGGATATCCCCTAACGCCCCCATCAGGCAATGAATATATCGGAGTTTGCAGGTTTCTCCCATGAGACCGACCCTCCAGACTTTGCCTTTGAGGAAGCCCAACCCTCCTCCCACCTCAATATTATATTCATTTAAGAGCTTCGACCGCAACTTGACATCATCCATCCCATCAGGGAGAATCACTGAGGTCAACATGGGCAGGCGATATCCTTCCTGGGCAAAAAGTTTGAAACCGAGGCCTTCCATCTCCATCTTCAGGCGGTCGCCCAGGGTCCGATGGCGCCGGAACCTTTCTTCCAACCCCTCTTCGAAGATAATTTTCAATCCCTCTCTCAGGGCATAGAACATGGAAGCAGGAGCGGTGTGATGATAAACTCTCTCCGTCCCCCAGTATTTTTCGAGAAGGATGAGATCAAGATAAAAACTCTGCACCGGGATCTTGCGGGATCGAAGCACCTCCATGGCCTTGGAGCTAACGGTGATCGGAGAAAGCCCCGGCGGAACACCGAGGCATTTCTGGGAGCTCGAGTAGCAGACGTCGATACCCCATTCGTCCACCTTGACCTCATATCCTCCCAGTGTCGTGACCGCATCCACCACGAGAAGCATATCCTTCCCTTTGCAATAAGCCCCAATCTCATCAAGAGGCTGCCTCACTCCGGTGGACGTCTCTCCATGAACCATGCCGCAGATCTTAGCCTCGGGATGTTCCTTCAGCGCCTTGATCATCTTTTCCGGCTCGATGATCTTCCCCCATTCTTCCTCTACCCGGATTACTTTTGCCCCGCTTCGGGAGGCCACCTGGGTCATCCGGTCCGCAAAGAAGCCGTTAACGCCGATGACGACCACATCTCCCGGCTCAACAAAATTGACATACGCCGTCTCCATCCCTGCGCTCCCGGTCGCGGAAAGGGCCAGGGTGACCTGGTTCTTTGTCTGAAACACACCTCTTAACATCTCGCTGATCTCATCCATGCAGGCTAAAATTTGGGGATCGAGATAACCGATGACCGGGTTCGACATCGCCTGATAAACCCGGTAATGGACATTGCTCGGTCCGGGCCCCATTAGAATCCGGTAACTCGGATGCATATCCCCGCCCATCCACTTTTCCATCCTCCATCCTCCTCCGATTCTATTGACTTTACAGTATTCTCATTCCGGACTTGATCCGGAATCCACTGTTTTTAATCTGGATTCCTGTCGTTGCGACTCGCCCACCAGGAGTGGGTCCGCCTCGGGCGGAAAACCGAGCTTTCGCAGACCTTATGACAATTTAGAGGGAGCCTACATTTCAGGCCCCTCACGGCAAGGTAAACCGCCCAACTTTAACACTTTCTTTAATTCGATAGCAACTACCCCTCTTCTCCGTTCTCCAGCTCTTCCAACCGGTCCTCGTCCAGCCCGAAATAATGCCCGATTTCATGGACCACAACTTCCCTGACCTTCTCCTCAATCTCCTGCCGGGTCCTGCAGGCCGATTCGATGGGAAGCCGGAAAAGGGTGATCTTATCCGGGAGGACGTTGCCATAGTAAAACCCCCTTTGGTTGATGGGGATTCCCTGGTAGAGTCCCAGCAGATCAAAGGGGGATTTCAAACCCATCTCCGAAAGGAGATCCGGAGATGCCTGATGTTCAATCACCACGTCAATATTTTCCATCCTCTTTTTTAAAGATCCGGGAAGCCCCTCGAGGGCTGAAATGATAATTCTTTCAAACTCTTCTGGAGTCAGTCTCATGGCAGCCAGTCTTAAGCTGCTTGGAATTTACCAAAAAAGATTCAAGAACACAAGCAAAAATATTTTTTTGGGTAACCCCAATGCCCGCCATTCAAGGTTTTGGAGGGAGGACCTTCCAACCCTTTTTGTGTTTCCTTAACTGACGGGTTACGTTTTGGGGTCAGTTTGATATTGACTGGCTTGTGAAGATTGGATACATTGATAGGGATGAAGGAAAAATTATCCTCCCCCGCACCTGTTGCCCTGATCGCCCCCTACCCGGAAATGGCAGATCTGGCCAAGGAGATCTGCCGGGATTTTGAACACCCGATTGTCATTGCCATGGGTGATTTAAAGGAAGGTCTCAGAAAAGGAAAGGAGTTGATCGAAAAGGGGGTCGAAGTCATGATCAGCCGGGGGGGAACAGCCAAATTATTGAAGGAACAATTCCCCATCCCAGTGGTCGAGATCCAGGTGACAGCTTATGACATTCTGGGAGCCCTCCAAAAAGTAAAAAATCGTCGCCAGAAAATCGGCATCGTCGGATTTGAAAACATAATCTATGGGTCCGAAAAACTGGCGGGCCTCCTGGAGTTAAATTTGACGGTTTTCCCCATCCAGAGGGAAGAGCAGGTCCCGTTCATTTTGGGGCAAGCCAAGAAAAATAGAATCGAGGTGATCATCGGGGACAAGGTCGTTGTGTCTCAAGCCGCTGAATTCGGCCAACAATCCATTCTCATCGAATCTGGCAGGGAATCCCTCCTCCAATCCTTCCATGGAGCCTATGAGATTTTAAGCGTCGTCCGTTCGGAGGCCCAAAAGACCAAAAAACATCTGGATACCCTGACGCAATTAAAAGCGGTGCTGGATGCCGTCGACGATCAACTGATCATCCTGGATGCAAATGATCGCATTCAATCCTGCAATCCGGCGGCATCCCTGACATTTAGAAGGGAGGGGGTTGAATTCATCGGGTCTCCTTTCCACCTGTATCCGACCGATCCTCTCAAAGAAATGAAAAGGAAGCGGACGGCCCAAAGAAATTATCTCGGCTATGTCCAGGGGAAACACGTCCTGCTGGATTATGTCCCCATTGAGGCAAACGGGGAGAGGACGGGAACCCTGATTGTGGGAAGAAGCATTTCCAAACTCCAACAGGCAGAGAGAAAGGTCCGTCATGAACTCTATCTCAAAGGGCATGTGGCCAGATACTCTTTTGCAGACATCCTCACGGAGGATGAACGCTTTCAGGCAGTTGTGAACCGGGCAAAGAGTTTCTCCAGCGCCGAGTCGACGGTTCTCATCATCGGAGAGACGGGGACGGGCAAAGAGCTGTTTGCCCAAAGCATCCACCAAGAAAAATTTGGTTCGGAAAGGCCTTTCGTGGCCATCAACTGCGCCACCCTGCCGGAGCCTTTGTTGGAAAGCGAGCTCTTCGGCTATGCCCCAGGTGCTTTCACCGGGGCGAGAAAGGAGGGGAAAAAAGGTCTCTTTGAATTGGCTCATGGAGGAACCCTTCTCCTTGACGAGATCAGTGAATTGCCTTTGAATTTACAGAGCCGGCTATTGAGGGTCATTGAAGAGAGGGAAGTCCAGCCCATTGGAGATGACAAGGTAATTCCCATTGACGTCCGCATCATCGCCACGACCAACAAATATCTCTCAAGAGAAGTGAAAGAAAAGCGATTCAGGGGAGATTTATTTTACCGATTAAATGTTCTGCAGCTCAATGTGCCACCTCTGAGGGAAAGAGGAAAAGATGCCTATGCTCTTTTCAGGCATTTTATCCTTAGAATAAATCCGAAATGCCAAAAGAGAGATCTATTTGATAAGGACGTGGAAACACTTTTATGTAATTATCAATGGCCGGGAAATATTCGGGAGTTAAAAAATCTCGTAGAAAGACTGGCCAATCTCACGGATAATTTTAATCGCAAACTCCGGGACCTACCGAAGTGGGTGCATGAGGAACTTCAAAAACCCGATGAACCTGAAGACACACACTTAGATCTGAAACAGGAAGATTTGAACCTTAAAAAGATGGAGCAAGAATGGATCAAGAAGATATCCGAATCCTCACCTTCCAAAAAGGCTGAATTGGCCAAGCGCCTTGGCATCAGCCGAACTACCCTGTGGAAAAAGATAAAACTAGTCTAGTCTGCATTTCATCCCCTTATTGTTCATAATATAAACAAAAACGTTTAATAAATGAACTTTTTAAACAAAAACTGATCCTCCTCCATATCGGTAGAAAAATAATTCGTTGAAATCATTATGATATTTTATTGCTACCTCCATTGGCACATCTATTGCTCTCCACCATAAACAAATGGTTCAACGATGCCTTCTCATTGCCGACGATCTCACCGGTGGGGCCGATGCAGGTGCCCAGTTTGCCAAAAGAGGTCTTAACACACTTTTAATCTTTTGCAAGGATCATACAAAGATCGACTTCTCCCAATATGCCCATCGGGATGTACTGGTTGTTAATACCGACTCGAGAGGGTTAACCCCTGAGAAAGCCTCCTCCCTTATATCCAATCTTCTCAAGACCTATCATCCAAAGGTCTTTCCTATCATTTATAAAAAGATCGATTCAACCCTCCGCGGAAATTTAGGATATGAGATCGATACCATTCTAAAAGAAATGAATGGCGCGCTCGGTTTTATGGCTCCCTCCTATCCTGAACAGAACCGGAGGTTGGTGGGGGGAATCATGATCATTGGAGAAAAACCCCTCGCCCTGACAGAAGTCGCACAAAACACAACCTCCCCGATCCAGGAATCCCATGTCGATAAACTTCTCCAGCAACAATCCCGTAACCGTGTGGGGTGGATTGATATCACGCTCGTGGCTTCGGGCGTCGAACGTTTGAAAGAAATGGTGGAAAGAGAACAGAACAAAGGGACGAAAATTATTATCTTTGATGCGGGGAGCCGGCAGGATCTGACAAATGTGGCAGAGGTGGGTTTCTCACTTGAAAGCAAGCCTCTCTTCATCGGGTCAGCTGGACTGGCTGAAGAGGTGGCAAAGAAGATATCTTCTTCCCAACTCCATCCAAGGTCTTTGAAATCTTATAAACATGTCCTGATCGTGTGTGGGACAGCTTCCAGTGTTACCCATCAGCAATTAAGGCGTTTAGAATTTAGAAAAATTCCGGTGTTTCAGCTTAACCCATCCCTATTCATCGGGGACTTTTCTGAAGGGGAGAGCGAGAGGAAAGATATCTCCAGGAGGATTGGGAATTGTTTGTCCCGTGGAATAACCATCCTAAAGACCATACCAGAGATGCTCCATTCCGAACATTCAAACGATCTTCCAATTTCCCTGAAAATCTCAAAGACCCTGGCCGAAATTACCCTCTCGGCCTTAGCACAATCCAGAGTGGAGGTACATGATTTAGCTCTCCTCCTCACAGGCGGAGACACGGCTCAGGGCGTCATCAATCGTCTTGACATTTCTGGGATTGAGATCGAAGGTGAACTCTTAGAGGGAATCGTTCAGACCCATCTGACGGGAGGGAAATGGGACGGTCTTTTGCTCATCACCAAGGCGGGAGCCTTTGGAAAGGAAGATGCCTTAGAAAAGATTATCACTATCCTTGAGAAAGGAACCCCGCTCGACAAGGAGGAAGGATGAAATGAAGGCACTGATCAAAGATCGACCTGTGAGAGGTGCAACATTCAGGGACATTCCCATTCCAGAAATTGGAGATCACGACCTTTTAGTAAAAGTGCAGGCTGCTGCAATTTGCGGAACCGATATCCATATCTATCAGTGGAATGAGTATGCTGCTTCGAGAATGAAACTCCCACTCCTTTTCGGGCACGAATATGCTGCAGAGGTCGTTGAGATTGGTAAAAATGTGACGAATTTCAAGAAGGGTGACCGGGTCGCGGCCGAAACCCATGTCCCCTGTGGCCACTGTTTCCAGTGCACCACCGGCCTCCAGCATATCTGCAAGGACATGAAGATTCTCGGAGTTCATATGGACGGCGCCTTCTCGGAATATGCCGTCCTCCCGGCCGCCTGCGCCTGGACACTGGCTCCCTCCATCTCTTACGAGATTGGGGCCACGATGGAACCCTTTGGAATCGGAGTCCACGCCATGTCCAAAACAAAACCCGCGGGAAAGAAAGTGATCGTGTTCGGTTGCGGGCCGATTGGAATCTACGCCCAGATGGTGGCAAAGCTGAGTGGAGCGGAGTATGTCATTGGGGTTGATGTGACTCAGAAAAGGCTGGACCTCGCTCGTAAGATGGGCACAGATATCGTTCTCAATGCAAAGGAGGTCAATGTCTTTGAGGAGGTTGATCAGATCACAAGGGGATTGGGCACGGACATCGTGGTGGAACTTACCGGCAACAGGGGGGTGCTCAATGACGCCTCGAAGACGCTGCGACGAGGAGGCGATATCGTCCTTGTCGGCCTCTTCTCCGGGCCGGTCGAGTGGGATCTGGTTAACAACGTCATTTACAAAGAAGCAAACGTTTATGGCGTGACAGGCCGGATTATGTGGGACACCTGGTGGACCGCCCAGAGCATGCTCCTTTCCGGGAAGATGGATATCCGACCGGTCATCACGCACCGTTTTGATCTGAAAGATTACGACCAGGCGTTCCAGTTGGCCCAATCGGCTTCAACGGGAAAGATCGTTTTTGAAATTTAAGTGCAGAGAGAAGAAAGGAGACCGCCATGAACCAGGAAAAACATACGGTTCGTACCATCCAGGAGATGAAAGACCGCAGCGAGATCATCACCATGCTCACGGCCTATGACTATCCGATTGCCAAACAGATCAATGACGCCGGCATCGATATGATTCTGGTCGGGGATTCGGCGGCCATGGTCGTCCACGGACATCCCAACACGCTCACGGCAACGATGGACATGATGGTCCTGCATTGCGCAGCCGTTGCCCGCGCCTGCACCCGCACCATGGTCATCGCCGACATGCCTTTCGGCTCGTTCCAGTATTCCGTGGAAGAGACCATGCGGAATGCCGCCCGGTTTGTCACCGAGGCAAAGGTGGATGGTGTTAAGTTCGAAGCAACCCCCAACCACATCGAAAAGACCCGTGCCATCGTCCAGATGGGTATCGCGGTGATGGGGCACGTCGGTCTGCACCCCCAGGCGGTCGGGGCCTTGGGAGGCTTAAAGGTTCAGGGCAAGTCCATTGAGACGGCCCGCAAAGTCGTCAGTGAAGCGCTCGCCCTGCAGGAGGCAGGGGCCTTCGCCATCATCTTCGAGGCCGTCCCGGCCAAACTCTCCGCTTACGTGACCAAGAAGCTGCGGGTGCCGACCATCAGCATCGGCGGAGGCCCGGGGTGCAGCGGACAACTGCTCGTCACCTACGACGTGCTGGGGATGTTTGACACCTTCACCCCCACCTTTGCCAAAAAATTTACCAATCTCAACAAACTGATCAAGGACACCTTCCTCCAGTATCGCCAGGAGGTGCTCGACCGTAAATTCCCGGGCGAAGAGCACAGCTACGGCATGTCCGATGAAGTGATGGAGGTCATTGAAAAGGAATTTGGCAAATCGAAGTGAAACAGAGACGGAAAGACATGGGAGAAAAAGATGGAAATCAAACAAGCAATCATCACCGGATTTATGGGGAAGCTGAAAGACCGTTTCAGCGAGTATCATGAATCGAAAACCCCCGTGGAGAAAATCGCCGCTGTCGCCAAAGTCAAGGGCGCCAAGGGAGTGGAAATTGTCTATCCTTACGAGCTGCAGGATCTGGATCGGATCAAAAAAACCCTGAAACGATATCGCCTTGGAGTGGCAGCCGTGAATGTCAATATCAAAGGCGAACCCGAATTCGTTAAAGGATCTTCGAGCGTCAATTCGAAGAAGCTCAGAGACAAGGCCATCCAATTCATCTGCGAGGGCATGGACGTCGCAGCAAAACTCGGCGCCGATAAAGTGACCTGTTGCCCTCTCAGTGATGGCTATGACTACCTCTTTCAGGTCGATTACCAGCAGGCATGGAGGAATATGGTTTCCACCTTCAAGGAAGCAGCGAGGCATCGGAAAGACATCTTTCTTTTTCTTGAATACAAAGGCTCTGAGACCCGTGTCAACTGTTACCTGGACACGGCTGCAAAAACCCTCTGCATGATCCGCGACATCAACGAGCCCAATCTTGGAATCACCATTGACGTGGGGCATTCACTGATGGTGGGGGAGACGGTGGCCGAGTCCCTCTGCCTTGCCCAATCCAGCGGCATCCCCTATTACATCCATATCAACGACAACAATAAAAAATGGGATTGGGACCTCATCCCCGCCACGCGAAATCTGTGGGACTACCTGGAGATGCTGTTCTACCTGAAGAAATTCAATTACCGCGGCTGGGTAACCTCGGACATGAGCCCCGTGCGGCTTGATCCCATTGCCGCCTTTGAAAGAACCATCGACACAACGGAAAAGATGATCAAGATTGTCAAGCGGCTCGATTCAAAGAAACTCGAATCGATGATCCGGGAGGAGAGGACGATTGAAACGTTAACGTGGCTGGAGGAGCAGGTGTTGCGCTAATGGGTTGAACCGGCAAAAAATCCGGAGAAAAGGGGAGGTGAGGACCGGGCGTCGTCTTCAAAGGGTAAACGAGAAGATTGTCAGTTAAAGGATGAAACGTTTTCAAAAAAAGAAAGGAGGAAGTAATGAAAAAGTATTGTTTATTGGCGTTCTTGTTCGTATTTGTCCTTTCAGGTCTGAGTTTAGCACAGGAGAAAAAATTTCCTGTCCGGGATATCACCAATACGGTCGTCTGGGCGGCCGGCGGCGGAACCGATGTCTGTAACCGCATCGTCTCCGGTGAAATGGCCAAGATTTTTAAAGTGAACATCAATGTGATCAACAAGCCCGGCGGGGTGGGCGGATCGATCGGTATGAACGATGTCTATTCCCGGCCCCATGACGGATACGCCTGGGCTGGGGTATCCGAATCCTGTGTAACTGCCGGTGTCCAGGGAGGATGGGACAAGAGGATGTATGTATGGGACTACTTTATCGTTGGTGGCTCTCCCGATGTCATTTCCGTAACACCCAACGCACCCTATAAAGATCTTAAAGAACTGATGGAAGCTGCAAAGGCCAAACCGGGTTCCATTCGAGCTGGCGCAAGCGCCTCAGGATCCATCCATCACCTCAATCTATTGGCCCTTGAGAAGGGAGCAGGGGTGAAGTTCAATTATATCCCCTACCCAGGATCAGCCCCTGCTCAGACTGCCGCGATGACGGGTGAAGTCTCTGTCGTTGTCACATCGGTTGCTGAACAGCAACAGCTTATCAGAGCCGGTAAATTACGGCCACTTGCGATGCTGACACCCCAACCGTTCACGATGAAAGATGTGGGAGCCATTCCCTCTTCTTTCGTTCCTTATCCGGGCCTCTCGAAGTACCTGCCTATCATGCAAGCCATTGGTTTTGCCGTGCCGGCAACCGTTCCAGAGAATGTGAAGGAAACCATTGCAGATACTTTCAAAAAAGCGCTTGCAACAGATACGATAAAAAACTGGGCAGATTCAAACTATTACACGCTTTCAGGTAAAACCGGAAAGGCCGCCAAGGAGGAGTTTGAAAAATTGGAATCACTTTTTGCCTGGACCCTTTGGGAGCTGGGGGCGGCAAAAGTGAATCCCGAAACACTGAAGATTCCCAAACCGTAATGATGGATGATGTGCTTCGAGCCTGCCGCATGCAGGCTCGAAGCATGAAACGGGTCATCCTCCCCACCCCTATTCTTAAACTAAGAGAATCGGGAAATTTGAGGAAAGTTATGGATAAAGTTCAACTGAGAAAAAAAGATTTTATCACCAGTATCATTTTAATCGCCTTTGGAATCTTTATGATCCTTTATACCCTCACGGAAATCCCCATGAAGGACAGCTGGGGAGGAGTGATGAACGTCTGGTTCGTTTCCCCCGGGCTCTTTCCGTTGGGCGTCGGTTTCCTCATCATCATCATGGGAATCGTCCTGTGCAACCGGGCGATCAAGGACGGAGGGGCGAAGAAGTTCATGGAAGACCTCTCCCGCCGGGAGAAGGACACGTCCGGGAAGACGCTTCGCCTCCTTGGAATTCTTCTCGTCATTGTCGCTTACGTTTATCTCTATATTCCAAGGATCGATTATTTCTTGAGCACCATGCTCTGCCTGATGGTCTTTATCTCCTTTTTCTATTTCGACCGGCCGGATTTTTTAAAAAAGCTTTTCACCTTCTATCTCGTCGGCTGCCTTCTTTTCCTGGGACTTTTTCTGATGAAGGCGGACAAACAGCTCAACAAAAGCTTTCTCTATACCACGGATGGCCTGGTCTTCCTGTTCTTTCTGGCCTTTATCGTTTACTCCAGGGTGCTTGTTCACGGGGATGGGGTGTTGAAGAAGAGGTGGAAGACCACCCTGATCATGTCGATTGTTCCCTCCCTCATCCTCATTCCTTCGTTTAAGTACTTCCTGCTCGTTCCCCTTCCTGTGGAGGGAGCATTTATTGAGCTGATGAATATCATCCGTTACTCCTTCCGTTAAGCAAGGGAAGGAAAAGAACGGTAAACAGACAGGGACGTTATGCTCATCCTCGAACGAATCTGGGATTTCTATGTGACCGTTTTTTTCACCGCCTTCAATATCGAGAATATCATCCTCTTATTCGGTTCCGTCATTCTGGGAATCATCTTCGGTGCTATGCCGGGTTTGACGGCAACTCTTGGCGTAGGCCTTCTGACGACACTGACCTATGGGATTAGCACAAACGCGGCCATGATCACTCTTCTTGGGATGTATGTAGGAGCAGTCTATGGAGGTTCTTATGGTTCGATCTGCGTCAACATCCCAGGAACCGCCGCGGCAGCAGCTACTGCCATGGACGGCTATCCATTGGCCTGCAAGGGAGAAGCAGGAAGGGCCTTGGGTCTCACCACAACCTCCTCCTTTATTGGAACCATGGTGGGGATGTTTTTTCTCGCTGTCTTTGCTCCGATCATTGCTACACTGGCTCTCCAATTTACCTCCTTCGAATTCTTCTTCTTAGCCTTTTTCGGAATTATGATCAGCGGAGGGTTAACCGGTCAGGATCTCGTTTACAAAGGTTGGATTTCAGGACTCATAGGCCTTTTTTTAGCGCTAATCGGAAGGGATCATCTCCAGTTCTTTCCGCGGTTCACCTTTGGCATTTCTGAATTGGACGGAGGGCTTGAAGTGGTGCCCGTTCTTATCGGCGCTTTCGGAATTCCACAGATCATCCAGGTCATTCGGGATCAATTGTCGATTGGAGAAGCCAAAAAATTTCAGCGCGTTCTTCCTGAACTGAAGATCATCTCCAAACACATTACGACCATTGTCCGTTCAGCCCTCATCGGCGTTGGAATTGGAGCGGTTCCAGGCATTGGAGAGGATATTGCTGCATGGGTTTCTTACGGCGCTGCGAAAAAGGCGTCTAAACATCCTGAAAACTTTGGGAAAGGAGAATATGCTGGGGTTATCTCCTGCGAAACCGGAAACAATGCCTGTATTGGCGGGGCTATCATTCCGCTCTTAACCCTCGGCATACCGGGTAGCCCGCCGGCAGTCATGCTTCTCGGAGCCCTGATGATCCATAACGTCACCCCAGGGCCCATGCTATCCATTGAACATCCTCACTTTATCACAGAGATGATAGCCATTCTCTTTCTGGCATCCTTTGCCATGTTCATCAGCGGTATCTTTCTCGCAAAACAGGTGGTGAAGGTCTTGCGGATTCCACCTCCCATCTTTATGCCAGTGGTCCTCACGCTCTGCGTCATCGGCTCCTATGCCCTTGGGACGAAGGTGTTTAATCTCTATCTGATGGTGCCGGTAGGCATCCTGGCCTATTTCATGCAATCGATGGGATATCCCATTGCTCCTCTTGTTATTGGAGTCATTTTAGGACCTATGGCTGATGAAAATCTTCGAAGGGCTTTAATGGTTTCCCAGGGAAGTTTCTTGCCCTTCTTCACCCGACCCGTTGCTCTTATCCTCTTTTTAGTCATTGTCTGGATGTTCATCAGCCAGACGCCCTTCTATAAACGGTTCCTGGGAGGAGTGAAGGCCAGAATATTCAAACAGGAGTAAGGAGTGATGGGCTCCGTTAAACCCTCAGCACGATAGGGAATAATCATGACCATCCTTGAACAACTGGGAACCTTCTATTCGCAGGTTTTCCAACTGGCGTTCAATCTTGAAAATATCATCATCCTCTTTTCCGCAACGATTCTGGGGATCATCTTCGGCGCCATGCCCGGCCTGACCGCAACGCTGGGGGTGGCTCTCCTGACGACGCTGACCTACGGGATGAATACAGGGGCGGCCATGATTGCGCTCATATCAATGTACGTCGGGGCTGTCTACGGCGGATCTTACTCTTCGATCCTGCTCAACATTCCGGGAACCGCAGCGGCGGCGGCGACCGCCATCGATGGATACCCCCTGGCCTGTAAAGGTGAAGCCGGAAAAGCCCTCGGTCTGACAACAACCGCCTCAATGATTGGAACGCTCATTGGCACCTTCTTTCTTGCCTCCTTTGCCCCGGCCATCGCCAAGATGGCCCTTCAGTTTACCTCCTTTGAATTCTTTCTCCTCGCTTTCTTCGGCATTCTCATCAGCGGAACCCTGACGAGTCCTGATCTCATCTACAAAGGTTGGATTGCGGGCCTGATCGGTCTCTTCATGTCGATCATCGGCCGGGACCGCCTACAGTTCTTCCCCCGGTTTACGTTCGGCTTATCGCAACTCGATGGGGGGCTCGAGCTGGTCCCTGTCCTAATCGGGGCCTTCGGGATCCCCCAGATCATCCAGGTGTTGAGAGACCAGTTATCGGTCGGGGAAGCCAAAAAGTTTCAACGCGTTCTTCCCGAATTCAAAACCATCGTGAGAAACGCAACCCATATCGTCCGCTCCGCATTGATCGGTGTCGGGATTGGATCGGTGCCCGGTATCGGCGAGGATATTGCGGGATGGGTTTCCTACAGTGCTGCCAAAAACTCTTCCAAACATCCTGAAACCTTCGGGAAGGGCGAATATGCAGCCGTCATCTCCTCGGAGACGGCCAACAACGCCTGTATCGGGGGAGCCCTGATTCCTCTCTTAACGTTAGGTATCCCTGGAAGTCCACCAGCAGCGATGCTCCTGGGCGCATTGATGATCCACAACGTCAACCCCGGGCCCATGATCACTTTTGAGCATCCCACCTTCATTCTGGAAATGACAGCCATCCTCCTTCTGGCTTCGCTGGCGATGTGGATGACAGGGATCCTGCTGGCCAAGCAGGTCGTAAAGGTGCTCAGAATTCCTCCTCCCATCTTCATGCCGATCGTTGGGGTTCTCTGTGTGATCGGCTCCTACTCCCTGGGATCGAATGTTTTCAACCTCTATCTCATGGTGCCTGTGGGGATCATGGCCTATTTCATGCAGGAGATGGGTTATCCGGTTGCCCCGCTTGTCATAGGTGTCATCCTGGGTCCCATGGCCGACGAAAACCTCCGGAGGGCTCTGATGGTCTCGCAGGGCAGTTTCCTGCCTGTCATCACGCGGCCGGTGGCGCTCCTCCTCTTTTTGATCATCCTCTTCACCATCTTTAGCCAGACGCTGGTTTACAAGCGACTCAAGGAACGGGTCAAACAAAGAATATGGAACCAAATACGAAATAAAAAATAGGGAAGGGACAAAATGGAATACAGGCGTCTCGGCAGATCAGGACTGATGGTATCCCCCCTGGTCCTGGGCACGATGAACTTCGGAAACCCGACCAGCAGGGAGGAGTCTTTCCGCATGATCGATCGGGCCATCGAGACCGGGATCAACCTGGTCGACTCCGCCGATGTTTATGCGGAAGGCGAAAGTGAAAGAATTCTCGGCGAGGCGCTGGCACGAAATGGAAAAAGAAAAGACATCTTCATCACCTCAAAGGTCTTTATGAGTACGGGGCCAGGGCCAAATGATGCCGGCAATTCAAAACACCATATCCTCGAAAGCTGTGAGGCAAGTTTAAAGAGACTGAGGACCGATTATATTGATATTTACTTTCTCCACCGCACAGATTTTGATATTCCTCAGGAAGAGTCGCTTGGAGCGTTAGACCTTCTGGTGAGACAGGGAAAGGTGAGATACATCGGATCCTCCACCCATCCTGCGTGGAGGATTGTAGAAGCTTTATGGATTTCCGATCGACATCATTATCCCAAATTGACTTGCGAACAACCGCCATATAACCTATTGGATCGCCGGATCGAAAACGAAATCATTCCGATGTGCCGGGTCTATGATCTCGGGCTCATCACCTGGTCTCCCCTGGCCCAGGGCGTTTTAGCGGGTCGGTATCAGGACCCATTCAACCTTCCCGATGGAAGCCGTGGCACCCTGAAGCCGGTCTATGCCGAACGGATCACTCAAAGAGGCATCGAGGTCAGCTTGAAACTGGAAGAGAGAGCGAAAGGAAAAGGATATACCGTCGCTCAACTTTCAGTCGCATGGGTCCTGACTCAAACGGGCGTCACAGGAGCGATCATCGGACCGAGGACATTAGGGCAACTGGAGGACCTTCTCCCTTCAGCCGATATCAAACTCGATGAATCCGACTTCCGTTTCTGCGATAAGTTGGTTCCCCCTGGGACGAATGTCTCCAACCATTTTAATACCTCCCTGTGGATGAAATGATTCTCCGGTTTTGACCTGGGGATCGTCAGGTAGGATGGACTAAGATATGGTTAAACCAATCGTCGGAATCAGTGTCGGTGATCCTTCGGGGATTGGCCCCGAGATCACAGCCAAGGCGCTCTCTCTGTCTGAGGTTTATCGGCTTTGCAACCCCTTGGTGATCGGAGAGGCAAAGATGATGGGGCAAGCAGTGAAATTTTCCGGTTTGGATTTGAAGATTCATGTCGTCTCTTCTCCCAGGGGAGGCCTTTATCAGCCTGGAACGATCGATCTTCTTGATCTGAAGAATGTCGATGGGAAATCGGTCCGGCACAAATCGATCCTGGCTGAATATGGCCGCGCCTCGTTTGAATATGTGAAGAAAGTGATCGAACTGGCCTTGGAAAAAGAGATTGATGCCACCGTCACCGGTCCCATCAGCAAAGAGGCCATCAACCTTGCGGGTTTTCATTATTCCGGGCATACGGAGATCTATGCCGACCTGACCCGGACCAAAGATTACGCCATGATGTTGGTCCATGACCACTTCCGGGTGATCCATGTCTCAACCCATGTTTCATTAAGAGAAGCCTGCGACCGTGTGAAAAAGGAACGGGTTTACCGGGTCATCCGGCTGGGATACGATGCGGTGAAGCGATTAGGGGTTCAGAATCCGAAGATCGCAGTCGCCGGACTGAATCCCCATGCCGGGGAGGAAGGGCTGTTCGGCCGGGAGGAAATAGAAGAGATCGAGCCTGCCATCAGACACGCTAAAAAAGATGGCTTAAACATCGAAGGGCCCCTTCCCCCGGACACGGTCTTTTCCAAGATGCAGGGCGGGCAATATGATCTGGTTGTGGTCATGTATCACGATCAAGGCCATATTCCAACAAAGCTGATCGGCTTTCAATACGATGACAAGACAAAGACCTGGGGTTCCATGTCCGGGGTCAATATCACCTGCGGGCTGCCCATCATCCGTGTCTCGGTGGACCATGGAACGGCCTTTGGTAAGGCCGGTGAAGGCAGAGCTAATCCCGAAAGTATGATCCAGGCGATTAAAATAGCCGCCCAATTGGCTTTGAACAAACCCCGTTCGTAAGTGTTCGACAGAGGAATGTCATCTTCATCCCCGCTGCGAGGAGCAGGACTTTCTAACGGGGGAACAATCAGTGAAAAAGGGAGGTCGGTCAATATGAAATACCGTTTTCTTGGGTCGTCCGGATTGATGGTATCGCGCATTTCCCTGGGGACCATGACCTTTGGGGCAAAGGACTGGGGTTGTGACGAGAGGGAAGCTCACCTGATCATGAAAAGGTATATCGACTCGGGTGGAAACTTCCTTGACTGTGCGGATGTCTATGCAGGCGGAAAAACAGAAGAGATCCTCGGGGCCTTTCTCCCGGGCATACCGCGGGACCACATCATCCTCGCTTCGAAGTGTTACTTTCCCATGGGCGATGCACCCAATGCCTACGGCCTCTCCCGAAAACATATTATGGCTTCTTGCGAATCGAGCCTGAAACGTATGAAGACCGACTACATCGATCTCTATTATATTCACGGCCCTGACCCCGTCACCCCTCTGGAGGAGACGATGCGCGCTCTCGACGATCTCGTCAGGCAGGGAAAGGTGCGTTACCTGGGCTGCAGCAATTTGTTCGGCTGGCAGATCGCTAAGGCGAACGGGATCTCCGAACGGATGAACTTAGAAAAGCTGGTCGCCGGCCAATACCTGTATAACCTGATCCACCGCGAGCCGGAGAGAGAAATCATCCCTGCCGCCCTGGATCATGGTTTGGGGATCGTAAGTTACAGCCCTCTCGGGGGAGGTCTGCTGACCGGCAAGTACAAGGGGATGACCGAACCCGGACGGGGAACACGCCTCTCTTTTCGGACCCAGGTGGATGGGCCCCGGTTCTGGCATCCGAAGGGATTTAAAACCGCAGAGCTCCTGGAACAGGTTTCTTCGAAGTCCGGTATTCCCATGCCCAAGCTTGCGATCGGATGGCCATTGAAGCGCCGTTTTGTCGCTTCCGTGATTATTGGGGCTAAAAGCCAGGAGCAACTTGAACGGAACATGGAGATGGGGGACTGGGACATCCCGGAGGATCTCTGGAATGAGCTCGAGGGGAAAACAAGGCCGGAGGAAGAGTATTTAACCTGGTTCAATAGAAGGAATTACGAAAGGTTTTTCTCCGCCGCGGAATTCCATGATGAGAAGTCGGAACTTCCCTGACCAAGGGGAGCCATTTAAAATAGAGGCGAATCTCGTCTGAAAGCAAAGAGGAACAAGATGGATGAATTGATGATTTGCGTCGCCCCCTACCCGGGCGAAAAACAGGAAGAAAAGTTCCCGGGCAAGCTTGACCTGCCGCAGGAGGTTTTCCGCTCTTATCATGCGGGGGCCTCCATTGTCCACCTTCACGTGCGGGATGAGAATGGAAACCAGTCCACGGATCCTTCCGTCTTCCGGAGAGATATTGGGAAGATTCATGCCCGGTGCCCTATCATCATCGAAGGATCGACCGGAGGATTGCCTGAGCATACCCTTCAGGAGCGATGCGTGTCATTTACCGTCGACGGGATTGAAATGGGGTCATTAAACCTCGGCTCCGTCAATCTCTTTGGCGGCGTCTACCAGAACCCGATGTCCGATATCCGGCTTTATGCGCAAGAGCTGAAGCAAAGGGAGATCAAACCATTCTTTTGCATCTTCGACCTTTCGATGTTCCATAATGCGGAAAGGCTCGAAGGAGATGGGTTGGTTTTTCCGCCCTATGCCTTCAATTTTGTCTTCGATATGCCTGACAGCATCCCTTTTTCCGAGAGGGCGCTTGATGCCTTTTTGGATTTTCTTCCGAAGGGCGCCCACTGGTTTATGACGCGCCACCACAGCAGGGGATGGGAGGGGTTTCGATTGGGTCTGGAGCGGGGCGGCCATGTGAGGGTCGGGTATGAGGATGGTCCCTTTCTTTCCTCCGGGAGACGAGCTCAATCCAATGCAGAATTGGTGGAAGAAATCGTCCAGGCCGCCCGTTCCCTCGGGCGAAAGGTTGTGGAACCTCAACGGGCAAGAGCGCTCTTAGGCCTGAAGGGAATTCGTCATTTGGCCTGATCTCCGGAGGCGGGAGTGGTGTGACATGCTGACGCGAAAACAGGTCCAGGAGGCCCAGAGAAAAGCCCTTCAATACATGGAAAAGGCCGGGGTCGTCCTCTCTCCGAAGGACAGAGAAAACATCAGTGTCGCTGACTTTGGATTGAGCGATCTGGAGCGCCAGGGAGGGCAGATCCTCACTTTTTTTAATACGGATCGAATCAGCGCCAAAATCATTGTTCTCTTTCCCTGGCAGATATTGCCTGAACACTGGCACCCTGCCATCGGAAAGGATATCGGGAAGGAGGAGATCATGAGGGTCCGGTGGGGAGAGATCTACCTCTATGTCCCGGGAGAGCCCACCCCCCATCCCAGGGGAAGAACCCCGGAAGGAGAGGAAGGAAACTTTACGGTTTGGCACGAGATCATTCTGAAACCCGGAGAACAGGTTATCATTCCTCCCCAAATGGTTCATTGGTTCCAGGCGGGGGAGCACGGAGCGGTGATCGACGACTATTCAAGCACTGCCAGGGACTTGCAGGACGGCTTTACCAATCCAAAAATCACAAGAGAGACAAAGATCATTGAAAGCTGAGAAGTCCGTGCGTGGTGGAGGCCGAAAGCTTGTGAAATGGCGCCGGGAATTTGTTATCGGTGTGGATGTGGGGACACTGAGCACGCGTGTGGGCATTTTTGACCTGGATGGAACCATGAGGGGAATGGCCAGCCGCCCGATTGCCATTTTCCATCCCCGTCCTGATTTGGTCGAACAGTCCTCCGAAGACATATGGGAAAACACAGGGCTTGCCATGCGGGAGGCTTTGAAACAGGCCCAGGTCCGTCCCGGACAGATGGTCGGCATCGGTTTTGATGCAACCTGTTCGCTGGTCTGCCTGGACAGGAAGTTCAGGCCGCTGACCGTTTCGCCCACAGGTGACCCGTCAAGAAATATTATCGTCTGGATGGATCACCGAGCGATCCAAGAGGCGGATGCAGTCAACCAAACCCGTCATCCTGTCTTAGCTTATGTCGGGGGAAAGATTTCACCGGAACAGCAACCTCCGAAATTGAAATGGATTAAAGAGAATTTCCCTGAAACATGGGCGGGAACCGGGAAGTGGATGGATCTTGCAGATTTTATGGTCTTTCGGGCCACCGGGTCGGATAAAAGGAGCCTCTGCACAAATGTGTGCAAATGGACCTATCTCGGGCATGAAGGGAAGAACGGTTCATGGGATCACACCTTCTTTGAGCAGATCGGACTGGGGGACCTGTTTGATGGAGGGAAAGTTTCCAAATCCGCTCATCCGCCAGGTTCTTTTGCAGGGAGGCTGACCGACCGAAGCGCCATGGAATTGGGCCTGAAGCCAGGGGTTAGAGTGGGCGTCGGGATCATCGACGCCCATGCCGGTGGAATCGGCTTGTTGGGGGATTGCGCGAAGCGGGCCTCGAAAGATCAGGAGGTTTGGAACAAGACCCTGGCTCTCATCGGTGGGACGTCCTCCTGCCACATGGCAACCTCTGTGAAGCCAAGGTTTATCCCGGGGGTATGGGGGCCTTATTACGGTGCGATGATTCCCGGCATGTGGCTCAACGAGGGAGGACAAAGTGCGACCGGTTCCTTGATCGACTACATCATCAGCAATAATTCGAGCCATCCGGAGATCGAAGCGCTTGCCAAAAAATCAGGCACCGATGTCTATCAATATCTGAATCGGGAGATCAAGAAATACCCGATCCCCCAACTCACAAAGGATATCCACATCCTGCCCTATCATCACGGGAATCGCTCCCCCAGGGCGGATGCCCATGCCAGGGGGGTGGTCCTCGGGCTCACCCTGAACCAGTCGGTCTTTGAAGTCGCCAGGCAATATTATGCCACGATTCAGGCGATTGCCTACGGCACAAGGCACATCCTCGAAACCATGAATGAAAAAGGGTATGCCATCTCCGAAGTCTATATGTGCGGAGGACATACCAGGAATGATCTCTTTGTGCAGGAGCATGCCGATGTGACTGGGTGCCGCATCCATCTCCCCGGGGAGAAAGAGGCGGTGCTTCTCGGGACGGCCATCCTGGCGGCTGTGGCCTCGGGAAGATATCGGACCGTCCAGGATGCGATGAAGACGATGTCCCGGGTCGGCGAAACGGTCTCACCCAATTCGGCTGTTCAAAGATACCATGAGGGGAAATATAAAATCTTTCATAATATGTACAAGCACTTCCTGGAAATTCGACAATTAGGCGAGAAACTTTAATCGAACGCCGCATGATTTTAAATAGGGCAAAGAGTTTGAAGAATGGGGAGATTCCTTTTTGCTTTCGGCCTGATCCTTTTCGGATTATCCTTTGGATACCTCATCCAGCGGATGGCCGCCCGACAGGCGATTCGACTGCCTCTTCCGATCGACCGGCTCCGTAAAATCCTGCTCAAATCCGCCCTGCTCTTTCTAAATCCCATCACCGTAATTGGAGCAATCTGGGTCATCGAGTTTAACGATCCCAGGCTCATCACGCTCCCTTTCGTCGGCACGAGCGCCCTCCTGACGGGCGGTCTCCTCGCCTTGGGGTTCTCGAAACTGCTCGGGTTAAAAAAGAAACAGACCGGTTCTCTCTTCGCCTGTGGCGCCTTCACAAATTTGGGGACCATGGGCGGACTGGTCTGTTATATCCTTCTGGGGGAAATCGGTTTCGGGCTGGTTCACCTTTACAAATTGTTCGAAGAATTTATTTACTATGCAATCGGTTTTCCCGTGGCGAAATGGTATGGCTCCTCATCCGAAAAAGCGGAAAGTCCCTGGAACCGCCTGAAAAACCTTGCATCGGATATATTTATTCTTGTCTCGCTGGGGAGCCTTCTGTTGGGAGGACTTCTCAACCAGTCAGGATGGAAAAGACCGGAATTATATCAAACGGTCAATTCGATTCTGATCCCCCTGAGCGCTCTCTTGCTCATCACCGCGATCGGGCTGGCCATGAAGGTCAGCAAGGTGAAACAGTACCTCAGGGAATGCCTGGCGGTATCGGCGATCAAGTTCCTGATGGTCCCGGTGGCGATAACCTCCTTGGCCATGGGGCTTGGTTATCGTGGAATGGTTGGAGGCTATTTAATAAAGGTGGTCATTCTCCTTTCCTCGATGCCGGTTGCCTTCAATGCGCTCATTCCACCTTCCCTTTACGACCTGGATATGGACCTGGCTAATTCGTGCTGGCTATTTTCCACCTCCTTCTTCCTGATGATCATGTTGCCCTCCTTATACTTCCTCATGGCCCTCTTGTAAAGGGCAGGCTATTGGAATATCCAACCGGATCTATCTCTGCAGTTCCGGGACGATCCTCTCAAAATAGTCCAGCACCTCAGGGTTGCTCAATGCATCACGGTTCAGGACCGGTCTCCCGTGGATGATGTTGGTGACGGCGCTTTCCACTTTTTTCATATTCATGGTGTAAGGAGCGCTTGGCATTTCCATGATGATGGCCGGGACGTGGCGGGGAGAGGCCTTCTCCCGAAGAGTCTTCTTGATCGTATTTTTTAGCTCGTCCGCAAGCTCCACGCCCGGAGCCAGTTTCACAAAGAGAATAATACGTTGTTCCCCTTCCCAGTTTTGTCCGATGGCAAGGCTGTCGGCAATCTCCTCGATCTTTTCCACGACGTTATAAATCTCAGCGGTTCCGATTCTGACTCCGGAGGGTTTCAGCACGGCGTCGGACCGGCCATAGAAAGTGATGCCGCCCGTGTCGCTGTGCATGACGACGTAGTCGCCATGGCGCCATACTCCGGGATAGGTGTCGAAATAGGCGGCTCTATACTTTTCCCCATTCGGGTCGTCCCAGAAATAGAGGGGCATGCAGGGCGCAGGGGCCTCGCATACCAGCTCCCCTTCCCTGTCCCAGACCGGTTTTGCGTTCTCATCGTAGGCTTTTACCTTCATGCCCAAACCCGGGCCCTGAAGCTCCCCGGCAAAGACGCACTGAACCGGGCTGCCAACG
Source organism: Deltaproteobacteria bacterium (assembly GCA_020059605.1). GTDB lineage: Bacteria > Desulfobacterota > BSN033 > BSN033 > UBA1163 > RBG-16-49-23. Next base: position 38,021 of record JAGVBT010000014.1, read on the forward strand.
GCAAAACAGCCGTTGATGTCCGTGCCGCCGGAGATGGAATTAAAATGGAGGTCTTTTTTCACCTCGCGGTAGACCCACTCAAACCCCTCTGCCGAAAGAACAGAACCTGTCTGGGAAATCTCTCTCAGGGAGGAAAGATCGTAATTCTTCCCTGGCTGAATCCCTTCGCTGCGGAGGTAGTTGATATAGCTTGCACTGAGTCCAAAAAAAGTGATCTTTTCGTCCTGGACCAGCTTCCACATGGCATAGGCATCAGGGTAGTTCGGATTGCCATCATACAGGACAATGGTAGCGCCCACGCCAAGGGTACTCATCAGCCAGTTCCACATCATCCAGCTGCAGGTGGTAATGTAAAAGACCTTGTCCTCCCGCCTGAGGTCGCTATGGAGCATCAGTTCTTTCAGATGGTGGAGCAAAATGCCGCCCGCCCCCTGAACCATGCACTTGGGCTTTCCCGTCGTGCCGGAGGAGAACATGATATAGATGGGATGGCCAAAGGGCAACTGTTCAAACTCAAGGGTGGGTTCCCTCTCCGGGGCTAAAAAATCCTCATAATGGGTGCCGTTGGGAATATTCCCGATATCCGGCTTATTTCCCGTATAGGAAACGATGACAACTCTTTTGAGGGAAGGCATGCCTCTGGCCACTTCTGCCGCATTCCCCAGAGTATTGAAGGGTTTCGCCTTGTAAAAATACCCATCTACTGAAAATAATACTTTGGGCTCGATCTGACCAAGTCGATCAAGCGCCGCCTGCGGCCCGATGTCCGTGGCGCACGAAGACCAGACAGCGCCGACGCTGGTAGCCGCCAGCATGCCGATCGTGGTTTCCATCATATTCGGCATATACCCTGCGATCCGATCCCCCGGTTGAATGCCCAATTCCCGCAAAGATTTGGCCAGTCGGGCTACGGTGTAATAAAGCTCTCTGTAAGTCATCGTCGCATATTTCTGCGTCTCCCCTTTAAATATAAAAGCCAATCGATCATCTCGATACCGGAGCAGATTCTCCGCAAAATTGAGCTTCGCCCCCGGAAACCAGCTCGTTCCTGGGAACTTCTTCAGGTCATCCACCACGCGGTCCCATTTTTTTGAAGCCTTGACTTCCGCGAAATCCCAGATGGCCGCCCAGAAATCGGGGATATAATCAACGGACCACTGATATAAGTCATCAAACGTTCGAAAGCTCTTTCCATGCTTTCGATTCACATACCCAATAAAACGGGTCAAATTGGCATTCTTGACCTTATCCGGAGACGGCACCCAAAGAGGCGTTTTTGACGTCTTGATGGGGGGCAGGACGACTGGTAACAGGGAAGGTTTCCTTATGATTTTAGATGGTCTCGCTTTTGGGGGTGGTTTTTTGGAAAGCCTTGGCTTTGGGACGGCTTTTTTGGAAATCTTTTGGGGGGCTATTAGAGAAACTTTGGGGGTAGCCTTTTTAGTCACCTTGGGGGGAATTTTTACAAAAGGCTTTTTTGAAACCGCTTTTGGAGTTTTCTTTAAAACTTTCTTCAAGGCCTTTTTCAAAGGCTTTTGGGACCCTTTTTTTGAAACCTTTTTCGGCGTCTTTGGATTTCCTTTTATCCCCTTTTTCATAAAAACCCCCTTTTTAGGAATAATAGATTCTTTCTTTTAGACCTATTGATTATCATTCTTAAAATTTTCCGTCAAGACATTTTTCTTCCTCGGCGTCAGGGTTTATGTTGCCTATGGATAACCTCCCAGGGTGCGTTAGGGGGACGCACCCTGCCCGTGTAAAATGGCTTGAAGGCTCGTTGTGAAAATTTGGAAGGCTTTAATTTTTCAAAACAATATGTTATTAATTTTTTGTTATCTGTTTTATGGGTGTCTTTCCGTGGGACCTCTGACAGGCTTTAAAATGCTTGATCTTTCAAGGCTTTTACCGGGGCCTTACTGTTCCCTTCTTCTGGCTGACCTCGGCATGGACGTCCTGAAAGTTGAGGATCCCGACCAGGGTGATTACATGCGGAGGATGGGCCCCACCCGGAAGAATGACAGCGCCTACTTCCTCGCCCTGAACCGGAATAAGAAGAGCATGATCCTGAACCTCAAGGTCGAAGAGGGGAAAGAGATTTTTTGCAACTTGACCGAAACTTATGACATTATTTTAGAGGGTTTCAGGCCCGGGGTGATGGATCGCCTCGGTATCGGATACCAGGAATTAAAAAAGAGAAACCCGGAAGTGATTCTCTGCTCCCTTTCCGGATACGGGCAGGATGGACCTTACAGAGACCGGTCCGGCCATGATATTAATTACATCGGCCTCGGAGGCATCCTCGAATTGACCGGAACAAAGGAAACCGGGCCTCTCATCCCGGGGGTCCAGATTGCGGACATCGGCGCAGGAGCAATGATGGCGGCCTTAGCCATTTTAGCTGCCGTCGTCCACCGCCAAAAAACAGGAGAGGGACAACATCTCGACGTCGCCATGCATGATGGCGTCATCTCCTGGCTCTCCATCCATGGGGCAAAATACCTGATGGATCAAAGACTCCCGCTCAGGGGAGAAATGCACCTGTCCGGAAGGTATGCCTGTTACCACGTCTATGCGACCAAGGATGGAAGATATATGTCTTTAGGGGCTTTGGAGCCCAAATTCTGGAAAAACTTCTGCGACGCCGTTGGGAAGAAGGACCTTATTCCAAAACAATTTATAGAAGGAGAGGAAAGGACCCAACTCATCCAAGAGATCAAGGAACTTTTCCAGACAAAGACCCAGGCCGAATGGACCGATTTTTTCAGGGAGGTCGATGCCTGCTGTGAACCCATCCTGACCCTGGAGGAAGTCTTTAAGCACCCGCATGTCCTCCACCGGAAGATGGTCATCGAATACGAACACCCTGTCGAGGGAAAGGTGAGGCAGGTCGGCAACCCGATCAAGTCCTCTGGCTTTCCTTTTCCGACCCCATCTCCCTCTCCCCAATGGGGAGAACACACCCTCGAAGTGCTGAAGGAGATAGGATATTCGGAAAAAGAGATTGAGAGGTTTAAAGAAGCAAAAGCAATATGATAAGCACCAAACACCAATTAACAATAATCAAATAAGCTCCAATCACCAATAACCCAAGTTTGGTCATTGTAATTTGGTTATTGGTTATTATTTGGAATTTGGGATTTGGTTATTGGATTTTCATTTGCGGTGAAGTGATGCCATCCAAAATCGAAATCGACAAAGAGCGATGCAAAGGGTGTGCCCTCTGCACCATCTCCTGTCCCAAGGGATCGATCCGCATCGGAGAGGAAATCAACCGTCAGGGTTATTTTTTCGTCGTCTGGGACAATAACGGCTCTTGCACGGGCTGCGCCATCTGCGCGGAGATCTGCCCCGATGTAGCCATTCAGGTCTGGAGGGACAAGTAGCACAGGCGTCCCGCCTGTGACACGGTGACGAGGAAACACGTAGAGATGGTAGAACAAATTTCTGAAAAGATTTTAGTGAGAGGGAACGAGGCGGTGGCCATGGGGGCGATTGATGCGGGATGCCTCCTCTTTTTTGGATATCCGATCACCCCCCAGAATGAGATTCCGGAGTACCTCTCGAAACACCTTCCTCCTCTTGGCGGTGAATTCATCCAGGCCGAAAGCGAGATTGCCTCGATCAATCTGCTTCTGGGGGCATCCGCAACCGGAGTTAGGGCCATGTCCTCTTCCTCCAGTCCGGGAATTTCTCTCATGCAGGAAGGGCTCTCCTATATGGCAGGAAGCGAGCTTCCGGTTGTCATTGTTAACATCTCCCGAAGCGGACCGGGCCTGGGAGGAATTTCCGCCTCTCAGGGTGATTATTTCCAGTCCACCCGGGGCGGAGGCCACGGAGATTACCGCATGATTGTCCTTGCCCCTTCCACCGTCCAGGAGATGTATGATTTGACTTTCCTCGCTTTTGATCTTTCCGACAAATACAGAAACCCGGCAATGATTCTCGGAGATGCTCTCATCGGTCAAATGAAGGAACCTCTCCTGCGGAGAAAACCCGAAAAGATGGACCTTCCGGCCAAGGATTGGGCGCTGACCGGGGCCAGAGGGAGAAAACCGAACAGGATCAAATCGCTCTATCTCCAGGAGGGCGAACTGACCGAACACAACTGGAAACTTTATCAGAAATATGAGAGGATGAAGAAAGAGGACATCCGCTTTGAAACGGTCAATACCGAGGATGCCCGATTTATCATTGTGGCCTTCGGCAGCATGGCAAGGGTTTCTAAAACCGCCATGGAACTGGCACGGGAGGCAGGGATGAGGGTGGGTCTCTTCCGCCCGATCACCCTTTTCCCCTATCCCGAAAAAGCTCTTTTCGATATTTCGAAACGGGTCAAGCATTTTTTAACCATCGAATTGAATACAGGGCAGATGGTGGAGGATGTAAAACTATCGGTGGACCGGGATGCACAGGTCTATTTTTACGGTAAACCTCCTGGAGCCTTGCCCCCTCCGGAGGAGATACTGGAAGAGATCAAGAAATACTACGCGTAACAATTTAATTTCGAAGCACGAAATCCGAAGCACGAAACAATTTCGAATGTCAAAATTTTTAATGTTCCAAACAATAGAGTTTAATAATTTTGAATTTTGAAAATTCGAATTTGTTTCGAGTTTTCCGCCAGCCACCAAAGGCGAGCCTCGCCAAGGGCGGGAGGCGGATCTGCCTCAGGCATGACGATATTCGAATTTCGGATTTAAGGAGTTAAAGATGGAACAAGTTTTTAAACGTCCCGAATGTTTAATCGACGTTCCCTTCCACTTTTGCCCCGGATGTCACCACGGAACCGTCCACCGGCTGGTCGCAGAGGCGATTGACCATTTTAAGATCAGAGAAAAGACGATCGGCGTTGCCTCGGTGGGTTGTTCCGTCTTCATGTACGACTACTTCAATATCGATGTCGTGGAGGCCCCTCATGGCAGGGCGTCCGCTGTCGCCTCCGGAGTGAAGCGGGCAAGGAAGGAGTTAATCGTTTTTACGATTCAGGGGGATGGAGATCTCGGAGCCATCGGGATTGCCGAGGGAATCCATACGGCCAACCGGGGCGAGAACATCACCCTGATCTTTGCCAACAACGGAATCTACGGGATGACCGGAGGACAGATGGCGCCCACCACCCTTCTCGGGCAGAAAACAACGACCAGTCCTTACGGAAGGGATTTCACCTATGACGGCTACCCCATCCGGATGGCGGAGATGATGGCCACCCTGGAAGGGAGCGCCTTTGTAGCCAGGGTGGCGGTCAATAACCCGGCCAACCTGATGAAGGCAAAGAAAGCGGTTCGAAAGGCATTCCAGATGCAGACTGAAGAGATGGGCTTTTCGTTTGTCGAGATCTTAATGTCCTGCCCTACCAATTGGGGGTTGTCCTCCCTTGAGGCCAACCGCCGTGTCGAGGAGGAGATGATCCCCTATTTCCCGTTGGGAATTTTGAAAGAAAGGAAAATGGCAGATTATTTATGAGAATAACCAAGCACCAAATCCCAATAACCAAATAAATTCCAATCACCAATATCCGAAGATTATTTGATTATTGAGAAATTGGTTATTGGTTATTATTTGGAGCTTGGAATTTGGTTATTGATGTTTAGAGGAATGATGGATAGCAAACATTTTTACCACGATGTCATCATGGCCGGATTTGGCGGCCAGGGCGTCCTGGCGATCGGAAACCTGATTGCCTACGCTGCCATGAAGGAGGGAAGGCATGTCACTTACCTCCCCACCTACGGAGTGGAGATGAGGGGCGGGACAGCCAATTGCACGGTTGTGATCTCATCCAAAGAAATTGGCTCCCCAATTGTGCAACGACCCCATTCCGCCATCTCCATGAATCTCCCCTCCCTTCTGAAATACGGCCCAAGAGTTCTGCCCGGGGGATTGCTGATGGTAAATTCTTCCCTGATCGATCTTAACGAAGTCTCGCGCAACGATGTCGAATTGCTCGCCATTCCGGTCAATGACATTGCCATCCGGAACGGAAATCCAAAACTGTCCAACATGATTGCATTGGGCGCTTTTGTCGAAAAGACGAAATGGGTGGGGATGGAGTCTCTGTTTGCCTCTCTTGAAAAAGTATTCGATGAACGCCACCACGCTCTCATCCCCTCCAATATTAAAGCCATCCAGATTGGAGCGGAATTTGTTAAAAAAACAGAAACGAATAGCACGAATGACAGCAAATGACGCGAATAGGTTTTAATAATATAGTGAACCCAATTACCTCCCTCTCCTCGGGGAGGCTGTGTCGTAATTCCGTTCATGGTTCGAGACCCTCACCACGAACGGGATACGACTTGTGTAAAATCAACCAGTTAGCTGTTCGTCTCGGTTTCGAGTCGAAGCGACCTGAGCTTGTCGAAGGGCGAATGGCTAATTAAGACACAGTCTCTGGCGGGAGAGGGGTAGGGTGAGGGGGGAGGAATGATCAATGGAAGAAGAAGAGAAGAAAGATTTTGAAGAGGTTCGGGTCGGGGAGAAAATTAAGGAGTTGAGGGAGAAAAAGGGACTTTCTCTCAAAGACCTGGCTGAATTAACCGGGTTTTCTATGGCCCTGCTCTCTCAAATGGAGAACCATCTCGTTTCTCCATCCCTTGGAACGATCATCAAACTCGCAGGGGCCCTGGAAGTCAGGGTGGGCGACTTCTGGGGGGAGACCGAGGGAGAACCTTTTACCATTGTAAGAAAAGACGAGCGGAAAAAGGTTTCCCGGTTCGCCTCCAAGGACGGAGTGAAATACGGCTATTCGTATGAATCGCTCGGGTTTGACAAGAAAGATCGCCATATGGAGCCTTTTATCGTGACCCTCGAACCTGCCACGGTGAAGACGGCAAAGACCTCCGTCCACGAGGGAGAAGAGTTCATCTTCGTCCTGGAAGGGGAGATGGAGGTCATCCTCGGAAACCATACGGATGTCCTCTATCCCGGCGACTCCATCTATTACGACTCCGCCATTCCCCATAAAGTCCAGTGCCACCGGGACAAAATCGCTCGAATTCTGGCCGTTCTGTATACATCGAGCAAGTAACTCCCCCTCTCCCCCTCCCGTGGTCGGGTCTATTCGACTTCTCTTAAGAGGGGGTTGGGGGGCGTTATCAATTGGCACAGGGTTATTGGTTACCGTATGAAAAAATTTTCCCTGCTCCTTATCTCCTTTCTGCTATTCTTGGCGATAGATTCAAGCCCTGTTTTCAGCCAGGATTCTCTCAAGGTGGGGGCCCTGGTCCCTTTCACTGGGCGGGGGGGGGACTCCGGCAGGGAATGCGCACGAGGCCTGCTCGATGCCGGGAAATGGATCAACCAGCGCGGTGGAATCTTCGGGAAAAAGCTGGAAATCATCCTGATGGACGACACCTTCCAGCCCGCAGAGTTCGTTGCCGCCTTTCGTAAGTTGAACGAGGCGGACCGCATCCTCCTCCTTTATCTCTACTCGGGTGGGACAGGGCTTGCTCTCCTGCCCCATATCAATCTCCATCGGATTCCCACGCTGACGAGCTCTTTTCCAGGCCTTCTCGCAGATACCTCGAAAACACCCTATCTCTTCTCTCTTACTCCCACCCCTCTCGACCTGGCAAAGATTGCCATGAAATTTATCTCCGAAAAATCCGATATAAAGATGAGAAATCCGAAAGTCGCCTTCGTCGCTTTTCCCGACCCTCCGGGAAAAGATTTCCTCGACGAAGCGAAGTCTTATGCCAAAAAGCTCGGGCTGGAAATCGGGCCGGACACTCTCATTTCAGACCTCTCATCTTTGAAAGCCTCCTCCCCTATTCTTGCGCCACTAAAGTCCTATCATCCGGACTTTGCCTACATCAACCTGACCTCAAAGGAGGCCTCCACATTCCTTCGGGAAGCCCAGGAAACGGATCTTAAAACCCGATGGATTTGCAGTATGAGGGCCTTTGATGAAAATCTTTCGGCTTTCGATGGAGTCCTTGGAGTGCAGCCTATCTCCCCATTCGGGGAAGATGTCCCCGGGATGGCTGAGATCAAAGAGGCCCATCAGAAATGGCATCCCTACGATTCCCATACCCTCTCCTATGTTGAAGGATGGGTCACGGCCAAAGTGATGGCGGAAGCCCTGGGGAGATCTCTCCCGGAACAGGGATTTTCCCGCGAAAGGGTAAAGATGGCCTTTGAAACTTTTACGAATTTCGTTGTCGGAGGCCTCCTCCCCCCCCTCACCTTTACCGGCAAAGACCACCGGCCCAGTACGGAATCCCGGATCTTCATCATCAAAGACGGAAAACTCGTGAGACACACGGGTTTCATCTCCGTCGGGAGATAAGAGACGGAATACAGTTTTAAGTGTTGAGTGTTGAGTGTTAAGGAAAGCTCTGAAAAACTACTTTTCGTTCTCTGATTACCCCCCTGCCTGCCGGTAGGCAGGGATTTCAAAAAATGGTTCCGCAGATTTCTTTTTATTTTTCAATGCATTTCTAATCGGTGTAATCGTTTCATAATCGGTGTAATCAGAGGTTCCTGGTCTTCTTCAGAAATTTCTTAGGTTTCACTTGACAGTCCCCTTTATATTAAGTACATTAAACTAACCTTTACAGAAGGAGAGGGAAATATTCTATTAAAGGAGGGAGGCATATGAGAGGGAAACGGTTTATTTTACTCGTAGGTGTTTCTTTTTTAGTGGTTGGTTTATTGAGCGTTCAAACATTCAGCACAAAAGCCTGCGCTCAGGGAAAACCTATCGTGCTCGGGGCGCCGCTGGCTACGGCCTTTCTCTATGGCTGGGCGGCGGAGAGAGGCATCAAATTGGCCGTGGAGGAAATCAATGCGGCGGGAGGTGTTACGGTCGGTAAAGAAAAAAGGCCTTTTAAAGTGGAAGTGATGGATACCCGCGACCTTGAACCTGGAGTGCCGGTCAGCGATGCCTTGTTGGTTGTTGAAAAACTCATCCTGGAAAAGAAGGCTGACTTTATCGTGGGTGGCCCTGTTCGATCTGAAGCAGCCCTCGCAGCCATGGACTTACTCTCAAAGTATAAGAAGATCTCCATATTGACCACGGGGGTTCTAACTCCGGCCTATCATAAGCGGGTGGAAGCCGAATATGATAAATTTAAATATTGTTTCCGGATCTCTGGCGAAGTCGCCTGGATGGTAGTGGGTGAATTTATCCCCTGCTTGATGGAAATCAAGGCGAAACATAATCTCAACAGACTCTTCATTATGATCCAGGATGTAGCCCATGCCCGAGCAGGTGGAGACCTCGTTGAAAAGATGTCTAAAGAAAGGGGATGGGAAGTTTTAGGGAAAGAAGTTTTTCCAACAGGGACAACAGACTTCTCTGTGGGACTGATGAAGGCCAAAAAGGAGAATGCCCAGGTGATCCTGATCTGGATGGATATGCCTGAAACATCGATTCTCTTAAAGCAATGGTATGATATGAAAATACCTGCGCTTCCTTATGGCACGATCATTTCTGCTGCTGAGGAACCAGGATTTTGGAAGGCGACAGATGGAAAAGGAGAGTTCGCCATGGCCAGTGTCGTCAATGCGGGCAATGCTCCATCTAACGCAACTCCATGGACGATGAAGTTCGTCGAGGCTTATAAGAAGAGATGGAAGACAGAACCTGAAGGTTATGGGACTTCATCAAGCTATATGGCGGTCTATACTCTGAAGGATGCCATTGAACGGGCTGGTTCTCTTGATTCAGACGCCGTGGTTGCAGCTCTTGAGAAGACGGACTTGATGGGAGGTGTCTACGGAAGGATAAAATTCAATCCCAAAAACCATCAGGTCATACCAAGCGTTGATCCGAATGAGGGAGCAGTCGGGACAATCTTTCAGTGGCAGGCAGGAAAGAGAATTGTGGTTTTCCCGCCCAAGATTGCGATGGGCGAGGTCAAACTTCCTCCCTGGATGAAGAAGTAAGCTACCGGAATAATGGAATGTTGCAATGCTGGAATAATGGGTGAGTAATAACAGGATACGGAGAAACGGAGACTCGGGGACCGGAGAAGAATAAATTTTTCTCCCCATCTCCGTGTCTCCCCATCCCCCTATCAGATTTCTGCCTATGGACATTCTCATCTACGGCATTATCAATAGTTTTTCCCTTGCACTGATGGCCATTGGGTTTACTTTGGTCTACGGAATTAGTCGCCTCCCCAATTTTGCACATGGCGCGCTCTATGTGATTACGGGTTTTGTCGTCTGGTGGCTCCTTAATAAGCTTCATCTAAATTATTTTGTTGCCATCCCAATTGCCTTGGTCCTAATGGGTTTGGTGGGTGCAGCCATCTATCGATTTGTTCTCATCCGGGTGAGAGGCATGGCCACTTCAGAGATTATCGCCACCTATGCTTTGGGATTGGCTGTTCTCGAATTCCTTCGTTGGGGAGGGTTCAAAGGGATGACGTATACGCTCCCTGTTTTCATTGAGGCAGCATCGATATAGGAGGCGTTCCTGTCGACTTTCAACGAATGATCGTCATCGCAATAGGGATCGTGGTAGTCACCTTCATGTGGCTCTTTACCCATTTCAACAGGACCGGCTTGGCACTCAGAGGGATGGCACAGGATGAACATGCGGCCATGATGTTAGGGATCGATTCGGATAGGATGGCCGTCATTGCAATGGCGATGGGATCTATTTTGGCCGGACTCTCTGCTATCGCTTTACTTCCTTTAGGTAACATTGTTGTGGAGGCGGGTTACAATGTGCTGATCCTCTCGATCGCTGTATGCATTGTGGGCGGATTGGGAAGCTGGGTGGGGGCGATCCTAGCCGCCTTTATAATTGGATTCCTCCAAATCATTGCCGCCTACATCCAGTCCCATTTCCAGATGGTCGTGGCGCTCCTGGCGATTATTGTCACTCTGATATTAAGACCATCAGGCCTCTTTGGCAAACAGAAGGAGCTGGAAGAAAGAGTTTAAAAATCAATGGTCAATGACCATTGAACATTGATCATTGACCATTGAAAATTCTCTTTGGTAGGTCATGAATAAAGAAATAGGCGCAATTGAAAGAAGAAGAGAGAGGCTCGATAGGGGTATCAAAGTCCGAACAGAAGGGATCTATGCCGTTTCTTCCTTGAAGGAAGTGGCTTACCTTGCTCTTCCGCGACTGATTTTAATTATAGGCCTTCTTCTCCTTCCTCTACTTATTCCATCCCTCTATTGGAAACGGGTGGTATCCATTGCGGCTATCTATGCCCTGCTCGCTCTCGGGTTTGATTTCTTAGCCCATTTTGTAGGGTTGGTCTCCCTGGGAGGCGCTCTTTTTATAGGGGTGGGCGGATACACGGCAGCCCTCCTCAATAAATCCCTGGGTCTCTCGCCTGTGTTTACCATCCCTATGGCCACTGTGGGTGGGGCTATGATTTGCACCCTTCTGCTTCTCCCTGCCCTTCCTCTTAGGGGAGTCTATTTTGCCATTGTCACCCTTATGTACCCCTTGACTCTCATGAGGATTATTGAAGCATTGAACATCTTCGGTGGCACGGATGGTATCCTTGGGGTGGCCGGTTTTCCCAACAGATGGATTGAACAGTATCTCATTATCTTTATCGTGATCTTCGCGCTATTTGGGTTAAGGAGATTGGTGAATGAGGATATTGGACTCGTCTTTCGCGGAGTCAAGGATAATGATCAGTCTGTCAGGGCCTCCGGATTAAGCATTACCCTTTACAAAGCGATTGCCGTTTTCATTGCATCAGGACTTGGCTCTCTCGGAGGAGCCTATCTTGCCCATATCTACATGTGGTCAGGAATTTCACAGTTCGCTCTCGATTTTTCTGTCATTCCCATCGCGGCCACAGTGATCGGTGGGGGAGGCACATTAGTGGGCCCTTTATTGGGTTGTTTCTTTCTGGTTCCCATCTCAGAATGGCTAAGAGAGTTTGGAACTCTGAGAATTGTCTTCTACTCTGTAATCCTGATGGCCTTCATCATGTTTCGAAGTGAAGGAGTCATGGTCTACGCCCAGCGGAAATACCATCAGTTTCAGAGGTGGGTAAAGGTATGAGCGGAGAAAATATTCTCCAGGTGACGGATGTTTCTAAAACTTTCGGTGGCGTTCAGGCATTGTTAAATGTCAGTTTTAGTGTTCAGCAGGGTGAGGTCTTTGGCATCATTGGCCCCAATGGATCAGGGAAGACGACGCTCATCAATTGCATTACCGGTTTCATCAAGATGGATTCCGGGAAAGTCCTCTATAAAAGCAAGGATATTAGTAACAGAGCGCCCAATCAGATTGCCAATCTCGGACTCACAAGAACTTTTCAGATCATGAGGCCCTACTACAGCCTCCCCGCCTATAAGAACCTCATCATTCCCCTCTTCTCTCCGAGGGCGAGAAAGAAAGGGGGATGGCGTGGAGGAGGTAAGTTGGGGGATCGGGGCACAGTCGCCATCGATATTTTGGAAGAGATCGGCTTCGAGAGAGATTCTTTCGTTCCTTATAAATTGGCATCGAGTCTGCCGACCGGATACCTGAAGCGCCTTGAACTCGCCAGATGTCTTGCCTTGGGACCTGATCTCATCCTTTGTGACGAGGTCTTCTCAGGGCTTAGCATGAGCGAAATCGCCAGCATGGTTCCTTTAATCGAAAAATTGCAGATGGATGGGATTACGTTGGTGATGATCGAGCATCGATTAAGGGAACTCTTCCGGGTGGCCAGTCGGGTGATGGTATTAAACTTCGGAGAAAAATTGACCGAGGGGGTGCCTGAAGAGGTCATGGCGGATGAGAGGGTCAAGGAAGCTTACCTGGGATCCGAGAAGCTGCTCGATTATACGTTTGAAGCCTGATTGAAAATAGGATTCAAGGGGTCAAGTGGATTTTTATTCTAAAACCAAAAAGCTTGAATCCTCGGACCCTGGAATCCTCGAACCCTCTTTTACAAAGTCTTTTAGGAAATTTGAGATCGTTAATAATGAATACAGTTAAAAATGGCAAAATGGAACCTGAATTAACTTTTACCCAGTTCGAAAGGATGTGCAAGAAATATCCGGATCGAGTGGCGGTCATCTATCTGGGCGAGAAGTTCACTTATGCCCGGCTCCAGAATCTCATCAATCGATTTGGCTCCGCCCTCAATCGCCTGGGGGTTCGAAAAGGTGATAAGGTCCTGCTCTATATCACCAACTCCGCCCAATGGGTCATCGCCTTCTTTGGGATTCAAAAGATTGGGGCAGTGGTGGTGCCGGTGGCTCCTATCTACACCTCATTCGAAATCGAATATATGATCAAGGACTCCGGCGCTGAGACGATCATCTGTCTGGACACCAATTTTGGTTATGTCCAGGACATTTTTTCCAAGACCGGCTTGAAAAGAGTCGTCGTTACCAATCTGGTCGATCTTCTTCCTCTCTGGAAACGCGCCGTTGGATTTCTCTTCGATAAGATTCCAAGCGGCATTGTCAAAAAAGGCAAGAGTATCTATTTCTTCAAGGATCTCGTCAAAGCATCACCGGAGAAATTGGATGTAAAAATAGATCCCTGGAAAGATCTCTCCTATATCCTCTATACAGGCGGAACAACAGGCTTCCCAAAAGGCGTGCCTGGCAATCATATGGGCATGATCTCTTATGTCAGGGATGTCATGGAGGATGTGGCCGGAGCTTACATCGAGGAGGGAAAAGATACCTATATTGCGATCAATCCCCTTTTTCACATCATGGCTCTTGGGCTGTTTGTCGCCATTGGCTTGAACTATGGCAATACGACGATCATCATGCCTGTTCCGCAGGTCGATTCCATTCTGCGGGCCATCGAAAAAAACCGGGTGAGATGGATGCTTGGAGTTCCGGCTCTTTATCGAATGATTCTCGAAAATGACCGATTGCACCAATATGATTTGAGCTCCCTTAAATACTGCTACTGCGGCGGAGATGTGCTTCCGATCGAGGTATTTAAACGATGGAAGGAACATCTTGGCGTTTCCATTTACCAGGTCTATGGTTCCACGGAGGCGGGCCATGTCACCTACAGCCGCCTGGACAGAGAGCCGGAGATTTCCTCCATCGGGTTGCCACTCAAAACCAGGGAATGCAAAGTCGTCGACCCGGATACCCTGGAGCCTGTGCCCATTGGAGAAACCGGAGAGCTTGTGGTGACTTCGGACTACACGGTGAAACATTATTGGAATAAACCCGATGAAACGAACCGATCTTATGTAACGATCGATAATAAGATATATTATCGGATGGGCGATTATGTCCGGCTGGGCGAAAAGGGAGACATTTATTATGTCGAAAGATCGGCAGATGTGATCAAACATAAGGCCTATCGGGTCTCTGCCTCGGAAATCGAAGCCGTGTTGCAAGACCACCCCACGGTCATCGGAGCTTGCGTGGTTGGGGTTCCGGATCCCAAGGTCGGCGAACGCATCAAGGCAATCGTTGTTCTAAAGGAAGATGCGCGAGGGGTGGATGCCTCCGAATTGACGCGATGGTGCCGCGAGAGGCTTGCCCCCTATAAAATTCCACAATACATTGAATTCAGGGATATGTTGCCCAAATCAAAAGTAGGAAAACTCCTGAGGCGTGAAATCAGGGACGAAGAACATCGAAGGTTATCGCAGGATAAAACACAAGGATAAAAGGGAATGTGAAAACTTAACAGGGTTTGTTGATGAATAAAATCCGAAATACGAATATCGAAATCCGAAACAAATTCAAATTTTCAAAATCCAAATGTCTTAAACTGTTACTTGTTTCGAACATTTGAAATTTGGTCATTAAAGATTGTTTCGAATTTCGCCACGATACGGGCGGTCGTACCGACCGAATTTCGTGCTTCGGATTTATACCAAGAGCGATCAATAGAATTTTGTTGCCATTTTGCACACAATTTTGTTCATAAGCAACTAAATGAAGGGGTTGTGAAGTGCTGGAGATCAAAAACCTCATGGTATTTTATGAAAATGCCATCGCCATCAACAATATCAACATAAAATGCCAGGGCGAAAAAGTGACAGGCATCTTCGGCGCCAATAGCGCTGGGAAGTCCACACTCATGTACACCATCTCCGGAATCATATTAGATGTGAAAAAGAAGGAAGAAATGAAAGGAGGAGAAAGGATCACGGTCCTTGGCAATATCACATTTGAAGGAATGGATATCACATTTATGAAACCCAGCGAAAGAGCTAAAAAAGGAATCGTCCTCTGCCCTGAAAGACGAAGGATCTTCGCTGAAAGCAGCACATTGGAAAATCTGAAAATTGGAGGCTATTTGGCCACAAAGGCCCAGGCTAAAAAGACCCTGGAATATGTCTTCACCATTTTCCCGGCGTTAATAAATCTAAAGAGGAGAGAAGGAGGCTTTCTCAGCGGGGGAGAACAGCAGATGCTCGCTATCGGAAGGGCGTTGATGGCACAACCCAAAATGCTTCTCCTCGATGAACCCCTCCTCGGACTGAGCCCTTTGATGGAGGCCATGCTTGCACGGGCCATCCGCGACATCAATCGACAGACCGGAATCACCACTCTTATTTCAGAACAATATGCCCGCCCCATTTTGCCCATCATCCATCATGGCTATATCCTTGAAAACGGCGGGGCGGTTTTGGAAGGAAATTCCCGGGAACTGATGGAAAACCCCGATGTGAAGTCCGCTTATTTTGGGTTGTAATGTTACAAGGAGGAGAAAGATGGATCTTTTGACGGCATTGAAAGAAAGAAGAAGCTGCCGGAATTTTCTAACCGAACCGGTGGAGGAAGCGACCATTGAGAAGCTGTTGGAGGCAGCCACCTGGGCGCCGTCGCCACTCAACAGCCAGCCCTGGGAATTTATGGTCATCACCAATCCGGAAGTGAAGGGAAAGATCTTTGCCGAAGGGGAGAGATGCCGGAAGTGGGCGCTTGAAAAAAGCGGCTGGAAGTGGTTGGGATCCTACTCGATCGACTTTTTGCAATCCGTTCCTGTTATCATTGCTGTAATCGGAGATCCTAAGAAAACAGGGTTGGACATGTTTATGGAAGACGGCTCGATGGGATATCAAGCGGCCTGTGCGGCCGCCATCCAGAATATGCATCTTGCCGCCCACGCCCTTGGTCTCAGCAGCTTGTGGTTCACTTTATTTGATAAGAAGGCATTGAGAGAGATACTTGGCGTTGTCCCCGAAAAAACACCTCTGGCGCTGATTTGCCTTGGAAAGCCAGAGCGCTCCCCTGCTCCCACACCCCGAAAGGATATAAAAGAAAAGGCAATTTATATCCGTTGATCTTTGTTTCAGTCTCTTCTGCTCTCCATTTCTGAGCAGGTAAAGGCTTATGTCATGCTTCCCACCCAGGATTCAGCCTGTTTCATGGCTATTTCGTAAAACGGCATAACCACTCAGATTTACAAAATATTTTCCAATCTTAAAGGATTCTTTTCACATTTTACGTAAACTGGTAATTTTTTACTTGACAAAAAAATAGCGTTTTGATAATAAGGTGAGACGTTTTTTTGGGTGGTCTTCTTCAATCTAATTTTTCACTCCTATCTTTTTGCGTAAAATCATTTGACCGAGACGCCAGATAGCGTCTCAAGCGAGAGGCAGAGCCAAACGAATATGTGGGGAAAACCCTTGTTCCTTCCCTTTGGCAGACCGAGTCTTCTCCGCCAATCCATGCCTGCGTCTATTTCCATTGTATCGTTTTCTACGCAAGCATCAAACTCCCTACCCAACTCCACGATTCAATTAACACTCATCTTTATTGAGAAAGGAGCTCTTGATGGCTGTGACCAATGAGGTTCAACTCGATGTCCAAAACATCCATATGGCTTTTGGAGGCGTTCAAGCCCTGATGGGTGTCAGTTTTGAGGTCAAGCGGGGAGAGATCTTCTCGATCATCGGCCCAAATGGCGCAGGCAAAACCGTTCTCCTCAACTGCATTAACGGTCTTTACCAACCGCAGCAGGGAAGGATATCCTTCGAGGGTGAAGACATCTCCGGACTAAAGCCCTACCAGAGAGCGAAACGTGGCATCTCAAGGACTTTCCAGAAACTTGAGCTCTTTAAAGGGGCAACCGTGCTCGACAATATCCGGCTGGGGCGGCATATTCACCTGTCATCGGGCCTGGTCAGCAGTTCTCTATACTTTGGGAAGGCGGCACGAGAGGAAATTGAGCACCGTGATTTCATAGAGAAGGAAATTATTGATCTTCTGGAGATTGAACATATCCGGCACAAGATTGTCGGAATGCTTCCCTATGGACTGCAGAAACGGGTCGAACTGGCAAGGGCGCTGGCTCTCAACCCCAAGATTATTCTCCTTGACGAACCTCTCGCAGGCCTCAACCTTGAGGAAGTGGAGGACATGGCCCGGTTCATTCTCGATATCAATGAAGAGGAACGATGGCAGACAACCTGTGTCCTGGTTGAGCACGATATGGGGGTGGTCATGGACATCTCCCACCGGGTGATCGCTCTCAACTTCGGCGAGAAAATTGCAGACGGCACTCCTCCCGAAGTGCAGAGCAACCCCAATGTCATTAAAGCTTATTTAGGAGAGGCGGAGGATCTCTATGTCACACGTCGCTAACCACAAGGAAATTGAAATTACCAAAGAGTTAACCATCCCCAAACTTTGGCTGCAAGCCGCCAAGAAATACTGGGATAAAAAAGTGGCCATGCGTGAGAAAGAGTTTGGCATCTGGGTTCCCATCACCTGGAAAGGGTACTATGAGCATGTCAAAAAGATCGCTCTCGGAATGGTCTCCCTGGGCCTTGAACGGGGAGACAAGGTGGCCATGATCGGGGATAACCGCCCGGAAGCTCTCTGGACGGAGATGGCCGCCATGTGCGTTGGCGGGGTGGGGGTTTGGCTTTTTCAGGATTCTTTGATTGACGAGGTGAAATACATTATCGATCACTCCGACGCCAAGCTGATGGTGGGAGAAGGTCAGGAGGAGGTCGATAAATACCTCATGATCAAAGAAAAGTGCCCCAAGCTGAAGAGGATGCTGTGGGATGACCCGAAGGGGATGAGAGGTTACGATGATCCTTCCCTCATCAGCATCAAAGAGTTGATGAGAATCGGCGAAGAAGTCGACAAAAAAGAGCCCGGCCTTTTTGAAGATATTATCTCTAAAGGAACGACGGAGGATATCTGCCTCCTCTTCTACACCTCAGGGACAACCGCTCTTCCGAAAGGAGCCCTCCTCACCCATTACAATATGTTAACCATGGGGCAGAACCTCATGCGGGTGGACCCCTACTTCGAGAGCGATGACTTTGTCTCCTACCTCCCCTTTGCCTGGATCGGGGAGCAGATGATGTCGATCTCCTGCGGCATCCAGGCCGGATTCACCCTTAACTTTCCGGAAGAACCGGAGACCGCCCAGGAAAATATCCGGGAAATCGGCCCGCACGTAATGTTTGCCCCACCCCGGGTCTATGAACAGATGGTCCGAACGGTCCAGGTGAAATACCTGGACGCCTCCTGGTCCAAAAGGAAGGCTTATGAACTGGCGATGAAGATCGGCTATTATGTCGCCGAATTGAAATTCATGAAGAAACCCGTGCCCTTTTACTGGAAAACGCTTAACTATGTTGCCTTTCTGGGCGTCCATAAGAAATTGAAAGACCATCTGGGCCTTTCGAGAATAAGATACACCTATACCGGGGGGGCGGCCATGGGTCCGGACCATTTCCGGTTCTTTCATGCCATCGGGGTCAACCTGAAACAGATCTACGGCCAGACTGAGATTGCCGGGATCTCGGTACTCCATCGGGACGGAAACATTAAATTCGACACGGTGGGTACCCCCATCCCTGAGACCGAGGTTAAAATTACTCCTGATGGAGAGATCATCTCCAAGAGCCCTTCGGTTTTTATCGGGTATTACAAGATGCCGGAGGAAACCGCCAAGACCTTGAAAGACGGATGGCTCCATTCCGGCGATACCGGTTTCATCGATGCAGAAGGACATCTGGTCGTCTTCGATCGAACCAAAGATGTGATGACTCTAAGCGATGGAACAAAGTTTGCTCCACAGTACCTGGAAACACGACTCAAGTTCAGTCCCTATATCAGGGAAGTCTGGGCGATTGGCGATAAGCGTCCTTATGTCACCATAGTGATCTGCATCGAC
>JAGVBT010000037.1 GCA_020059605.1 Deltaproteobacteria bacterium
AACAATCGCCAGGTTTATCAATCTGTTCGTGATGCCTGTTTCATTCATCAGGTTGGCGGCAAAGATGAAGAGCGGAATGGCCAGCAGGGGGAAGTTTTGTGTTTGCGAGATGGCCAGCTGGATGATCATGGTAAAGGGCAGTTGCGGGTTTTGCAGGAAAAAGACGGTCCCTGCAATGCCGATGGCAAAGGCGACGGGCATTCCCATCAACAGAAAAATGAAAAATAAAACAAAGACCAGCAGCATTCTTCCGATTCCCCCGATTCTGCCCCTTCCTCTGTCGGCCCGCCTGCCTGCCGGTAGGCTGGGGGCCGGCAGGCAGGCGGTTTCATTGCCACAACCAAAATCCCCCTCACTGATTCCGTAATTTCTCCCTGATTTTATTAATCGTCGTGATCACCATCAGGGTTCCGGCGATAGGAACACTAATCGTCACCCAGGTATAACTGAAACCGGGGATCCCCTGAAACGTCCTGAATCTGGTCGTGTAGGAAAGCCAGATCCCAAATCCTATGAGCGCCCCCAAAAAAATAAGTATGATTAAGAGATTCAGTAGTTCGATGAAAGTTCTGCTCTTTTCCGGCAGCTTCCTGATCAGGAAATCAACATTCATCAACTTGTTGTTTCTCATGGCAACATCGCCACCCAAAAAAGTACACCATGCAAAAAGGCAAACGGCCATATCCACAGACCAGTTGATGGGATAGCCCGCGTATCGCGTGGAGGCTGCGATGAATACCAATCCCACCATGGATACCAAGAAAACCTTAATTAGAAAAGTCTCGCACCGGCAGATAACCTCATATAGCTTCTTCATGCCCCATCCTTCGCCTCTTAAATTGAGATTGCCGCGTCGTGCCCTAAAGCCCGATCAATGAATGGAGGAGAGTCTCTTTCCGGGCCCCTCAAAGGGGCAGTCACAAAGGACCGCCCCTTAGGCAATAAAATCGAATTCCATCGTTTGAGGGTGAATAACCCGTCGCCTCTACTTCTTTCCCAGTTCCTTAAAAACCTTTTCTTTCACATCAGCGATTTTCAAGACCTCATAGGCCTTTTCTCCGGCCTTTCTGAAAGCGGGTAAATTAACGTTATCCACCACAACCATTCCTCTCTTGACCAGGTCCGCCTTCACTTCTTTCTCAAGCTTATCAATGATCAGCTTGGAGGTTTCGATTCCGGCCTTGTCACATTCCTCCACAAGAATTTTCTGATATTCGGCAGGCAACGCATTGAACCATTTTGCGCTGATGACCTCAAAATTAACCAGCATGATATGTCCTGTTTCGCTCACATACTTCAGGACTTCATAGAAACGTCCGGCGGGTATGTTGTTGTAAACCAATTCAACCCCGTCGACCACTTTTTGCTGAAGGGCCGGATACATTTCTCCAAAGGCGAGAGCCACAGGGGTGGCGCCAAGGGCGCGCACCGACTCCTGCCAGATGGGGGCAGGGGGGGTGCGGATGCGTTGCCCTTTCAAGTCTTCGGGGGTCCTGACAGGTTTATTCGTAAAAAAATGTCGGTAGCCCTGGATCCAGCTGAAAGAAAGGACTTTAAAGCCGAATTTATTGGCCAGTTCGTCAAGCCAGCCTTGCACCGTCGGCATCTTCTTGAGCTTCTCCACTTCAGCGATGGTTTCGGCAAAATACGGGCCGTTCATACAGGCGATGCCAGGAACATAATTGCCCATACGGGCCGAGTCGGTATTCTGGCCCACATTTGCGCCCGCCCTTATTTGCTCTAAAATGTCTTCTTCCACCCCAAGCTGGGCGCTGGGGAAAACCTCAATTTTAAGCCCTCCTTTGGTTCTCTCTTCAACCGCTTTTGCCCAATTCAGAAATCCCTGGTGATAGGGCTCTTTCGGACCCAGCACATGGTTAAATTTCAATGTATACTTGGCCTGCCCAAACGCCGATGTCCCGTAGAAAGTGATTGCCAAAAGCAAAACCATCGATACAGCTACCATCATCGAAAAACATTTTAAGCTTTTCATAAAAACCCTCCTTTTTAAAGCTTGAATTTCGGAAGTCCAAACCCGAATTTTAAAATTTTAAACTCATAACTTATAACTCCGAACTTAAATTACCTTCCTTCCCGAAACCCTAATCGTTGCGAGATCTTTAACGCTATTTCCATCACCTCCTTTTTAAGTATTTCCTGGACCATTTTTTTGGTGACCCGGAAAGCCGGTCCGGAGATGCTGATGGCGGCGACAGCATGCCCCGCCTCGTCATAGATGGGGGCGCCGATACATCGGACCCCCTTTTCGTTTTCCTCGTCATCGACGGCATACCCCTGATTCCTGACCATTCTCAAATGTTCTTTCAATTGGGCTGTGTCGGTGATCGTATTTTCAGTCCTTTTTAAAAGTCCTTTGCCCAGAAAGGACCGATTTAGCTCCTCATCGGAGAGGAGAGAGATAAGGACTTTTCCAACGGCGCTGCTATGGGCAGGATTTCGGAGGCCGATCCGCGAGGCCATCCTCAAACCGCTTGGGTTATGATCCCCTTCTACCTTGTCGATATAGACCACCTCATTGCGGTCAAGGACCACCATGTGGACGGTCTCTTGTGTCCTCTCTGCCAGATCCTTTAGAAAAGGAGCAGCCTCTTTCCTCAGATCGAGCTGCCCCAAAAGGAGATTTCCAAGCTCCACCAGTTTAAATCCCAGGAGGTAGTTTCTCGTCCTGTGATCCTGGCGCACGTAACCCAGGTAGGCGAGGGAGGAGAGGAGGCGATGGGTAGTCCCCTTCGGAAGGTTCACTTTCGAGGAGAGATCTCGAACGCTGATCCCATGGGGGTTCTGTCCCAGGATATCGAGGATCACGGACACGCGCTCGATGGTCTGGACGAGATTGCCTGGTTTTGATCCTTGAGAGGCAAGCATAGACCGTTTCATAATGCGAAACATCGTTCCGCATCATAATAGCAATAGCCCTTTATCTTGTCAAGTCTTTTTTTGCATTTTTTCTTTTTCGTCGGTGGCGGGCGTTGTTTTCTCGATTGTCTATTTGAGTTTGCCCTGTCGTTGACCCCGGCATTGAATTCGATTGAATCAGCTAACAGAGTCGATTGAATCAGTGTTGACTATTTCGTCTTCGTTTCATAGAATTTAAATAGCAGAATTAAAAAAACTAAAAAGGAGGGAGAAATATGGCTAAAAAGATCTGTTTGGTTTTGGCAATCGTTTTTTTGCCCTTGCTTCTTCAGGGTATGGCCCAGGGCCAAAACATGAAGGAAGGCCTGTGGGAGATAACCGGCAAGATGGAGATGTCGGGAATGCCCATGAAGATGCCTCCCCAAACCCATACCCATTGTCTGACAAAAAAGGATGTGGTGCCCCAGAAAGGAGAGCCAGGACAGGAATGCAAGATGATCAAGCATGATGTCAAGGGAGACACAGTCTCCTGGGTCATGGAATGTAAGACAAAAGAAGGTCCTGTGGTTATGAACGGGAAAGTCACCTATAAGGGAGAGACCTTTGAGGGAGTCATCAAGATGAAACAGTCGGATATGGAGATGACCCAGAATCTTTCGGGAAAGTGGATAGGAAAATGCCCCAAGTAATCCGGGGAAAAGGCTGGGATCAAAGCTACGCTATACACTTTTGGGAAGATCCTGGGGTCAGCCATTGGCTTTTAACATTTTTCTTTGATTCAGGGTTAAACGCATATCTTGATGTATCAAATGGGGAGCGATGGCTACGACTTGAAGAAACGTACCGAAGAAGGAGGAGGCATGTTCTTATTAAATCCTAAGGAACACAAACGGCCGTATCCTGACGAAAGATCTCGCGAGATCATGATCAAAACCATTGCGTTTCTGGAAAACAAGGGCTTAAAGAAGATAAAAAAGGACTATCACGAAGGGGAAGAGGCTGCCTGCACTTCAGAAGAAAGAGTGAAGTCGGAAGACCAGGCGTGAATTATTTTTTGCTTCACCGGCTATTCCCCCTTTTGTAAATTGAATCCAAAGGGGGAAGGATCATTCATGAACAGAAGGTCATTTATCAAGACGATGGGGTTTGAAGGAGCCATGACAGCATCGGGGGTGAGCATGAGTAAACCATCCGCAGCAAAGATAGCGGATCAGCCTACTTACAAAAGGTTTATCGTCGGAGATATTCCAAAATATGATGCTACCAATAACGTTTTCAGCCGCATGATGTACGACCCTTGAAAAAACCGGTGCTGTCTCCACTAAATTGGTTCATGTATCATCCGTTTTTCCGGCGGCTGAAGGCCGTGCCTCATCAATGGGTATCTGAAAATCACCCGAAGGGACTTTGCCCTCTTTTACCGTAGGCCCTTCTGTCGGCGTGGTGATGATTTCACCCGTGACCGGGTTGGCTGCCATTGCGAAACCGGCAAGGCCGACGCCTGCGGCGGTCATCCGGGCAAGAAATTGCCTTCTCGACATCCCCTCATATGCATTTGCCAACCAATCTTCGACCATGACCTCCTCCTGATTTTAAATGAACGATGAAGCCATGATGACCCCCCTTCTTAAAAGCTTAACGGTAAGAAGGTTCTGAGTCAAGGGAAAAGGTATTCAGTGACATTTTCTTTTTGAAATCTTAAAATAAAGGTACGGCATCATACCATGGATGAAGGAGATAGAGGCTCCGTCATGGTTCATTCAAAGGACGTTGATTTCTATTTGCTTATTTTCCCGCATTAGCCATGAAGCGGCAAGCCTAATGTTGAACCGGCAATTTATGCCAAGACTATAGACCTGACCCCGGGTTTGGGGTCCATTTTATTTTTTAAGGGGGAAAGATGAGACTCAAGGATAGGAAAGCAATCGTGACGGGGGCGGGGCAGGGGATCGGGAAAAGCATTGCCCTGAAGATGGCCCAGGAAGGGGCCGATGTCGCCGTGGTCGAATGGAACCCGGATACCGGCGTTCAAACCCGGAAAGAGATCGAGGCCCTGGGCAGAAGATGCCTCTTCTTTCCGGTGGATGTGGCGGACTGGAAACAGGTGGAGAAGTTGGTCGCAGAGGCCGCAACCGCCTTCGGACGGATCGATATTCTGGTCAATAATGCCGGGTTTGATCGGCCGGGGAGTCTTTTGAAGACGAAAGAGGAAGATTGGGATGCGGTCCTGGGCGTTCACCTGAAAGGAACCTTGAATTGCATCCAGGCCGTTGTCCCCCGCATGATCGAAAAGAGTTACGGGAAGATCATCAATCTCTCTTCGGTCTGGGGAAAGCGGGGAGCCTTATCAGAGATCAGTTATAGCACGGCCAAGGCAGGCATCCTCGGACTGACAAAGAGCGTCGCCAGAGAACTGGGCCGTTACCAGATCAATGTCAATGTGGTTTTACCGGGTTTCATCCTGACTCCCACGGTTTCCAAGATGGCAGAAAAATATCGAAACATGATCATCGAAAATACCTCTTTGAAACGGGCCGGTCAGCCCGAGGAAGTTGCCAATGTGGTGGCCTTTCTATCCTCTGACGAAGCGAGTTTTATGACCGGAGCCGAGGTGGAAGTCTCGGGAGGATGGAACATGTAGCTTTGTTCCTGATGACAACCTTAGGTCCTTAATTCATAGATTTCATAACCATTGCAGCCATACAAGAAATATTGAAGCATGATCATATTCACACACCATACGGGGGAACCTCACGGCATTCTGGGAGCCCAACTGGCGGCAACATTCTTCCAGCGGAAGCTGTCCATCCCCTCTATCGTCATCGGGATCGAGCGGTCTTTTTCAAAAGATCGACTGCTCGCGTTCATCGATGATTACTACAAAAAAGAAGAGAGGAGGGTTGCCTTTTCGCATCTCTGCGGAAGAAAAGATCTCATCGAGCTGATCCGCGCACTGAAGCGGGAGGGCTTTGTTACAATTCTGGGAGGGCCGCAAGCCAAACAGGATTATCATGGTGAGCCCGGGAATGATTCTCACCCGCACCGGTTCAGAGGACTGAAATCCGCGGTTGATCTTGCCTGCCAGGGTCCGGCCGATGGCTTCCGACCGGACCATTTCGGCATGAGCGACATCCTGCTCGAACATCCGTGGACAAAAGAAATATTCTTGGAAGTGGACTGGTCGAATCTCTACACCTTTTCGGAGTCGGCGAAGAAGCACGAGGTCCGGCTGGGGCAGGTGTTGAATGCCATCGGCTGTCCTTACGCCGGCAGGGTACAGACGGTCAGCCTGCCCCCACCGGTCGAACTCAGGGAGAGAGGGGTTCCGGTGTTAAACGTCCGGAGTGAGGGATGTGTCTTCTGCGACGTTTCGCGGGACAAGGGTTTTCATGGCCCCGTGGAGCGTGACAGGGTCATCGCCCAGATTGCTGGGCTTCCCGAGATCGATGGAAGAAAGATCCCGTTCGAACTCATCGACGAATATCCCCTCCGCTCGCTCGGTCAATTGCTTGAGGAGGTTAAGCATCATGGGATGAGGCTTTCGCAGATCCACCTGGTCTGCCGGGTCGATGACATCAATGGACACGCCTCCGACCTTCCGGAGATTCTCGAAAAAGCCCGTGCGCAGGAGGCGAAGATCATGTTTGCTTCGATCGGCTTTGAATCGTTCTCCGACCGGTTGCTTCAATATTTCTGCAAAGGGATCACGCTGGGGGATATTCTGAAGTGCGTTGAAACGCTGCGGCGCCTCAAAGACCGGTTCGGGAACCACTTTCTTTACCGAAGGGACGAGGGCGCGAATCACGGGTTTATCCGGCCTACGCCCTGGGATGATGGCGAAACGATGCGGGAGATGGACAGGAACATATTCCTCCACCGGCTCTTTGAGGACATTCTTCCCCGGCACAGCACCCCGCTGATTATCCACCACGGATCCTTTCTCGGGGACTGGATCAGGGAGATTGAATCAACAACAGGCATCGCCTTCGGGCGGGATGGGACCTGGATCGAATGGTGGAATCCGTCGGACAGTTCACTACCGTGAACTCTTTCCGCATTAGCCTGAAAATATTTCTTGACAAAAAAATAAATATATTTTAATAATCTGAGGAAGTTGAGGTTTTTGAGGGAGACCCGGACAGTTCACTATTGTGAACTTACAACATGACGAGAAGATTTCTTCCGCCCTCGACTTTCACCATTATATTTTGAGAAAGGGGGTTGCTATGGGAAACGAAAGAGAAGGACTTTCAACAGCCGAGAGTCTTCGCAAGACTCGAACCTATGGCCAGTTCAGATGCCATAATCCGAGCTGCATGGGAAGGCTTCAACCGAAACCCGGGGTGGATCATGTGAAATGTCCTACGTGTGGCCTGGAATTCCGAGTGGCCTGGGTCAAGAGCGGTTTTCCCCGCATCCGGGGCCCGGTTTGGGATGTAAACAAACGAATCGCGGAGGAGGCATTTGAAAGAAAAATGAAGGAGGAAAAGAAAGATGGCCCTAAATAGAAAGATAGCTTATATCGATCTCACTACCGGTAAGATAGACATTAAGCCGATTCCGCTTGATGTGCGAAGAAAGTTCCTGGGGGGGCGGGGACTCGATGCCTATTTGCTTTATAATTATGCTCCCAAAGGATGCGATCCCCTCGGTCCCGAAAATCCTCTTATCGTCAGCGGCGGAATCCTGACCGCAACCCTGGCTTCAGCTACCGCAAGAACCCATGTGATGGCGAAATCCCCCTTGGGAGGGATGCTGGGGAGCGCCAACATGGGAGGGTTCTTCGCTCCCGAGTTGGCCTGGGCAGGGTTTCACCATCTCGTGATCAAAGGGAAGGCGGAAAAGCCGGTTTACCTCTGGATTAAAAATGGCAAGATTGAGATTCGCGACGCCAAACATCTCTGGGGCAAAACGACAACGGAAGCCCAGTGGGCGATCCGGGAAGAGCTGGGGGATGACGATATTAAGAGCCTGGTCATTGGCCCGGCGGGCGAAAACCTGGTGAGGTTTGCCAACGTCATGACCGGAATTAAAAATTCAGGCGGGAGAACCGGAATGGGAGCGGTCATGGGCTCAAAAAATTTAAAGGCCATTGCCGCACGTGGCACCATGGATATTAAGATCGCCTACCCAAAAGAGGCCCTTGAATTTAACAAACGGTTTATCGAACAGATCACAAGCGCCAAGGTGAACCAGACCCAGGGAACTCTGGGGACCCCTTTTATCTGGGGGGCCACGAACTCCTGGGGGGGCGTCCGGTGCAGGAACTTCCAGTATAACCAGGAGCTCTATTGTGATGAAATTGAGCCGGAGGCAATCGATGATGCCTGCGCAGAAACGATGGGACCCTACCATATGGCGGGTTGCTTCGGTTGCCAGGTCCATTGCCGCGCCCAGTACAAAATCCCCACCGGCCCGTATGCAGGGGTCTATGATGAAGGTCCGGAGTATACTTCCCAGGGCGCTTTCTGCGGTGAGCCGGACTGCCGGAGCCTGGAAACCCTGCTGGTGGGCAATCACCTGGTGGATCAATTCGGAATGGATAATCTGGAGACCGGGAGCATCATCTCCTGGGCGATGGAGCTCTATGAACTGGGAATCCTCACGAACAAAGAGACCGACGGTTTGGATTTGCGGTTCGGCAATGATGAGGCCCTCCTTGAGATGGTCAAACGGATTTGTTTCAGAGAAGGTTGGCTGGGCAATACGCTGGCCGAAGGAGGCATCATCGCTTCCGAGAAGATCGGGAAGAATTCATTCGACTACCTGATCCAGGTCAAAGGGGTGAGCAATCTTCATTCCGATGAGCGGGCCACGCCCGCGCTTGCGCTCAATATTGCCACGGCTTCCCGGGGGTCGGACCATTTGAGAAGCCGCCCGGCAATCGACCTGTACCATTTGCCGGTAGACGTGATGAGAAAAATCTACAGCAGCCCCGTGCCCTATGACGGACCCTTGAGCTCGGAGCATACCGAATATATCGGCAAGCCCTGGCAGGTCTTCTGGCATGAGAACTGCTATATGGCCGTTGACTGTCTCGGCATCTGTAAGTACCACACGACCTTTTTGGGCGCCACGCTTCCCAATTTTGAAGATTGGCCCAAGGTTATTCATTACAATACGGGATTGGAGTTAACTCCCCGGGAAATCTGGGACGTTGCAGAACGGTGCAATATGATGGAACGGCTCTTTAACCTCCGGGAGGGTTTGCAGAGAGAGGATCTTAAAAAAGGCGACATGCTCAATCACCGCTACTTTGACGAGCCCACCCGAAGGGGCGCGCCCGATGTGGTCGGCAGGGTAATCGACCGGGAAAAGTTCAAAAAGATGGTCGATGAGTTGTATGAATACAAGGGTCTCGATAAGAACGGCGTTCCGAAGCCGGAAACGCTCAAGAGGCTCGGCCTGGAAAAAGAACCATCCCACCTGTTGTGATACTTAACGAATTTAGCGAATGGCAGCGAATGGGCCGAATTGAACTATTCTTTATTTGCAGTATTCGGTTTCATTCGAGTCATTCGTTACAATGAAAGGAGAGAAGTCAATGGAACCCATGGGTAAAGTTCTTGCCATCAGTCCCGAAAAGTGCACCGGCTGCAGGCTCTGTGAGCTTGTCTGCTCGGTCTTTCATGACGGCGTGTCCAATGCCGCGCGAAGCCGGATCAAGGTCGTAAAATGGGAATCCGAGGGGCTTTACATTCCCATGTCCTGCCAGCAGTGCCAGGACGCCCCCTGTTTGATCGTTTGCCCCGTGAAGGCCATCTCCCGCGATGAGAATCTGAGCCGGGTGATGGTGAACCACAATATCTGTATCGGTTGCCGTTCCTGCGTGACGGTTTGCCCCTTCGGCGCAATGGGGTTCAATGTCATCGACCGGAAGAATTTTAAGTGCGATCTCTGCGACGGAGATCCCCAGTGCGTTCGTTTCTGTGAAGTGAAAGCCGTGGATTATGTCGATGCGGACCGGGTGGCCGTTGCCAAGAAGAAAGCAGCCGCCGAGAAAATCACTGCCGCCCAGCGGCAGGCCATGGCCCTTGAGTCGGAAGTTCATTGAGGGTCATTGGAATTTGGCGGAGAGGGGCTGGTCTGACCAGCCCCTCTCTTTTCGCTTTTAGGCCAGCACTTCTCTCATGATGGATAAAACCTGATCAATCTCTTCCCGGGTGATGACGAGCGGAGGAAGAAGCCGGACGACCGTTGCGCCCGCAAGAAGCACAATCACTCCCTCTTCCATCAGCCGCTGGACATAAGGGCCTGCCTTCTCCTTCAGTTCGATGCCGATCATGAGGCCGAGGCCTCTCACTTCCCGAATTCTATTGCTCTTGATTGCCCCCAATTCCTTTAGAAAGTATTCTCCCAGGGTCTTTGCCATTTCCGGGAGTCGCTCGCGGACGATGATTTCAAGCGATGCCAATGCCGCGGCGCAGGCAAGCGGATTTCCTCCGAAGGTAGAGGTGTGGCTCTTGACGGGAACATGGACTGCGGCGGAGCAGAGCACCGCCCCCATGGGGATGCCCCCTGCGAGCGATTTGGCCACGCATAGCATGTCCGGCTCCACAAACTGCTCGCACGCGAAAAGGGTCCCTGTTCTGCCAAAACCCGTTTGCACTTCGTCGAGAATCAGGAGGATCCCCCTTTCATTGCAAAGGCTCCGAACCTGCCGGAAGTAAGACTTGTCCCCAACCCGGACCCCGCCTTCTCCTTGAACGGGCTCAAGGAGAACCGCGGCCGTTTGTTGACTGACCGCCTCAGTCAATTTTTCGAAGTTATTGAAGGGCGCGTGCTTGAGCCCGGGCATCATGGGTGCGAAAGGTTTCTGATATTCGTCTCCCCACGTGGCGGCAAGCGCGCCGAAGGTCTTCCCGTGAAAGCCTCTCATCGCAGCGATGACCTCCGTTTTTCCGGTGCTTGCCCGTGCGAACTTGATTGCCCCCTCAATGGCCTCTGTGCCGGAATTGCAAAAGAAGACCCGCTTCAGCCCCGGAGGACTGAGGGAGGTCAGTTTCTCCGCAAGCTTTGCGCGGACCGGGTTATAGAACATGCCGTAGCAGTTTCCCAGGGTCAGATACTGTTCATGGATCGCCCTGGCCACTTCCTCCCTGGCATGGCCGATATTGGAAACTCCCACGTTGGAGGCGCAGTCGATGTATTCCCTGCCCCGGTCGTCATAGAGCCTGGCGCCTTTGCCCCTGACCAGGACGATATCCCGGCGGGGATAGACGGGCAGTTCGTAACGGTCTTCCATCTCTTTCGTGTTCAGCCCGTTCATTCAATCACCGTTCCCTTTCCTGAAAGGGCGTCTGTCACGGGGTGTTCCCCCCGCCCGTCGGCGATGATCACCCGGCTGGCTCCAACCTCAAAGAGTTTCCTGACCGCCAGCATCTTCCGTTTCATTCTCCCGTCTACCTGTTGCTCCCTGCGTTCGAGTTCCACCACAGGGATCCTCCGGATCAAGCTGGTTTCATCCTCTTTATTTTCAAGGAATCCCGGGGCTTCGATCAGGTTGATCACGGTGTGGGCGCGCAGGGTCTTCTGAAGGACTCTCACGACATCGTCATTTTCCGTGTTGATGGCGGTATTCTGTTCGTCGATAATCGGAACGGTGAGCACGGGGACATAACCATGATCGAGCAGAAGATCGAGGAGGCCCCGGTTGACCGACTCGGGTTTGCCCGAATAATCCCGGAGAATTTTCAGCTTGCCCTCCCGGTAGACCCGGATCCCCTTGTTCCGGACCCCCTGGATGGACTTCCCGTCCAGGCCGCAAAGGCCGACGGCGTTAATCCCGTTCTGCTGGCAGAGCTCGACGATCCGCTTGTTTCTTGCACCGGCATAGGCCATCATCATCTGGTCGATCAGGCGTTCATCCGAATAGACGCTTGAATATCCGGAGACCGAGGTGACGACTTTCTTGGGTTGCCCCAGGTCTTCGGCCAGCTTGTCCCTGAGTGCGTTTGCGCCGTGGACGATAATGAACTTTTCTCTGATCTGTGCCAAATCCTGGATGATTCCTTGGAGATTGATTCCGGCTCCTCCGCCGATCTTAACAATGATCATTTACCATGCCCTCACCGTTTCATTGGAAATGCTCTGCCAGCCTTCTTCGGAAGGAAAGGCTTCCGAGCAGATAACTAATTCAGGGCCTTCTTTATATCGCATCGTGAAGTACTCCTCATCACCGGTAAAAAAGGTGGAAAGATAGATGGACCGTTCTTTTACCAGTATAATGTTCATTCCCCTGATGTGTCTCGTCCGATCTCTGATGAGACCAACCGCTTTCTTCAGGGCGGTCAGCGTATCTCCAGCATCGAAGCGGCGGATGAAGTTGAAGATCTTCTCTGCTCCGATCCGTCCCTGTTCCTTGATTTTCACCCCTCTGAGTTCGCCATTGAAGATGAAGACCCTTTTTCCATCCGTGAAAGGCATATTGTTTTGAACGACGATATCCTTATCCTCAAAGGCGCTGCGGGCATGGGCAATGAGAAGGGAGGTGCGGGGAACCCTGGAGAAGTCGTCTTCCCAGACAGGGCGGATATTTTTATAGATTTGCCATTTTCGGTCATCGTCCGTCCATGCACATCCCCAGCCGTGTCCCTGATATTCCTTGCTGTTTTTGGCGATGAGAGCAAATGGGGTCAGGTAATCCGCAGGACTGAACGGTTCCTCTGATCGAACGGCAAGTAGTCGACACATATCTTCCAGATTGCGGATCGCAGATTACGAATTGCGGATTTTAAATTCCGAAATCCGCATTCCGAAATCCGAAATCTTATGTTAAGTGGGGTGGAGGCCGGTAAAGGTGAGCCCTGCTGTTTCTTCAAAGCCGCACATCACATTCATGGCATGGACGGCCTGGCCGGCTGCTCCTTTCATGAGGTTGTCGATCGCCGAAATGACGACCAGCCTCGTTCCCTCTAACTCAAAACCGATGTCGCAGTAATTGGTGCCGGCAAGAATCTTGGGTTCGGGAAAACGGTAGATGCCTTGCTTCTCCTTGACGATCCGAATGAAAGGCTCCTGTCCATAGACCTGACGATAACCCTTCCAGATATCTTTTTCCGTGATCTCCGGCTTCACAAAGAGGTGGGCTGTAACCAGAATTCCCCGCACCATCTCAATCGATGTGGCAGAAAAATAAATGCGGTGGCCCAGCTCCTGCTCCATCTCCGCAATGTGACGGTGTCCGGTGGGTTTATAGGAGCGGACGCAACCGCTCCGCTCCGGATGGTGGGAAGCCTCGCTCACCGCATTGCCTCCCTCCGACGAACCGCACTTGGCTTCGGCAACAACGGGCAGGGCCGTATCCACGACGCCCAGTTTAAAAAGGGGCCAGAGGGGCAGGATGGTGGCTGTGGCATTGCATCCTGCGCCGCTGATGTAACGGGCCTTCTTCATCGCTTCCCGGTGAAGTTCGACATTTCCATAGACGAACTCGGAAAGCCTATCCGGGTGGGGGTGCTCCACCCCGTACCATTTCAGGTATGCGGCGGTATCTTTGAGCCTGAAATCAGCGGAGAGATCAACGATTCGTTCCGCCAGGCCATTTAACTCATTAAACCTCTGCATGAATTGGGTATGGGGAAGGGAGACGAAGAGGAGATCCACCTTTTCGAGTTCTTTGACCGTGCAGAAGTTAAGAGAACTCTTTTTGCGAAGGTTCGGATGAACTCTCGTCACGGGCTTTCCGGCATTTCTTTCCGATGTCACCTGATGGATTTCCACATGGGGATGATCGAGGAGGAGCCTGAGAAGCTCCCCACCGCCATAACCGGATGCGCCAACGATCGAGGCCTTCATCTCCTCCCCACCTCCAGAACATAGTCCACAACCCTGGCAGGGATGTTGACTCCCGTCGTATCAATGCTGTTTCGAAATTCCATGGTATAGTTGACCTCGTTGATGGAGAGTCCTTCCGGGGTCTCAAAGAGATCAATTGCCACCACGCCTCCGCCCACGGCTTTGGCCGCACGGACGGAGATGTCGTGGAGTTCATCTGTCACCGGACAGTTCGAGGCCTTTCCTCCCCGTGCCGTGTTGGTGATCCAGTGTTCGGAGTGGCGATAGATCGCACAGATACAGCGATCCCCGACGACAAAACTCCGGATGTCCCTGCCGCGCTTCTCCATATATTCCTGGATGTAGAAGATGGAATGGTGATAGCTTCCCAGGACCTCTTTATGCTCCAGGATCGCTTCGGCTGCATCCCGGTCATTGACCTTCGAGAGCAGCCTTCCCCACGAACCGGTATTGGGCTTGATGACACAGGGATACCCAAGCTCATCCATGGCGGCCAGGGCCGATTCAGGGGTGAAGGCCAAGTAACAACGGGGCGTTCGAATGCCGGCTTTAATGATGGTCTGCGTGGTCAGGAATTTGCTGCCGCAGGTCTCTGCCACCCGATAGGAGTTGATCGTAGGAATTCCAAAGTCCTCGAAGATTTTAATGGCGTGGATGGCCCTGGAATGGTTGACGCACCGTTCGATAACCACATCGAAAGGGTAGTTGTTTTTGTGGAGATTGAAGACGATTTCCCTGTCATCGATCGTCGTCACCTCGACGCCGGGGCGGATGCGAAATTCGTCCAGGAGGAGTTTCTCCTCCTTTCTGATAATGGAATGGATCAATCCTACTCTCATGGCCTTAACTCCGGTTGCAGTGAAAGGTTAAAACCCGGCCTTGCGCAAGGTCTCCTCAAGCCTTCTTTATGGGTGAAAGAGGTTGTGAGTTTGTGTCCGGCAGGCGTCTCTCAAGGTGAGTGCAGAGAGGAAAAAGCGCTGGCCATTGAAAGGCATCATTCGCCCCAGTCTTCCTCTTCCTGGGGGGCTTCCTGAACACTGTCTTTCCCGGTTACCTCCAGCTCAGAGCCGCAGTCTCCACAGGTGACGATTTCTCCTTTCTCCGTGCCCTCGACCAGTTTCAATTCGTTTCCGCAAACAGGACACTCCGCCATTGCCTCTTCCTCCCCTTAGAGTCAAGGAATCATTTATACTATTTTAACTGGGATGTCAACCTTACCCTCCAGCGAGCATGAGGATCAGATGAATCTCGTCTCCGTCCTGAACGGGTTTGGGAAGCTCGTTGGGATGAGCGCTGGCATGGTTGACATAGACTTCAACGATATGATGCAGTTTATTTTTTCCGGCAAAGATCGCCTTTTCCATCCCGGGATACTGCCGGACGAGGTGGTCCAGGCATTCCCCGACGGTCTTTCCCTCCACGGCCACGACCTCCCGGCCGTCGGTATAACGGCGATGTGTCGCATGAATGTGTACCTTAACGGACATGTTTTACTCCTTGTGCCCGAGTAGGGGCAATTCATGAATTGCCCCTACAGAATGGTTTTTCAATCTGCCAATGTTCCGCAGTGATCGCAATCCGGATTCCGGTTAACAGCAAATTCGGTGAAAATAGCCTCCAGTCCGTCATACATGAGCATGCGATGGGTCAGGAGCTGCCCAAACCCTAAAAGATATTTGATCACTTCGGTTGCCTGAATACTCCCGATGACAGCGGGCGTTACGCCAATGACAGGAAACTTACCTTCCGGCCCCGGGCCCCGATACAAGCACCTCAGGCAGGCGGTTTTTCCGGGAAGGATGGTCATGACTCTTCCCTCGAACCCCTGGACCGCCCCGTGAAAAAAAGGAATATTTTTTTCAATCGCACATCGATTGAGAATGTACCGGGTCGATAGGTTGTCCATCGCATCGACGATGGCCTCGTAGCCATGGACAAGCGAAGAAGCATTTTTTTCGGTGATCGATTCGGCGATCGTTTCAACCCTGATTTCCGGATTCAGGCGCCTCACTTTGCTTCCGGCGGAATCAACCTTTTTCTTCCCGATGTCTTCCTGCCAGTGCAAGATCTGGCGGTTCAGGTTGCTCAACTCCACTTCATCATGATCGATGATTCGAATGGTTCCGATTCCGGCCGCCGCGAGCCAGGGCGCTATGGAACAACCGAGCCCGCCGGCGCCCGCAATAACCACCCGTGATCGCTTGAGCCTTTCCTGTCCTTCCGAGCCGATCTCTTCGATCATGATCTGCCTGGAATATCTTTCCCGCTCATCCGGTGTCAGCACAGCAACCCTCCATCTTCCAATACCCAATACCCAAATTCCAAACTCCAAATAATAACCAATGACCCAATCACCAATAATCCCCAAATGTTTGATCATTGGATATTGGTTATTGGGGATTATTTGATTATTGGAATTTGGAAATTGGTGTTTATCCTCTTGCCTGCTTCAACAGGTCGGCGATCTTATTGGCAAACTCCCGCCTCTTGAGCCTGTTCGACTCATCCGCATCGACATAAGAGATGGCCCTGACATTGCAGAAGGCCACGCACTGAGGGTCTCCATCGCAGTAGTCGCATTTCACCGTGACCCTCTCTTTATGATCGAAGAAGGGTTGGCCAAAGGGGCAGGCGATGATGCAGGTCCTGCACCCGATACAGAGGTTTTTATCGATGATCACCCGGTTGTCCTTTTCGGGTTCCCTATGGCAGGCCTTTGTCGGACAGACCTCGACGCAGTAGGCTTGCTCGCAATGGTTGCAGGTCATCGGGAGGTAGAGTCCCTCCTGTTCCCATTTGACCACCCTGACCCGGGACCGGCTCGGATTGCTTGCCCCGGTGTGATAGACCGAACAGACCAGCTCGCACTGGCGGCAGCCCGTGCATTTCTCCTGATCGACCACCAGCACCTTTTGTTCCATCGGTATCTCCATTAAAAAGCATTAAATCCGAAGCACGAAGTCCCTGCCTTCGCCGAAGCGGCTTCGCGCAGGCAGGCGAAATTCGAAACAATCTCATCCGCGAAAAGCGGATCCGCCTTTGGCGGAAATGACCAAATTTGAAATGTTCAAAACAAAAGAGTTTAGAAAATTTAAATTTTTGAAATCCGAATTTGTTTCGGATTTCGATATTCGGATTTCGAATTTTGAATTAGTTCATGTTGCATTTCCATCAACCGCTGCATCGGGATCTGGTCTTTGATCCCTGCCTGCAGGATGCCCAGCCTGAGAAAAAACCCGCCGGTTAACAGGGAGATACCGGCGATAAACAATAAAGCAGGATTCTGGTAATGTTTGGATATCCATTCAAGAACGATTGGAAAGACAAAACCGAGAAGGATGATGCCCTGCCAGAAGACAAACCGCAATTTGCCTGTAACCAGAAGGCGAACCGAATCCTTTCCCTGCTCCGATGCCTTGTATCTCCGGGAGAAGAAGAGATAAAGGATGATCCCTTCCGTCAAGATAAAAATCTGCTCCCCGGCCGTTAACATCTTCATTGCCCCGGCGTCATAGGAAATCAAACCGGTTGCCAGGGTGGAGAGGATGATGGACATCGATCCGGTGGAGAGTGCGGATGCCAGGAAAAGAAGGGGCAGGAGAGGGGTGTTCCATAAGGGAACCGATTTCGTTGCCTTTAGAAGGATACCGGTGTAAAGGGCGGTTGCAAAGGCAAAGACAAAGGCAATGCCCTCCGGGATGAGCCAGAGGCCGGATTCCGGATAGAGCCATTTAAACGAAAAGAGAGATTTGACGAAGAGCGCCAGACCGAAGACAATAAAGATCGAGAGGATGATGAACCCACGCGCCACCCATGAGGCTCGAGGGTTGAGACAGGCATAAAAGAATCTCCACTTGATCCCCAAGTCCAGGATCAGAAAGGGGGCGCCGATGGAGACCATGACCGGCCCCCAGAAGATCGGAATCTTCGCGAGGTCGAAGCGGACACCAAGAAATTCGATTGAAGGAACGGGCAAAGGGTTGAAGGCGACCCCCGTCCAGTGGATCAACATGCCGATGATAAAAGAGCCGGCCCCCATCCCGGCCAGGTAGAGATAAACGGCAATGATCCAATTCCATTCCTGCTGCGGCCGGGCAACCTTTCCCCTTCTTACCGGATGAGCCCCTTCGGTTTCCATCTTGAGATCTCCTGTCGATGATAGTTCTTCATGATGAACAACCTAAATCGTGTTAATCATAGCATATAGGCCTATCTTGTCAAGATTTGTCGAGAAATAATCAGAGAACCTATTGACAATAAAAGAGCGAATCGGGTATCTTTAAGGAGAAAGTTCAATAGGATGAACGCATGAAAAAGAGCACCTATTCCGCCCCGTCGGTCAAAAAGGCTTTTAAAATCCTTCATACCCTTGCCGATTCCTCTTCTGGCCTCGGCGTGAGCGAACTGGCAAAACAGTTAAAGATCGGGAAGAGCACGGTCCACGGGATCACCTCCTCCCTGGAGGATCTGGGTATTCTGGTCCGCGATCCCATCGATAAACGATACAATATCGGATATACCTTGCTGGAATTGGGGAGAAAGACCTACGGGCGAATCGAGTGGAGGGAAATCGCAAGGCCCTCTATGGAACGATTGATGGAAAAGGTTGGAGAGACGATCTTCCTTGGCATTATGAACGGGGATCATATCACCATCCTGGATGTCGTGGAGTCCAATAATGAGATGAAGATCACCTCGCCTCCGGGGACGAGGCTGCCACTCCTTGCAGGAGCCACCGGGAAAGTCTTTCTTGGCCTGCTTGATGAGAAAAGGGCAAAGGAGGTCGTCAAGAAGGTGGAATTGACAAGGTATACTCCGAGGTCGGTGACAGACCCAAAAAAATTTCTCAGGGAAGTGGAAGAAGCGAGGGGAAAGGGATATGCGATTGACGACGAGGAGTATCTTCTTGGCGTGCGGGCCATTGCAGCGCCTGTTCAAACGGCCTCCCTCCCACCCGTGGCCATCTGGGCCGTAGGGTTTACTTCAAGCCTCAATGACCAGAAGATGGAAAGGGTCATACTGGAGATTCAAAAAACCGCCCGTGAGATCGGTCGTGCCGTGGAAGGCCGTATGAAATGAATTATGAGCTTCGCAAAATTAATGGAAAATTTTATCCGCCTTCCGGTCATGGTGAGATCGTCGAACCATGACCAACGCACCCTTGGACAAGCTCAGGGTGAACGGCGGATTACCATATCCTGTTCTATTACTTATGCAAAGGTTATTAAGAGAAGGAGCGGAGGATCCGGACGATGTCGTCTCCGACTTCATGGGTCTGTGAGCGGCCTCCGAGATCGATCGTCCTCACTTTTTTCTCTGCCAGATTCTTCCCGACCGCTTGGTACAGGAGTTCGCCTGCTTCTCCTTCTCCCAGATAGTCTAACATCATCCTAACTGTCAGAATGGCGGCAATCGGGTTGGCCAGCCCCTTCCCGGCGATATCCGGAGCTGAGCCATGGACCGGGTCAAAGAAGCCGGGGTAGGTTCTATCCTTCGGATTGAAACTTGCTCCCGGCGCCAGTCCCATGCCACCTGTTGCCGCGGCCGTGAGGTCGGAGAGAATATCCGCAAAGAGGTTGGAGGCAACGATGACGTCATACCCCTTCGGGCTCCGAATCACATCCATGCAGGCGGCATCAATCAGTTTTGATTCGGTCCGGATTTCAGGATATCCGGCGGCGACTTCCTTGAAGATTTTATCCCAGAGGACCATTCCGTATCGCTGGGCGTTCGACTTGGTGACGGAGGTGACTTTTTTTCTACCCCTTGCCACGGCATATTCAAAAGCAAAGGCAATGATCCTTTCGATTCCCTTCCTGGTGAAGAGGCCGCTCTGTAAGGCCAATTCTCTCTCTTCAACTCCGACAACCCCTCCTATGTTCGAGTATTCCCCTTCGGTATTCTCCCTGATGACAACAATATCGATTTCCCCTTCGGAGATTCGAGCTAACGGAGATTCCACTCCAGGAAAGAGAAAGACCGGCCGGAGTCCCGCATAGAGGTCAAATCCGAACTTGATGGGAAGAAGGAGGCCATGGAGGGTCACATCGTCAGGCAGGCGAGGATCGCCCACTGCGCCGAGATAGATGGCATCGAAGTTTTTTAAGACCTCGAGGCCGTCTTCAGGCATCATCTTTCCATTCTGCAGGCAGTATTCGCTCCCCCAGGGGAAATATTTGAACTCGAACCGGATATCTCCTGAGATTTCGGAAAGGGTTTTGAGGCATTTGACCCCTTCCGAAACCACCTCTGCTCCTATTCCGTCTCCCGGGATGATGGCGATATGATGAAGGGTTGCCATGGATGAAGAAATAATTCCTATTTTTTCCTTAATTTGATAATCTGAAAGATGCCGACAATCGCAAGCAGGCCGAACCCGATCAAGTCTGTGGTCCATCCCGGCTTAATCAATGCCAAAGAGGCAACCAGCAGAAGCCCCCTTTCTGCCCATCCGGCCCTTTTCAGGAGCCATCCCTGGACTGCGGCCGCCAGGGCAAGGGTTCCCAGGAGTCCGGTGATGATCACGAGGGTAATTTCAAATGGAGTTCCCTGAAGAACCATGGCAGGACCATAGACAAACATAAAGGGCACCAAAAAACCGGCAATCGCAAACTTCATTCCCAGCCACCCGACTTCCATAGTTCTTGCATTGGCAATAGCCGCAGCGGCAAAAGAGGCCAGGGCAACCGGAGGGGTCAGGGCCGATAGGCAGGCGAAATAGAAGATAAAAAGGTGAGCGGCAATGGGAGGGACACTGAATTCCCTTGTCAGAGCCGGCGCAAGGACAGAGGCCGTAATGGCATATGCGGCGGTGGTTGGCATTCCCATTCCAAGGATGATGGCGATGACCATGGAAAAGAAGAGGGCTATAAAAAGGTTTCCCCCGGAGTAGCTGAAGATGATCATGGCAAATTTCTGTCCCAGCCCGGTCTGTGAAAGCACTCCAACGATAATGCCTGCAGAGGCGCAGGTAGCCGCAATCTCAATCGATCCCTTTCCTCCTTTTGCAAGGGTCTGAACGACCCCTTTAACCCCCATCCGGGTTGCCTTTTTGACCCAGCTTACGATGATCAGGGTGATAATCGCATACATGGCAGACCGGTAAGGAGAATACATTAATACCATCAGAGAGGTAAGGAGAACGATCAGGGGAACAAGAAGGTATCCTCGATCTAACATGATCCTTCTGAAAATGGGGAGTTCCTCCTTGTTCATTCCCCTGAGGCCTTGAGAAGCCGAGTAGAAGTCAATCATCCAGTAGGCAGCCGTAAAATACATCAGCGCCGGGATCACGGCGGCCAGAGCAACTTTGGAGTAAGGGACGCCCAGGATTTCGGCCATGAGGAAGGCTCCGGCTCCCATGACCGGGGGGACAATCTGTCCGCCGGTCGAATTCATCGCCTCCACCGCTCCCGCTGCTGCGGGTCGAAACCCGCTGGCCTTCATCAACGGGATATTGAAGACCCCGTCCACCACCACGTTGGCCACAGACGAACCTGAAGCAGTTCCAATCAGGGCGCTTGAGATGATGGAGACCTTAGCGGGACCGCCCCTCAGACGGCCCGCCGCACACCGCGCAAAGTCAACAAAAAACTTTCCGGCACCGGAGGCTTCGACGAATGCTCCGAATACGACGAAAAGGAAGATGTAATGGGCTGAAGCGAGAACAGGAAGGCTTAATATGCCGTCCAGGCTGAACAGGTAGGTCATCATCCTCGGCCAGGAATAACCTTTATGATAGAAAAGGCCTGGCATATACTGTCCGAAGTAGCCATAAAGGATGAAAAGGCCGGAAAGAATCGCCAATGGCCATCCCGTCGCCCGCCTGGCCATCTCCACAACGGCCAGGACAAAGAGTATGGAGAAGAAAAAATCCCACTGATTCGGGACCACCCCTACCCGGTAAAT
This sequence comes from Deltaproteobacteria bacterium, assembly GCA_020059605.1. GTDB lineage: Bacteria > Desulfobacterota > BSN033 > BSN033 > UBA1163 > RBG-16-49-23. Next base: position 21,583 of record JAGVBT010000037.1, read on the forward strand.
CCATTCGTCAAATTCGATAAAAATGTATAGGGCGGGAGCAGCGACGAAGAGCATCAAGAGATAATCGATGAAATGAATTTTATTTTTGGGAGCTTTTTTCCAGCCCGGAACGATCGCAAAAACCAGAACCCCTGCAAAGACAACATGCATGGTTCGAAAATACCAGGGGTCAATGGCTCGAATCGTCAAGACATAAATGTGGAAGAGGCTCATGGCCAGAGCGACGATAAAGACTGCGGTTGAGAAAAAACCCTTCAACTCCCTCCCGGGGGAGACTTCAATATCCTTGATGTGCATCTTCTCAAGTTTTTTCTCGACCTCTCTGATGTCGACGACTTTTTCCTCTGCCATCTTCCTCCTCCTTTTTCCACTCACCTCAACGATAGAGAGCGTCACGCCTAAGGCGTGTTTTTCCCCCTCACGGAATCACAGGACCCTTCTAAAAAAATGCGGATGGCCATGAGAGCCATGGCTCATCCGCGCATTCCCTTGATTCAAAGAACTTTGAGATCATCCATCGATTCTATTTAGGGATTAGTTTATCCGGAATCTTTATCCCCTTCTCCTTGTAGTACTTCACTGCGCCTGGATGCAAAGGAATGGGACTGGTGATAATCGCTTCCGGTTTCGTCTCTTTTGCCGAGGCGTGAGTCGCAATGAGGATATCCACATTCTCGAAGGTCTTCTTGACGACTTCGTAGACGAAATCTTCCGGGGCATCCTTGTGAACGGTCATGTAGTTCCAGACGGTGATGGTTTCCACATCGAAATCCTTATTGCTTTTATAAAATCCCTTCGGGATGGTCCCGGTTGCAAAAAGAGGGAATTTGGCGATGAACTTTTCGGCATCCGCTTTGGGGATAGGAATGACATTGATCTCGTGGGTGGTCTCGATTTCGCTGATGGTCACCCATGGGAGCCCGACTGACTGAGAATTGGCATCAAGCATGCCGTCCTTGAGCTGGGAGTTCAGGTCGGCTGATCCGGCATTGACGATTCGGCCGGGTTTCACTCCTGCCGCCTCAAGAATTTTCGGCCAATAAGTGGCAGGGGTTCCGCCGACCGGTCCGACCCCAACACTTTTCCCGTTGAGGTCGTGGATCGATTTGATTCCGGTCTTTTTCAAGGCATACATCTGGAAGTAGGTTGCATACATGGGAAAGATGACCCTGGGATTCTGATGTTTTTTCCCTTTGGCCCACCCCTCCCCGGTCCATCCTTCCCAAACCGGACCGGCGGTGACCATTGCAAAATCCATCTGTTTGGCATCGACCAACTGGGTGTTGTGAACCGGGCCGCCGGTCACTTCCACGTTTCCCGGGATTCCCATCTTATCGTGCAATAATTTTGCGAACCCGCCACCCCAGATAAAATAGGTCCCTCCAACCGGCGCAGCTCCGATGGTTACGGACTTGGGCCAACCCGGTTTCACCTGTGCCTGGCATAGGCCAAGCGACAATGTGATGCTCAATACAACAATACTGGTCAAAATGAGTAACCGCTTCATCTGAAACCTCCTTTTTGAGTATAGATTTGAAGAAAATTATCTATGATTTCACCGTTCCTGTCAATAAAAATTTTTTAAATTTTTTTACGGAATGAGAATTTCTATAAAGGGATGCCTGAAACCGGGTCTCCCTGCGTGCAGGCGGCAGGCGATTGCAACCTGGTTATTCTTTTTTTTGAAGCGCTTCCAACACTTTTTCCGGCGTGACCGGAAGGATGTTGAATCTCACGCCGATGGCGTCATAGATGGCATTGATGATGGCAGGGGCCGGAGCCAGCTGGGTTCCCTCTCCCGATTCTTTTGCGCCGAACGGACCCTCGGGATCGTCCGTCTCAACCTCCACAGAATTGATGGAGGGCGCTTCCATGGCCGTGGGGATCCCGTAATCGAGAAAGGAGGGATTCAGGACCTGGCCTTTTTCCGTCATCACATCTTCGTAAAGGGCCTGGCCCATTCCTCCGACCACCGAGCCTTCCAACTGTCCCTCCACCAGCATGGGATTGATCGCTCTTCCGCAGTCATGGGCGGCCACCATATTTAGAACGGTGATCTTTCCCGTGGCGGTGTCGACTTGGACTTCGGCCGCCTGGGTCATGAAAGAATAAGCAGGAGAAAAGTTTCCGTCCTCCTTGAGAAGGGTGGTGGGCTCCTTGGCCGGAGGCATGTACGACCCTGTTCCAACGATGGGCATGGGCCGGTCGGAATACTGATATACTTTGACCGCCTCCTGAAAGCTCATTCCCCTTTCCGGGTTTTCCTTGCTAAAAACCCTTCGATCCCTGATCTCCAGGTCCTTGATGTCGGCTTCCATTTTTTCAGCCGCAGCCTCAAGGAGCTTCCCTCTGGCTTCGGAAGCGGCCATCCTGGCAGCATTGCCGGCCCGCAGCGTCACGCCGCTTCCGAAGGTTCCCGGATCAAGAGGCGTAATCTCCGTATCCGCGGCGGTAATCCGGATATCTTCAAGAAGGACCCCCAGCTCTTCTGCCGCAATCTGTGAGATCACGGTTTCCGCTCCCTGGCCGATATCCGCCGCGCCCGTGAGAAGGGTGATGGAACCATCCCGCTCGATCTTGACCACGGCTCCGGAGGAGATGTGGCTCATGTTGGAAACCCCGCTCGGGAAACTGGCCCCGGCCAGGCCGACTCCCCTGCCGAACGGGAGTTTGCCTCGCTTCTCCGCCCAGCCGATTCCCTCTGCCGCCTTTTTCAGGGTATCGCTAAACCCGCAACTCTGCACCAGTAACTTCGCAGGGTGGGGTTCGCCTGCGAGAAAGGCATTTTTCAGCCGAATCTCCAGGGGATCAATCCCCATTTTCTCGGAAATCATATCGAGCTGGGCCTCAACGGCGAACCGGACCTGGGGAATTCCGTGGCCCCGCATGGCTCCTCCCACGGGTTTATTCGTGTAGACATGATAGCCTTCGAAGAGGAGATTTTCGAGCCGGTAGGGGAGCATGATGAAGTAGCAGGCAAGCGTGATCATGAGAGGAGCCGTGCTGTTATAGGCGCCTCCGTCGGCAATGGCCCTGAACTGCTGGGCGTGGATCGTTCCGTCCTTCTTCATTCCGGTCTTCAGGCGAATCCGGAATGGATGCCTCTGCCGGGTCGAAGTGAACATCTCTTCCCGTTCATAAACGAACTTAACGGGTTTCTTCATCTTCATAGCGAAGAAAGCCGCACAGAAATCCTTGGCATAGAGGTCGATCTTCTGGCCGAACCCTCCGCCTACCTTGGGTTTGATCACCCGGACTTTGCTTTCAGGGATGTCGAGTGTGGTGGCAAGATTTCTTCTGAGGAAAAATGGAATCTGGGTGGAGGACCAGAGGGTCACCTTGCCGGAGTGATCCGCCGTGCTCAGGGCGGCATGCGGCTCAAGGGGAGCATGATTGATGGCCTGTGTCTCAAAGTCATTCTCAAAGACGAAGTCCGATTCGAGGAACGCCTTCTCCACATTGCCGAACTCCTTCCGGATGGAGGCGCTTATGTTATTGGGAACTTCCTCATGAATCACGGGGGCTCCGGGCTTCATCGACTCCAGTGGATCGAAGACCGCCGGAAGGACCTCATAATCCACCCGGATCTTCGAAATCGCTTCTTCCGCCGCATCGAGGGAGGCGGCTGCGACTGCGGCCACTTCATCGCCGATGTAGCGGACCTTGTCAATGGCCAGGGCATATTCGTCCTTGGCCATGGGAACAATCCCGTATTTCTTCCTCGGAATATCTTTCCCGCTGATGGCCCCCTGGACTCCCTTCACTTTTAAGGCTCCGGAGAGGTCGACATGGAGGATCTTTGCATGGGGATGGGGGCTTCTCAGGATTTTTCCAAAGAGCATCCCAGGAAGGCTGAGGTCGTCCGTGAACCTGGCCTGGCCGGTTGCCTTCTCCAGGGCATCGAGCATGGGCGAGCGCTTTCCAACGACATTGAGTTTATGCATGGAAGTCTCCTTGTCAAGAAAAGGGTTCAAGGGTTCGAGGATTCAAGGGGTCAAGGAAAGGTCTTTCTGGTGGTTTTAAAAAATCCATTGGTTTGGACTTGATTAGTTTGTCACTTGAACCCTAGAACCCTCGAATCCTGGACCCCTATTGTTTTTCAGACACCGACAATACTGCCTCTACAATCTTTACATAGCCGGTGCAGCGGCAGAGATTGCCGGAAATGGCTTTTTTCACCTCTTCTTCTTTAGGCTTGAGATTTTCATCGAGAAAGGCCTTTGAGGTTAAGATCATTCCGGGCGTGCAGAATCCACACTGGATCGCCCCTTTTTCAGCAAAGGCTTTCTGAAGGGGGTGAAGCTCTCCATCCTTGGCCAGGCCTTCGATCGTCGTAATCTTCTTATCCCGGACGGCCGCCGCCAGGGTCAGGCAGGAGAGAGAGGGTTTGCCGTCGATGAGGACGGTGCAGGCGCCGCACGTTCCGAGATCGCAACCCCGTTTCGTCCCTGTCAAGCCCAGATCTTCTCTCAGCACCTCAAGAAGGGTCTTGTGGATCTCCGTGAGAATCTCGTAATCTTCACCGTTAACATGAAGCTTTAGAATGTGTTTCATAATGTCTCCCATCAAATTTCGGATTGCGGATTTCGGATTTCGGAATATAATCTTTATTTGGTTTTAGACTCCGCAATCATCATTCCGCATTCCGCAATTCTTCAAGGGCCTGTCTCACCAGGATTGCCGCCATTTTTCGTTTATAGGCGGGGGAATGAATGGAGGTGCGCATCGGTGAAATTTCTTTGACCGCCTGTTCCGAAACCTTTTCGATCATTCGTTCATCGAGAAGCTTGCCCTTCAACATCTTCTCCGCTGAGACAGCCTCGACCGGTCCTTCACCCACCGAACTGAAGACAATTCTCGCCTTCTTGACCTGCCCTTTCCCGTCGGTTTCCATATGAAGTGATAGAGAGAGGATTGGGAATTCGAGGGAGTCTCTCAGCCTCCATTTCAGGTAGAGTGTTTTGCCGGAAGAAGGGGGAATGAAAACCTCTTTTAAAATCTCCCCTGTTTTCAAAGAAAGAGGTTTTTTCCCGTTTTGGTTATAAAGTTTTTTTAGCGGAAAAAATCGTTCGCCGTCTGGACCCGTGACTTTGACTTGAGCGTCCAGGACGATGAGCGCAGGAGCCATGTCTCCGCAATAGGCGGAATGGCATTTCCCCGATTTTTTTACAACATGGCACAGGTCCCCCCCGGCTTTATAACAGGGAGATCTCACTCCCCTCCAGAAGGGCGATTGATTGTAAAACCGACATCGATTTTCCTGGCAAAGGTTTCCTCCTAAAGTCCCCATGGCTTGATGGGCATAAGCTCCCACTTCCCCGGCGGCCTGCCCTACAGCAGGATACTGTTCTTGGATCAGAGGCGAAGAGGCAATATCATGGAGGGTTGTGAGGGCCCCGATTCTTAAACCATCCTTGCCTGCGGTGATATGGTCCAGCTTCGGGATGGCCTTGAGGTTGATGACCCGCCTGGGCTCGATCACCCTGTGCTTCATATTGACAAGAAGATCTGTTCCTCCTGCGAGAACAACCGTCTTTTTGTCCGAAGCGAGCATCTTGGAGGCCTCTTTCAGTGTCTTCGGCTCAACATATTCAAATTGAGGAAGCCGCATGCTTTACTCCTTTGGCAACAAAAAGGGGACAGGCTACTTTTTTCTAAACCTTAAAGAGTGGTGCGATAAAAAGTAGCCTGTCCCCTTTTTTTCTTTACCTTGCTGTTGACTTCACCACGTCATTGGGGGTGAAGCCGCTTCCCTGTGACACTTTGCCGATCGCGGCATCCACGCCGAAGAGCTCGGATATTTTGACGATCCCCTTCAGCTGGCCCGTGGTCCAGCCGAGCGAGATTTTGGTGGCGGGATGGATGATCTCCTTTCCAGGCGCGTAGATCTCAAGGGTATCCCCGACCCGGAGACCGGAAAGTTTTCCTGCATTGATATAAAGATTCTCTCCCTCCATCTTTGCAATGGTAGTCGTCCAGTCGAGATAGTCGAGCTGGCGAAGAAATCCTTCCAGGATGTCCTCAAGGCCCAGATCAATCGCTTTCATCACGGCTTTGCCCCGGCTCTGTTCCCCGGACTCTTTTGTGCCGAAAATGGGGCTTCTTCCGATGAAGGTTTTCAGCAGATTTCCGGTGGAGGCGTCGAAAAGGCGGATCTCCACTTTTGCCGTGGCAAAGGAGACCTCTTCATCCGACGTTTCAGAAGCTTTGGAGGAGAGGATGCTTACATCCGTGACCGTCCCCAGGGCAAAGGCCTGGATTCCCATGGACCGGTGAGCTTGTTTCATCACCGGCAACTCGGTCAGAGTCTCAAACTTGAGGCCTTCGCGCCTTAACATCTCCGAGACAACGGCCTTGTCCATGATGACTACCCGCTGGGTGGCTTCCAGCTTATCGGAAAGCCGTTTTGCCACTGCCTCACCGATCCTTTCTTCCTGATAGGTTGTCTTATTTTCGAAGTCCAGGACAGCCACCTTCTTTTTGAAGCCCATCTGGAGAAAAGGAAGTCGTTGCGACTCGAAACCGAGAGGAGCGGCGGCAAAGGGCCGGGTGGGAACAGAGGCCACCCTGGCCTCCGGTTCCCGTTTTGGAATGGGTTCCGGAGAAGGTTTTTTAGCCGGAGCGGGTGATTCGGCTACAGGGGGATTGACTCCCTTGACGGTTCCCAATCCTTCCACCTTCACGGTCTTTCCTTCCGGGAGTTTTTCAGTCTTCTCCTCTTTTTTCTTTCCGATCAACGGGAGGCCGGAACAGGCGGCCAGGAGAAAAAGAGACAGGGTTATAAAAATCAAAAAAAAGAAGAGATTTTTTCGATGGCAATTCATAAAAGGCTCCTTCATCATGATGGAGACACTATGACCAATTTTAAGGGAGATGTCAAGGAATGAGGGCGGGATGAAAAAAAAGGGCGGTCAAAATGACCGCCCTTTTTACCACAGACTTCGATTAGAAGTTATAGGTCAGGTTGGTGATGAGTGCCCATGGGGTCTTGGGTTTGTCGTTGCGGCCCCAAACAGCATCCCAGTACCTCAGGCCGTCGCCAGGCAGAAGAAGTCCGGCGCCGATCTTGTAATTAAGGTTCTTGTAGATCTGGAACTCGTTGATCAGGTCGAATTCCCAGCCGATGGTCGAGTCGTCTCTCAACTGACCGGTCCATCTCCGCGCGGTGCCGACAGTGTTGGCCCTCTTGGTGGTATCGCCGATGTAAAGCCCCTGGAAGGTCACTTTATACCAGGGGGTTGCCTTGTAGCTTCCGTAGAGTTTTGCCATCCAGGTTCCGCCGATGGTGCCTCTTGAAACCGTGCTGTAATTGCCGGCAATTCCGATGCCGGACGAGGTCTGGTTAAACCCGGTGCCGTAGAAGACGATGCTCTCGGTGAAGATCGCAAAGGATTCCGACCCGGGAGGCATGACATATCCGCTGACTTTCCGGTTGGTTCCGGCGGCATTGGGAAGACCTGTGGCATCCGTCTTTCTGTGGTCGGAGCCAGAGGCCCACATGAAAACACCGCCAAAATTCATCTTTTCCCAGGGATAGTCAACCTTCAGCCTTGTCGCCCAGCCGCGATACTTCACATCTTTCCAGTTATCCAGCCTTCTCTCGACTTTGCCGCGATCGTAGATGAGGTCGAAGTTAAGGGCAACCGGTCCCAGCTTTCCATCCGCATAAATCCCCAGCCACCAGAAATCTGCCGAGTTGGGAGACTGGGCGATGTCCTGGAGTGGATAGGTGTTCATGTTGTAGTAAAGCCCGTATCCGCCTGCGGTTACAGGGCCTACCTTGGCATTGGCGTGGATTCCATAGACGTCCACATCATCCGCCGTGTAAACACGGTTTTCGATCGCCTTGAACCACAGAAGCTGGATATTGGCAGGATCAACCTTGATGTTGGTGGTGATACCCGGACCATCGGTATAGACCAACATGTTCGGCCTGAGAGCAAGGGGCTGGATTCCAACTCGCATGGAGACTGGAACGGGGATGAACGGAAGGCCAAAATCCATGTAAACATTCTTAACTTCCACGGCTGCCCGGTCAGAGGACCAGTGTCCCATTTGGTTCCTCTGAGCGCCTGTTCCTGCCACTTCGCCCCACCGGGATGAATCCATCTCGAAAAAGATGGTTCCGCTCACATTTTTCCCGTAGACGGCGTCGAATTTGAGCCTGGCGCGGGTGGCCATCCAGGAGACCGTGTCATCATAAGCTGCGCCACCGGGGAGATATACGGGGGAAACAGTGGTATATAGCCCTGCGCCCGCATTCCCTTCCGTAATGTTTCGGCCCAAAGTGCTCTGCATGTCGATAAAGCCCGATGCTCTGAAATCCAATTTGGGTTCATCTTTTGCCTGGGCGAAGACCGTGCTCCCAAAGGCAAGAACCAATAAAGCAACAAAACTCAAAACAACAAATTTTTTCATCTCTTATCCTCCTCTGATTTAGTTTCCTGCCTCCGATAGGCAGGCGTGATTGGTGAATCATGTTTTGTGTTTCTTAAATCCACTCACAAAATTCACTACCACCTGGCTTTAGCCAACCTCCTTATCCTTTCACCTCCTTTCCCTCCGATTTGTGAAAAAAAGGAACATGAAGATTAGATTATTCTAATTTGTCAGTTTCTATAACACCCTCAAAAAAAGTTGTCAAGCATTTTTTTTGCCATGATATACCCCATACTTTTAAGGGTCAAAAAAGAACTTAAAAAAGCTTAAAAAAGAGAATTTGACTGCTCCCTTCTCCCCCAGCGATCGCGCCCCTCGTGGTTCCCACGAGTGCGACCAGCAGGTCTTCGCTTCCGTCATTGTCCGCATCCTTCACCTGGAAGTCGGCAATGTATCCTTTCAGCTCCCTTGTCCTCCAGTTGGTTATGAGCCCGTCCTCCTCCCAGACCAGGCTGTAGATCTCTCCGGCGTCAAACGACCTGATCCGGTCAAACATTTTCAGACCAGACGGGTTGTTCCGGTTGATAATGACTTCATTTAATCCATCCCCGTCGAGATCTTTCACAAGGATTCTTCCCGGGATATAGGTTCTCCAGGGGGGGGGCGATTCCCTGTAGACATCCTCTTTTTTCTTCTGCGTTTCATAAAAATTATTGGTCCCTCCAAAACTCTCCCGGCTTTTCCAGACGAACTTTCCGTCATGAGAAAGCACCTTTAAAAGATCGAAATCGTCCAGCACGATCGTATCCAGGCTTCCCTGGCCTCGGATATCCCCCAGGGTGAAGCCGAAGAGATTAACCTCCCCGGGCAGCGGCATCTTCGCTCCTCTATCATACGATTTCTTTTTCCAGACGAACCGGTAGATGGGCCCTGCCATCACCCCGTAAGAACCCATCTGTCTGCCCAGCAGGATGGGCCCCTCCTTGGGATGCTCGACGACCCTGAAAAACCAGCCCGCTTTCCTGGAGATCGTCCTGAACTCACCCTGCTCAAATTCGATGATCATCGACTGGAGGTTGTCTTCAATCACCGAGGTGACAATGATTTCGGCAAACCCGTTTCGGTTCACATCCGCGACATCCAGGGTGAGGAAGTTATGCTGGTGGCCCGCCTCGATTTTCCGGAAGAGGGTCAATCTCTCGCCGTCGTATTTGAAAATATAGAGATTGTGATAGTCCATCAGGACGACTTCGTTCTTCTTGTCTCCGTCCACGTCGCCGATATCGAGGCCCTTGATTTCGAAGTTGAAGGTCTGGCTCTTTTTAAACCCCAATCCTTCCGCCCCGATCCTCCCCGTTTCTCTCCGCGGTTGGACCAGGTAGGGATGCCTGGATTCGGTGGGCCGGCCCGCCACGGCGCGCCGTCCCAGGATCCTGTAGCCGATATCTTGGGCAAAGTCCCCGATTTTCACCATGACATCATCAAGGCCCTTGTGCTGGGTGTAGACGCCGAGGGGCGGTTTTTCCTCGGCCACGCTGATGAGGCGCGCATCGAGGCTGATGTAATTGCCGATCTTGGTGAGACTGCCGAGGACGATGTAATCGGCGCCGGCTCTTGTTCCGACCTCTTTGGCCACGGCCTCGTCGAGACGCATGGGTCTCATCTCGTAGAGAATTCTTTCGACGGCCGTCCGTTCAAGGATGGTGATTCTTCCTTCCACCGTGATCCGGGAGGTCAGGATATCATGGATGCCCTCCCGGAGATAATCGAGATTTTCCTGGCTGTGGATCAGGAAAGGAAGAATGGCGACCCTGTAAACCTTTCCGGAATCCCGGGGCTGCGTGACGGAGTGGGACGGCAAAACGAGAAGGGTGAGCAAGCATAAGGTGAGGATCAATCTGAATTTCATCATGTTTCCTTTCTTATTGATCCGCTTCTTTCCGGCGGGGAGAGAAGCAGCAAGGGCAGGGGGATGTTTTTTGGAAATATTAAGCGGATTTGAAGGGTTTGTCAAATCGGATTTTGCCCTGGGTGAGGGAGAAAGCCATTGCAATGGATATCTTCGTCCTATCATTCGTCAAAATTTTTTTAATCACTCTTGACAAACATAAATTTCAATATTAAAATGTATAGATTTAGAAAAATATTTAACCCAAACCGGGTTACCCCAATGGTAACTCTTTTTTTTGTGTTTTGCGAGGGATTAAAGATTCCTTATTGTTTTCAATATGTTCAAGAAAAGAATCCATAATGAAAGGAGGTAGATCAACATGGTTTGTCAAACCATCAAGCCGGGAACAGAATGCATCTTCATGAAGAAGAACGGCTGTTCATACAACGGAGGGAGATGTTATCCCATCGTGGAGTCCTGCAAAGGGTGTGACCGTGCGGTGACTTTTGAAACAGGTTCCTATTGCAAAACTTATTGCGAACCAAGCCTGAAATGGGCCAAGGGACCCTGCAATTTCGCCACCCACATCAAAAAGGAAGTGAAAGAAGACACCTTTAAGCTGAATCCTTTGAAGGCTTCAAAACGCAATATGAGCCAGAGGGTTTGAACCTTTGCCCCTGATGTGGCCATGATCTTCAGAGCCCTCCACCCGGTTTTACAAACCAAGGGGGAGGGCTTCACTATTATTCACCCTGCCCCACCCACATTTCTCTCTGAATGATAAAAACATCAACCCGATAAAAACCCCGGCCCATTCCGCTCTCAGGTCCCTATGCTCGGGAAGATTGACAGTCATCCTAAAAAAAGGTAAATAAGAAAGAAATTCCCCCTCGCCGTAAGGGTTCATGCCGGCGTAGCTCAGCGGTAGAGCAACTGATTCGTAATCAGTAGGTCCGGGGTTCAAATCCCCGCGCCGGCTCCAGGAAAAGTTATGAGCAAATGCCTGGTTGCACTCGTTCTTCTCCTGCTCCTCCCCATCCAGACTTCAGCTGAGGCGATCCGGTGGCAATCCTACCAGGAAGGCTTAAAGAAGGCGAAGGCGGAGAACAGAAAGATTTTTCTCAATTTTCATGCGGATTGGTGAACGTATTGCAAGAAGATGGAGGAGGAGTCCTTCACCCGGCCTGAAATCGTCAAATTCTTGACCACCAACTTCAATCCGATTCGAGTGGATGTGGATCGAGAGAAGAAGACCGCTTCCCGCTATCACGTGAGAAGCCTTCCCGTTTCGTGGTTCCTTGAGCCGGACGGGGAGAAGATCACAAGCATTCCCGGCTATGTAAATCCCGACCTCTTTCTGGTCATCCTCAAATATATTACTTCAGGAAGTTATAAAAAAATGACTCTGAAGGATTTCATGAAGTAACGATCGGTTACCACCTCGTTTCCCTCCACCCCCTCATCTGTTGAAAGGTTTCCGCCCCTTCCTGTGTTGAAAAGAAGGCGCCGCATTTTGGGCATTTGATGGGAGCGTCTTGTGATACGGTTGCGCATCCTAAAACGATGGCCATCATCCCTAAGATTAAAAGGGCTATCCATTTTCTCATCTTCGTTCTCCCTGGTAAATGTAAAGTGTCGGTTTGGGTGTTCGTGCCAGTCGTCAGAAAAATCACCGGGAAAATTTGTCCGCCGCTCTCCTTCCGTAAGTTTCTGTCAGTTCCAATAGCATTTCCGCATGAGAAGAATTCAGCTGTCCCGGCAGCAGCCGCCATTCCCAGTTCCCGGACGGGGTGGAAGGGCGGTTTATCCTTGCCTCCTCACCCAGACCCAAAACATCCTGCAGGGGAGTGATCACCGTATTGGCCACGGACATCATGGCAAGGCGGATGAGCTCGACCGGCAAGTGTTCGGCTGTGGCTTCTTTTCCAAGATAGCGAAAGATTCTTTTCTTCTCTTCGGGTCCTGTCTCGTTTTCGAACCACCCCCTCGTTGTGTTATTATCATGAGTTCCCGTATAGACCATGGTGTTGGGGATGAAGTTATGGGGGAGGTAGGGATGATCCGGCCGGTCCTCACCAAATCCAAATTGGAGCACTCGCATGCCCGGAAAACCAAAACGGTCCATCACTTCTTTCACATCGGGCGTAATGATCCCCAGATCCTCCGCGATGAAAGAGTGAGCCGGGTATGTTTTTAAAAAGGCCGTAAAAAAGTCAACGGCAGGCGCTTCGATCCATTGGCCATGGATGGCGGTTGTCTCCTCAGCGGAAACCTCCCAGTAGGCGACGAACCCCCTGAAATGATCAAGGCGTAAGAAGTCAAAGAGACGGAGATTATGGGCCAGACGCTTCAACCACCAGCGATACCCCGTTTTTCGAAGGATCTCCCAACGAAACGTCGGATTCCCCCAGAGCTGGCCGGTCTTGCTGAAATAGTCGGGGGGAACGCCGGCAACTCCCAGGGGTTTCTTGTCCCGGTTCAGATTGAAGATCTCGGGGTGCGCCCATACATCGGCGCTGTCGTCATTCACATAGATCGGGATATCCCCAATCAATTGAATTCCTTTCAGATTGCAATAGCTTTTCAGAGAATGCCACTGCTTGAAAAAGAGATACTGGTAGAATTTTACTTCCCCGATCTCATCCCCAAGATTTTTTTTAATCCTCTCGATGTGTTCCAGGTTTCGGTCTCTTAAGTTCTCCTCCCATAGGATCCGGGCCTTTCCCTTAAAATGATTTTTGATCGCCAGAAAAAGGGCAACCTCGTCGAGCCAATTTTCATTCTCTTGACAGAATCGTTCAAAGGCGTCCTGTTCTTTTCGGCTCGTTTTGAAGGATTGATAGGCGATGCGGAGGAGTTCCGATTTATAAGGGACCACGGAAGCATAGTCGCAGCGTCCGGCCGGGAAGGAAGGGATGGGCTCCAGGTTACTCTTTTTCAGGAATCCGGATTCCAGCAGAAGCTCCGGGCTGATCAGGAGCGGATTTCCCGCAAACGCGGAAGGACTGCTGTAGGGAGAGTTGCCACAGGCCTGGTCCGTAGGGTTGAGTGGCAATACCTGCCAGTAACTCTGCCCGGTTTTTTCCAGGAAATCGGCAAACCCATAGGCGGAGGGACCCAAATCACCGATTCCAAAAGGGGAGGGAAGGGAAGTGATATGGAGGAGAATGCCGCTGGCTCTTCGGATCATCATTATTTTATTATACCCAAACCGGAAGGTGTTTACCAGATAGGCCCCGATGGGCTATAATGATCTCACCCGTTGCCAAGGCGGGTAATTGAAATAGGAGATTGATCCGGCGATGAAGATCCGGCCGTTGATTTCAGAAGATAGGGAGAAACTCCGGAGGATGGTGATCGAGACGGGCGTTTTTACGGACGAAGAGGTTCACGTTGCCATGGAGTTGATCGACCTTGTGCTCGGAGATCAGGGCCAAAAGGATTATCAAATCGCCTGCGCGGCGGATGATCATGACCGGCCGTTAGGATACATCTGCTACGGTCCTATCCCGATGACCGTGGGAGGGTTTGACCTTTACTGGATTGTCGTTGATAGCGGAGTCCAGGGCCGGAAGGTCGGATCAGAACTGCTAAGTTATATGGAGGAAGAGGCGCGGAGATCGAAGGGCAGAATGATCCTTGCCGATACCTCTTCGATTCCATCCTATGAGAAGGCGCAGGCGTTCTACCTGAAAAGGGGATTTCAGGAGGTGGCAAGGATTGCCGATTATTACTGGGAGGGAAACGACCGGATCACGTACTGCAAGAAAATAAAGGCTTGAGGTTGGAGGTTAAGGATTACACGTTATAGGAGGAAATCATGGAAAAAAAAAGAATCGGTGTCCTTACGGGTGGGGGAGACTGCGCCGGGTTGAATCCGGCGATCAAATGGGTGGTGAAAACGGCGCTCGATGACAGGCTTCAGCGGACGAGGAAGGTTCAGCATGAGGTGGTTGGAATCCGTGACGGCTGGAAGGGTCTGGTCCAGCCGGAGGAAGACGGAGATTTACCCGTTTCAAGGATTTTCACGTTGACCGAAGAGATGGTTAGGACATGGGACCGCTATGGAGGGACAAACCTCGGCACTTCGAGAACCAATCCCTATGATCCGAAGAAGGATCGTTCCAAGGTGGTTGTTGAAAATCTGGAACGGTTCCATATTGACTATTTAGTGGCCATCGGCGGCGAGGATACCCTCGGGGTGGCAAACCGGCTCCATCGTGAAGGAGTAAAGGTCGTCGGCATTCCGAAGACGATTGATAAGGACCTCTCGGGGACCGATTATACCCTGGGATTTGAGACCGCCCTCAATGTGATCACCGAAGAGATCGATCGCCTTCGAACGACAGCGGGTTCTCACAGGAGGATCTTCGTCGTCGAGACGATGGGAAGACATGCAGGCTGGCTGGCCCTGGAGGGGGGAGAGTCGAGCGGAGCCTATATCATCCTCATCCCCGAATATGACTTCGACATGAACAGGGTGAACGAGTTGCTCGATGAAGGCCACCGAAAGGGGGCCCGCTATGAGATCATTGTTGTGGCCGAAGGGGCAAAACCCGCCGGAGGTTCCGCGATTATCAAGGAGAACGGGGTGGATGGTTTCGGCCATCAATCCCTGGGAGGGATCGGAGAATTTCTGGCACAGCAGATCACGGAATTCACGAAGATGGAGACCCGGAGCATCACCCTGAGCCATCTCCAGAGGGGCGGCGCTCCCTGCGCCTATGACCGGAGGATGGGGAGGTATTTCGGCATTGCGGCTGTGGACCTGATTGCAAAGGACGATTTCGGAAAGATGGTCAGTTACCGGAACGGCCGGATCACGGCGGTTTCGCTGGAGGAAGCCGTGGGCAAGTTGAATGTCGTCGATGTGCGAACCCAGTATGATACCGAACGATATAATGGGAGGAGAACGATCCTGGGATATTAAATTTCGGATTTCGGATTGCGGAATTCGGAATGGTAGAAGTGACTAAATTGATGTAAAGCGTCTAAAGTGAATTTAAGGGAATATGAGGCATTTTTAAGAAGAGGCGAAATCCGCAATCCGCATTCCGAAATCCGAAATTAGAAAAGTCTTTGGTGTTCTTTCTTGATACAAAGGTCCATCACCACTTTTAGACCTGCTTTTTCAGCTTCTTCTCCTGCCTGTTGATGGATCACCCCCTCCTGCATCCAGACGACCCTAGCTCCCCTCCGGATCGTTTCTTCCACAACGGGAGGCACCTCCTCCGATTTCCGGAAGATGTCGACCACATCGATCTCAATCTCTTCCGGGATCTCCATCAGGCGGGGATATACTTTTTCACCGAGGATCGTATCGCCATCAGGCCGGACCGGTATGATGCGGTAGCCCTTCGATTGAAGGTAGGCAGCCACCCTATAACTGGGCCTGTCCCCCTTGGGCGAGATTCCAACCACCGCCACGGTCTTACCATTTTTCAGGATCTCTTTCAGTTCATCGTCGTTCATACGTTTCCCCTGCATTTTTTTAAAGATAAAGAAATACACCGAATGGGTAACGGTTACGCCGCCCCTCCCTAACCAGCCCCGGTCCCGACCGAGGACGGGGCAGGCAGGCGTTTCGGTAGCCGATTACGGTTACGTACATGGAATTAAGAGACGATAAGCGTAGCCTTTCATTAACGACACGCCTGCCTGCCGGTAGGCAGGGGCATCGTTACCTTTACCGTCTTCTAAACGATCCTTCCTTAACCCCAACCCCTTTAAGTTAGTAGCTTGGTGTGGCGGGCCGGGAAGGGTCCGTTAAAGGCCACCCTCTGATCGGCGTCTTTGAGGACGCCTCTTCTTTCTCTTCCGGAAGAGTTCCCTCAATAAAGGCTTCGAGGACGCTTGGAGAAGCACTCCCGTCCGAAGGGGTTCCTGTTTCGAGATTCACTCTCACCATGACGATCTTTTCAGGAGGAATGAAGGTTTGCACGGGGGTGTTCCTCAGGGCCTGATCCATAAAAGAGATCCAGATGGGGAGGGCTGCTTTCGACCCGGTTTCATTTTTCCCGAGAGAGGTTTTGTCATCAAAACCGACCCAGACTCCGGCAAGCAGGGAGGGAGTAAATCCGATAAACCAGGCATCGTCGTAGTCGCTGGAAGTCCCGGTCTTTCCGGCAACCGGCCTGCCAAGGACTTTAGCTCTCTGACCGGTTCCGTGCTGAACGACTCCCTCGAGGAGATGGGTCATGATAAAAGCGGTCTGGGGAGAGATGACCCGTTCTCTCGCGATATGAGCGGGAGAATGGACCGCCGGTATTTCCTCCGTTTCTTCTTCCTCATCCGGCTCCTCCAAGTCGATATAAGGAGTGTTTTCTTCGAGGACTTCGCCCTTCAGGGTGACGATCTTCTTGATGAAGATGGGCTTGATCCGCTCTCCACCGTTCGCAAACACGGCAAATGAGGAAGTCAATTCCAACATGGTTGTCCCGGAGGTTCCCAGGGCAATGGAGAGATCCCGCTTGACCGGAGATTCGATTCCCATCTTTTTGATGAATTTGAGGGCATAACCCAAGCCGACCTCCTCCAGGATTTTGACGGTGACGACATTTCTGGAATGGGCGAGGGCGTTACGGAAGGTGATGGGGCCCATAAAGTTCTTATCATAATTCTTCGGCGCCCAGTAGTGGCCTCCGTCGTAGTCCGAATATTCCACGGGCGAGTCCATGAGGATCATGGAGGGGTGATAGCCTTTTTCCAGCGCCGCTCCATAGATGAGGGGCTTGAAAGCAGAGCCCGGTTGTCTCCGTGAATGGACGGCGCGATTAAATTGACTTTCGCTGAAATCGCGGCCTCCGACCATGGCCTTCACATATCCGGTTTTCGGATCAAAACAAAACAGGGCGCCCTGCACGAGGGGTTCCTGTTCAAGTGAAAAGATAGGGGGCTGGTCTTTTTTGGCTTGCTCCTTCACTCTCAGATGGACGGCATCCCCGGTTTTGAGAAGATCCGCGGGGGACTTGACCTGGCCGGGTTTGAAATGGGCGGTTGGTTTGACCTGGAGGGCCCAGGTCATTTCAGCAAAGGGGAGAATGCCCTTTCGATCCTCCACCCAGACCACGTACTGCTTCCTGGAGTCCTCCCTGGAGAGGATAACCCCCTCGACGATCTGGTCGGGGGAAAGGGGCTGGAGTGTCGCTCTTTTCCTGTTCCTGAGGTCTTTGAGCTCGTCGGGAGAAAGCGTCTGGATGGGCCCACGGAACCCCTGCCTCTTATCCAGCTCCCTCAATCCTATCTCGATCGATTTTTGTGCGGCCTTCTGAAGCGTGAGATCGAGGGTCGTGTAGATTCTCAACCCTTCCTGATAGAGCTTCTCCTTGCCATATTTTCTTTCGACCTGGCGGCGGATGAACTCCGTAAAATAAGGGGCCTTACTGAAGAAGGCGCTCTCTTTCGATTGGATCTTCAGGGGAGTCCGGAGGGCTTTTTCTTTCTGTTCCTGCGAGATGAAGCCCAATTCTGCCATTCGTGTCAGGACGTAGTTCTGACGTTCCCTGGCCCTGGCCAGGTTGTTCACCGGCGAGTAGCGGCTGGGAGCCTTCACCAGGCCTGCCAGAAGGGAGACCTCTGCAAGATTGAGCTGTTCCAACCTTTTGTTGAAATAACTCTCC
Source organism: Deltaproteobacteria bacterium (assembly GCA_020059605.1). Taxonomy (GTDB): domain Bacteria; phylum Desulfobacterota; class BSN033; order BSN033; family UBA1163; genus RBG-16-49-23. Next base: position 39,472 of record JAGVBT010000037.1, read on the forward strand.
GAGGCGGCTTCTATTCCATAGGCGCCGTTGCCCAGGTAGATATGGTTGAGGTAGAGAGAGAGGATCTCCTCTTTGGTCAAGTTCCTTTCGAGGCCGAAGGCATAGGCGACCTCCTTCAATTTACGGAGAAAACTTCTTTTGGGGGTGAGGAAGAAGGTCTTGGTCACCTGCTGGGTGATCGTGCTTCCGCCCTGGACAATCTTTCCGGCGATGAGATTCTTCACCATCGCGCGGGCAATTCCCTTATAGTCGACCCCTCCGTGCTGGAAAAAGTCGGCGTCCTCTGCCGCGATAAAGGCATGGATGAGAGGTTTGGGGATTTTCTCATAGGGGGTCGGAATTCGATTCTCCAGCAAGAATTTCCCGACCACTTCGTCCTCTTCCGAATAGACGATGGAGTGAGCATTAAAGTTTCTCTCTTTCAGGGGAGCGTAGTCGGGGAGCTGGCGCGAAAAATAGAGGAAGAGAACCGCTCCGGAGAGGAAGAGCAGGAGGGCGGAGGTGATAAAGGCCAGGATGATATAAAAAGTGAATCCCTTTCCGGGCTTTTTTCTTCTCGGGCGCTTCGATCTTGCTTTTTTCTTATTCATCGGAACCGGGGGAGGGAATCAAAAAAGGGAAAACCCCCGGATCGCTGGGTTTTCCCTTTTTTCAAAAAACGGGTGACTACCTTTTCCTTTTTGACAGTTGTCCCTTGAGGTCTTCCACCTGCTTTTTCAAGGCTTCATTCTCAGCGTTCAGAGAACTGATCGTGGCCTCTTTCTCGGCGGCTTTCTGGAGCTCTTCTTTCAATTTCTGAATTTCGAGTTTCAGTTTGTCGTTGTCCGATTTAAGGTTGTTGGTCTCCGCTTTCAACTTCTCATTCTCCGCCTTGATGTCCGCTCCGCATCCGGTTAGGGTCGAAAGGAGCATGGCGATCAGGAATAAAGAAACGAATATGGAAATTGCCCTCTTCATTGATCCATCACCTCCTCCATTGGAATCTTCTTTTTTCAAACCTCATTATTATAATTCTCCTTCCTGAAAAAATCAAATGCTTTGGAAACGCGCCTTTTGGTTTGACGGAAGAAACCGTTTTCCGGAAAGCCGCAAAAGACCCTCCCGCCTGCTGTCAGAATCCCAACCCCCCCATTTGCGGAGAACCTCCCGGGAAACGTCCCGGAGGCGGTTTGACGAAGGGAAAAAACTCTTGACATCCGGGGCGGTTTACTGGTATGGAAAGACATTCCAGTCAAGCTTAAGGAGGGTGGAGATGAAGAAGAAAAACTTTTTGGGATTGGGTTTGGGGTTTATCGTTCTGATCATGGCGGCTTCGGTCGCCTTCGGGCAGGAGAAGATCGATTTGAAGATGATGACCGGGCCGATGGGAGGATCGTGGGTTCCGCTGGGCGGCGCCATTGCGGAATTGATTCAGAAAAATATTCCGGGCACAACCGTCTCCGTATCCCCGGGTGGCGGCATGGCCAATGTGGTTGGTGTTCAGGAAGGCAAAGCGGATATCGGGTTTGGAAATTCTTCCTCCAGTGTCGATGGTGTGGCCGGAAGGGAGCCGTTCAAGGCCCCTACCAAGAATGTCATGCAGTTGGCCAACCTCTATCCCCAGTATTTCCAGATGGTCGTCCTTGAAGACTCCGGAATCAAATCCGTAGCCGATCTCAAGGGAAAGGGCATCTGCCCGGGGCCGAAAGGGCATACCGGCGAACTGCTGGCCCAGCAGGTGCTCCAGATCTACGGCCTTTCCTACAAGGATATGACCAAGGTGAACCATGTGAGTTATTCGGATGCCGTCTCTTTAATGAAAGACGGCCATGCCCAAGGGTACCTCCTGGGCACGACCATCCCTGCCTCTTCGATACTCGATCTGGCAACCACAAAGAAGATCAGGCTTCTGTCTCTTCCCGAGGATAAAATAAAAGAACTCCAGAGGATGAATGTTGGCTACCTGAAACGGCTCATCCCTTCCGGGACCTACCCGGGCGTCAATTACGACACCATCACGGTCGGATACTTTACCCACCTGGTTATCAGCGCAAAATTGCCGGAGCCGCTGGTTTATCAAATCACGAAGATCCTTTCGGAAAATGTGGAACGTCTGGCGGATGTCGTAAAGGACATGAAAGGGGTCACCGTGAAAGACCTTGCCCTCGATATCGGCGTACCCTTCCATCCCGGGGCACTGAAGTATTATAAGGAGAAAGGCGCCGTTAAATAAGGTTTTTTACCATCCCTTGAATAATCCGGATGTTCCGACCTGTTGGATGAGGCGGGATTGATTCTGTTCCCGCCTTTTCCACAGGTGGTATCGATGACAGGTTGGGGTCGTATGATCAAAAAGGTTGCTTGGATTGTTGCCGTAGCGATGTCCGCCTACCATCTCTATGCCGGGGCATTCGGTGCGCCGGAGGCGATGATGCATCGTGCCATCCACCTTCTCTTTACTCTCTTTCTCATCTTTCTCCTTGGAATATCTTCAAGAAAGGATCAGGGCAAGGCAAGGCTTGCTGTTGACCTGGGCCTGCTCCTCCTGGTGCTGCTCTCGATGGGGCACCTCTTCCTCAATTATGATTATGTGGTCACCCGGTATCCTTATGTCCAATCATTGACCGGATGGGATATCGTGATGGGCGTGATCCTGACCCTGATCCTCCTTGAGGCGGCAAGAAGAACGATCGGCCTGGCCTTGCCCATTACCGCATCCGCATTCATCCTTTACGCCCTTTGCGGAAATTACCTTCCGGGATTGATGCGCCATACGGGCCTTTCGATGGAGGTGTTGATTGACCAGCTTTACTTGACAACGGAAGGGATTTTTGGCATTCCCCTCGGGGTTTCTGCCACCTACGTAATCCTCTTCGTCATCTTCGGCGCCTTTCTGGAGCAGTCCGGCACGGGGCAGTTTTTCATGGATTTTGCCACCTCTCTGGTCGGCGGCACAAAGGGAGGGCCTGGAAAGATCTCCGTCGTCTCGAGCAGTCTCTTCGGGACCATTTCCGGAAGCGCGGTGGCCAATGTCATGGTCGACGGTTGGTTGACCATTCCACTGATGAAGCGGACGGGGTTCAAGCATGAGTTTGCGGCGGCTGTCGAGGCGACCGCCTCCACCGGGGGACAGATCATGCCTCCGGTCATGGGCGCGGCCGCCTTTGTCATCGCGGAATATACGGGGATTTCCTACATTCAGATCTGTAAACATGCCCTGGTTCCTGCTCTTCTTTATTATCTTGCCCTCTTCATGGCCATCCATTTTGAGGCCAGCAAGACGGGATTGTTGGGGATCCCTAAGGCGGAGAGACCGGCCCTGAACTGGGTGATCGTAACGAAGGGCCATCTCTTCCTGCCCCTGGTTGTGATTGTCTTTTTCATGATGGCAGGCTATACGCCGATGTATGCCTGCATCTATGCGATCGCCGCCACATTGGTTGTTTCTCTTTTCAGGGCGGATACCCGGATGGGGATAAAAAAAATTCTGGAAGCGCTTGAGCTCGGGGCAAAGAACATGCTTCCCGTGGCTGCGGCCTGCGCCTGCGCTGGGGTTGTGGTCGGCGTGATCAATCTGACCGGGTTGGGACTTAAGTTTACCAGCCTGATCCTTTTCATCGCCGGCGACTCCCTCGCGCCCGCTCTTATTTTCACGATGATTGCGGGGATCATTCTTGGCATGGGACTGCCCACCACGGCGGCCTATATCGTCCAAGCGGCCCTGCTCATCCCGGCCCTGATCAAATTAGGCGTGCCCTTGATTGCCGCCCATCTTTTCGTTTTCTATTTTGCCATCATCTCCGCCATCACGCCTCCGGTTGCGATGGCGGTCTATGCGGCTGCCGGCATCAGCGGGTCCAATATCTGGAAGACAGGCCTGGCTGCCATGAAGGCCGGGGCAACGGGATTCATTGTGCCCTTTATGTTCGTCTATGGACCCTCCCTGTTGCTCATCGGCTCTCCTGCGAGCATTGTTGCCACCCTCATCTCCGCATCGATCGGCGTAATCCTTCTATCAGCAGGATTGATGGGATGGTTTTTAAAAGAGGCAAGCTACCCGGAAAGGGCAATGCTCGTTGCAGGGGCCATCTTCCTGATCAAGCCCGGCCTGGTGACCGATGTGATCGGTCTCGGTCTCCTGGCCGCCGTCTTCGTCCTTCAGAAGTTTATGCATCGTTCGGGGTGATTAAGCCTAACAGGTAAGTTTATTAAAAGGGTAGTGGTGACGATACTCGTATCGAAATTATACATAACACAGAAATTATTTGCGCATACGGTGTCCACCCTTCGACAAGCTCAGGGTGACCGGTCATGGTGAGCCTGTCGAACCATGCAGCGAATATTCCCTCTGGAACGGTAATCATACGCAATTATTGATTGCGTTGGGTATAGAAACTCGAAACTGGAAGTTCGAACTTCAAAGATCGATATGCGAGCATCGGTACGGACCTCGACAACGATAAACGAATCCTTTTTAAAAACGGGGGAATATGAATTGAAGAGAGCGGTGATCATCGGCGCGGTTCGCACACCGATTGGAAGATATATGGGGGGGTTAAAAGATGTGCCCGCTTACGACCTGGGAGCGCTGGTCTTAAACGAGGTCGTTCAAAGGGCCGGATTGGACCCGGGTCAGGTGGATGAAGTCATCCTGGGCCAATCCTACCAGAATGGGGAGTATGTCAATCTTGCGCGCATGTCGCTTTTAAAAGCGGGGTGGCCGGAATCGATTCCCGGCATCACCCTGGATCGGCGCTGTTGCACCGGACTGGATGCGGTCTGCACTGCGGCGATGGCTGTCCAGTCAGGCCATGCAGAGATTGTTGTGGCAGGCGGCGTGGAGAGCATGAGCACGGCGGAGTTTTATCTCCCCGGCGATGTCAAGTGGGGAATAGGAGGAAAGAAGGGAATGCCAAAAGGCCATGGCGATCTTTCAATATGGGGTGTTCCTTTTTATGACCGGATACAGAGGGCGAGGGTGATGTCGCAACCTATCGAGAGGTATGGCTTTCTTTCTTCCATGATGGAATGGGCAGAGACGGCGGCAAAGGAGGAAGGAATTTCAAGGGATGATTGCGACCGCTGGGCCCTGGAAAGCCACCGGAAGGCCTGTGAAGCAACGGACTCGGGCAGGTTCAGGGAGGAGGTGGTTCCCGTTCCCATCCCTCAAGCTCCCCAAGGGGCAGCCCTTCTGGATGCGGACGAGACGCCGAGAGCGGATACGACCTTTGAGCAGTTATCCAAACTCCCCCCCATATTAAAAGGTGTCTGCACCGCCGGGAATTCTTCTTCGGAAAATGATGGGGCGGCGGCCTGTGTCGTCACGACCGGGAAGAAGGCTGCGGCATTGGGGTTGAAACCTATTGCCTCGATTAGAGCGTTTGCCGTCGCAGGCGTTAATCCACGGTATACGTATCAGGCGGTTCCGATTGCCGTCAATAAGGTTCTTAAAAAGGCAGGTCTGAAGATCGATCAGATGGATTTGATCGAAATTCAGGAGGCCTTCGCAGCCCAGGTGCTGGCAGATCTGAAGATGCTCAACCTCTCGGAGGAGGACCATCTCAAAATCAATGTGAACGGATCGGGTATCTCGCTCGGACATCCCATTGCCTGTACAGGGGCAAGGGTGATGGTCACACTGCTTCATGAAATGAAAAGGCGTGACTGTCGTTATGGCCTTGAGACCATCTGCGGGGGAGGGGGACTGGGCATTGCCGCCATTTTTGAAAGGGGGGAAAGGTGATGGGATACCGGAACCTGATGCTTGAGAAGGATGGGAGTGTCGGCATCATTCGGGTCAACCGCCCGGAGGTCAGGAATGTCTTCAACTGGGAAACCTGGATGGAATTCGAAGAGGCGTTGAAAGAACTCCACCAGGACCCGGAATTGAGAACTGGGATTGTGACTGGCACGGGAGACGAGGCCTTCATCGCAGGGGCGGACCTTCACATGTTAAAGGTCCGGACTCCCGGGATGGCCATGGAGGCATCGAAGAAGGCCAATGAGATTCTTCTTTTCATGGAATCGATGGAAGAGGTGATGATCGCCGCCATCAATGGATGGGCCCTGGGGGGAGGCTGTGAAATTGCTCTGGCGTGCGACCTCCGGATTGCCAGCGAGAGGGCGAGGATCGGTCAGACCGAGGTCCGAGTGGGAATCATGCCCGGGTACGGGGGAAATGTTCGCCTGACGAGGCTCATCGGTTACGGCCGGGCCAAGGAGATGATCTTTACCGGGAAGATCCTTCATGCCGAAGAGGCGGAGAAGATCGGTCTGGTCAACCGGGTCGTCCCCCACGAGAGATTGATGGAAGAGGCGATGACCCTGGCCCAAGAAATCGCCAGAGGTCCTGCCGCGATTCATATCGCCAAAAAGGCAATGTTTCAAGTCAATCAACTCCCCTTTCTTGAAGCCTTAAGAAGAGATTCCGAACTCTATGGCGATGTTTACAGAACAGAGGATTTCAAGGAAGGAGTCAGCGCCTTTCTGGAAAAGAGAAAACCCGTATTCAAAAACAAATGATCATTGACCAATAGTCAATGACCAATCAATGACCGATGGCGAATTACCAATGGACAATGCTCATTGATGATTGACCATTGTTCACCCCGTTGTTGCAGAAATTGGCATGCCGAAATGCTTCCAAAGGCTTGCGCAATCAGACATGGAGGCCATTTTGCGTGCCTATTTTGGACTTCACTGAG
>JAGVBT010000075.1 GCA_020059605.1 Deltaproteobacteria bacterium
AAAAGCCCTGTTGGATTTGCAAGTTCCTTTTGCACAATAAAGAATTCTTTATTGTCTTCGTCAGCAATCCGACGCAAAAGGGCGACCACCTGGCCTCGTAGACGCTCTTCGGATGGCGCCGCATCACTCACACCACCATTTGGGGGATGTGCTTTCACGGATTCAGAAAAGGAGTGTCGCCATGCTTCGGTGTATAGGGTTTCTTTATCACCGAAGTGGTAATTTACAGCTGCAATATTTGCCTTGGCCCGTTTGCAGATTTCCGCAATGGTTGAATCCCGGTAGCCTTTCTCTGCAAAAACATCGCTTGCGGCCGCCAACAGGCTTTTTGCAGTTTTTGCAACACCTTTCTTTTGGACCCTCATCTCATCCTCCCATAATTACACTGATCTTGATATTTCAAGTATATATTTAAAATGCTCATTTGAATATTTCAAGAGCAAATGTTGTGCCAATTCATTTTTTGGCCATAGATCAGAACAAAATCTAATGGGTCTTTGATTTGCTTTCGTAATATTTCCCGTTACTTTGGTTGCCTATGAGTTTTTGAGAACGCTCGTCTTTAAAAGAGATCTTGCTATATCATTGGGCTAAGACCAGAAGAAATTTCTGTCGATTACTATTCGGCTTAAGCCGGTGTTCTTTGTGTTTTCAAATACTTGAGGACTTCGACAATATTGGCGAACAATTCGACAAAAGTAGGCCGAATCCAGCGCCACTCATGCACTACAGAGAAGAGAACGACTTATTTAAGGCCGAATTGTTGAAGAGTATGTGAATTATCGTGTGAGGGAAAACAAAATGAGGGGGGAAGATTTCTAAACTCTAAACCGCTGGATATCTTGCCAAAACCAGTAGTTTCCATAAGGCTTCGATTTTAAACACATATCAAAACTTTAAGAGGGAAGATAATGGTCCCTTATCGATTACCCACCGGTAATCGAGCATACTGTGCAAAATTGCCTCTTCGTGAATTTGAGTCAGAAGGTTAAACCTCTAACGCCTGGGGCCGAAATATTTTGTTTGCAGGATTGGAAAGTGAGAAACGATCATTTCGTAGTGTTCATCATGATGGAGCAAGAGACTCTTGTTTTCAATGGCAAGGGCAGCAATAATCAGATCCACGGTTGGAATGGTCAGTCCCTTTCTCCTCAGCGAAAACCCAAGTTCGTATGCCTGTTCCCAAATGTCTTGATTAAGGGGGAGAATATCCAGGCTTTCTAATTTCGTTCTAAGGACATCTCGTTCGCCAACAGAACGACAACCCTGAAGAAGTTCCAGTATGATAATGGGTGAGGTAACTGCAACACCGGAGACAATCGCCTGTCTCATGAATGCTTTAAGCTCCTCATCCCCTGTTTTCTTAAAGCTGGCGATCCAGGCAGATGTGTCAATAAAAATCATCTTAAGAATCCTTCCGCATCTTTTTTAAATCTTTTAGAGTCACCGTGAACTCTTCATAATTGCCGATCAAATCGCTCAATTCTTTTCGGTGTTTAAGGCGGAGGAATTCCTTCATGGCGATCTCAATTGCCTTTTTCTTCGAATTGACGCCTGTCGTTTTCACAACTTTTTCAATAAGCTCTGCATCAATATCGAGTGTTGTTCGCATATAATTACCCTCTATTTTGATGCTTAAATTATATTTAAATTGATGCAATAAGTCAAGGTTTTTCCACTTCTGGTCATAAAAATTATACATCTTCGACATGGTCTTTGATGAAGAAGGATTTTTTAAATTGGCTACAAAGGGAGGAGAGAGTGAAGCAGCAGTTTCAAGTCCTCCTCCGGAGGTTTTTTTAGTATCTGTGTTATTATCGGACATCCTACTCCCTGGTCAGTTGCCGGTATTTGATCCGGTGGGGCTGGTCGGCTGCGGCCCCGAGGCGGGCCCTGCGTTGGGCATCGTATTCTGAGTAATTTCCCTCGAACCACTCAACCCGGCTTTCACCCTCGAACGCAAGGATGTGGGTGGCGACCCGATCGAGGAACCAGCGGTCGTGGCTGATCACCAGGACCGACCCGGCAAAATTCTCGATAGCCTCCTCCAGGGCTCTCAGGGTGTTCACATCGAGGTCATTGGTCGGCTCGTCAAGCAGGAGGACATTGGCCCCCTCCTTGAGGATCCTTGCCAGGTGAACCCGGTTTCTTTCTCCCCCCGAGAGAAGGCCCGTCTTTTTCTGCTGGTCCGCCCCGGAAAAATTGAACCGCGCCACATAGGCCCTTGAGTTGATCCGCCTGTTTCCGAGTTCAATCGTATCCTCTCCTCCCGAGATCACCTCCCAGAGGGTCTTCTCAGGATCAAGGACATCGCGGCTTTGATCTACATAGGCGAGTTTCACTGTCTCGCCGACGCGGATCGTGCCGGTGTCGGGCTTCTCCTGCCCGGTAATCATCCGGAAGAGCGTCGTCTTCCCCGCCCCGTTCGGGCCGATGATTCCCACAACCCCTCCGGCCGGAATGGAGAACGACATCTCCTCGACCAGCATCCGTTGGCCATAGGCTTTGTTGACGTGATCGGCTTTGACGACAACATCTCCCAGTCTGGGTCCCGGGGGAATGTAGATCTCCAGGTCCTTCATCCGTTTTTCGTTCTCCTGGCTCAGGAGCGCCTCGTAGGAACTGATCCGGGCTTTTGATTTCGCATGGCGCCCCTTCGGGGACATCCTGATCCATTCCAGCTCCCGCTCGATGGTCTTCTGCCGTTCGCTCTCCTTCTTCTCTTCCTGTTTCAGACGGTTCTGCTTCTGCTCCAGCCATGACGAATAATTCCCCTTCCAGGGGATCCCCTCCCCCCGGTCAAGCTCCAGGATCCATCCGGCCACATTGTCGAGGAAGTAGCGGTCATGCGTGACGCCGATGACCGTGCCCGGATAGCGTTTCAGGTGCAGTTCCAGCCAGGCCACTGATTCCGCATCGAGGTGGTTGGTCGGCTCATCCAGCAGCAGGATGTCAGGCTTCTGTAGCAGGAGCCGGCAGAGGGCCACGCGCCGTCTCTCACCGCCGGAAAGGACCCGGACCGGCATATCCCCGGGAGGACACCGGAGGGCATCCATGGCCATTTCCAGCCGGGAGTCGAGGTCCCAGGCATCCAGGGCATCCAGTTTCTCCTGAACTTCTCCCTGTCGTTCGATCAACCGGTTCATCCCTTCGTCCGATAGGGGTTGTGAAAATTGCTCGGTGATCCGGTTGTATTCGGAGAGAAGGTTGACGGTCTCCTGAACCCCCTGTTCCACAATTTCCCTGACGGTCCCCTCTTCATTCAGGAGCGGTTCCTGTTCAAGAAACCCCACCGTGTGGCCCGGAGAAAGGATGGTCTGGCCGTTAAACTCTTTGTCCACTCCTGCAAGAATCCGTAAAAGAGAACTCTTTCCCGACCCGTTGAGGCCGATGACGCCTATCTTGGCGCCATAGAAATAGGAGAGAGAAATATCCTTAAGGACCGGTTTTTTGTCAAAATACTTGCTCACCCGGATCATCGAATAAATCACCTTGTTTGTCTCATTTCCCATATGCCCTGAGATCCTCCTTTGTCAATCATCTCCAGCGCATGCGCGATAGATATCACCTCATCCTTAACTCCGTCTCTTCAAGGCGTTGAATCCTGTCCCGTATCTCTGCGGCGCGCTCAAATTCCAGGCGCCTCGCTGCCTCTTTCATCTCTCTCTTTAATTTCTCGATGGTCCTCGGGATATCTCGAAGGGGAACATACTCCCCTTCGATATCGGAAACGGCGGGGACGGTGAAGTAATCCGCGTCATAGATGGAAGCCAGTATGTTTTTCACCGATTTCTTCACGCTTTGCGGCGTGATCTTATTGGTTTTGTTATACTCCTCCTGTATTTTCCTTCTCCGGTCCGTTTCCAAAATGGCCTGATCCATCGCCCCTGTCATCTTATCCGCATAGAGGACCACCTTTCCGTTGATATTTCTCGCCGCCCGGCCAAAGGTCTGGATCAAGGAGGTCGCGGACCTCAGGAAGCCCTCCTTGTCCGCATCGAGAATCGCCACCAGGGAAACCTCCGGGAGATCGAGGCCTTCTCTCAGAAGGTTAATCCCGATGAGCACATCGAATTCCCCGAGGCGAAGCTCCCGGATAATCTCGACCCGTTCGAGGGTGTCGATGTCCGAATGAAGGTACTTCACCTTGATCCCTAAATCCGCGTAATATTCGGTCAGGTCTTCCGCCATTCGCTTGGTCAGCGTGGTGATGAGGACCCTCTCCTTTTTCTTCACTTTTTCCCGGATTTCACCCAGCAGGTCGTCGACCTGGTTTTTTGCCGGCTTGACTTCCAGAAGGGGATCGCCCAGCCCCGTGGGCCGGATAATCTGTTCAACCACTTTCCCTTTGCTTTCCCTCATCTCGTAACCGCCCGGGGTTGCAGAGACATAAATCGCCTGATGGACCCGCTTCTCAAACTCCTCAAACATGAGCGGCCTGTTATCAAGCGCCGAGGGAAGCCGGAATCCGTAATCCACGAGCGTCTGCTTCCGGGATCGATCCCCCCGGAACATACCGATCAACTGGGGGATGGTGACATGGCTTTCATCGATCAATAAAAGGAAATCCTCCGGATAGTAATCGAGCAGGACAGGCGGAGGCTGCCCGGCCTCCCTTCCCGTGAGGTGGCGCGAATAGTTCTCGATCCCCTGGCAGTATCCGAGTTCTTTGAGCATTTCGAGGTCAAAACGGGTCCGCTCTTCGATCCGCTGGGCTTCCAGGAGCTGATTCCGTGATCGAAACCACTTCACCCTTTCTTCCAACTCCTCGCGGATGTTCCGGATCGCAATTTCCATGCGCTCGGGGAAAGTGACATAGTGGCTTTTAGGGTAGATGGGGACTTTGTCCAGGCGCTGGACAATTCTTCCCCGAAGAGGATCAATCTCTGAAAGGGAGTCCACTTCATCTCCGAACAGCTCAATCCGGACGGCCCGGCTTTCCTCGTGGGCCGGGAAGATCTCAATCACATCTCCCCGAACGCGAAACGTTCCCCGGTGAAAATCGATATCATTCCGTTCATATTGAATCTCGACCAGCTTGGAAAGAATATCCTCCCGGGAGATGGCCATCCCCTTCTCCAGATAGAGGAGCATCCCGTGGTAGGCTTCCGGAGATCCCAGGCCGTAGATACAGGAGACGCTGGCGACAATGATGACATCGTTTCTCTCGAGGAGGGAGCGGGTGGCCGAGTGGCGCATTTTATCGATCTCTTCGTTGATCTGAGTGTCCTTTTCAATATAGGTGTCGGTCGAAGGGATATAGGCTTCCGGTTGATAATAATCGTAATAGCTGACGAAGAATTCAACGGCATTCCCCGGGAAGAGTTCTTTAAATTCACCGTAAAGCTGTGCGGCCAGGGTCTTGTTGTGCGAGATAACCAGCGTGGGCTTCTGCACCCTTTCGATCACATTGGCCATGGTGAAGGTCTTGCCAGAACCGGTCACACCGAGAAGGACCTGGTGGGATGCACCCTGAAGAATATTTTCGCTCAACTGGTCGATCGCCCTTGGTTGATCGCCTTTAGGCCGGAAATCGGAGACAAGCTTAAACGGGTTCATCGACTCATTCTACAATAAAAAATGGAAAAGAGAAAAGGAAGACAGAAGGACTCATCCGCCCCTGTTTCGGTAGTATTCCGAGGAAAGCTCCCTATATCTGAAACAGGTGACGATATGGTCATTGACAATCCCAGTGGCTTGAAGATGGGCATAAACGATCGTCGATCCCACGAATTTGAAGCCCCGGTGGATCAAATCCCTGCTGATTTGATCCGAGAGCGGGGTCCTGGCCGGTATTTCGGAGATTTTCCCCCAGCGGTTCATGATGGGGCGGTCATTCACAAAACTCCAGATATACCGATCAAAGCTCCCGAACTCTTTTTGAACGGCAAGAAAACATTTGGCGTTATTGATGGAAGTTTCGATTTTCCTCCGGTTCCTTACGATCCCGGCATTGGATAGCAGCTGATTAACCTTACGGTCATTGTATGTTGAAACCCGAACAGGATCGAAATGATCATAAGCTTTCCGGTAATTTTCTCTCTTCATGAGGATGGTGGACCAGCTCAAACCGGCCTGGGCGGATTCGAGCACCAAAAACTCAAAATGCTTATTCTCCTCATGGACCGGAGTGCCCCATTCCTCATCATGATACCTGATATAAGTTTCATTGGTTGTGCCCCAGGGACATCTCTTCATATCACCAACGCTTCAACCGATGGCCTTCATATTACCAACAACATGACGCCGAATCAGGCGGCGGTCACCCTCTGGATGCGGACTTTCGAGAGATCGATCTCGCCCAAGCCCGCCTCGTATCCCAGCCTGACAAATTTGACATCTTCCGGCCGGAAGGGCTTTCCTGTCCTGGGATGTTTGAAGAATGCCGCAGCATAGGCGTCGGCCGCCACAATATCCGTTGTGGCAATCACTTCTGCGATGTCCTCCGTTTTTCCGGGTCCTTTGGGCCCGTTGGTGGTAAGAATCCGGATCGCATCGACAACCGTAAGATCGGGTTTCCTCAGCGTATTGATATCGGCGATACATTGATGGAGATCAATCCTGTGAAGCTGCTCCATATCCCAGACAATCCCTATCAGGTTCTTCATTCCCAGCGTAACCTCTGTCGCAAAATGATGTTTGGGGATGGGAAAATTGATGAAGACATCCGCTTCCAGGACATCCCTCAGGACTTCCGCCGTCTTCAGTTTCTTCCCTTTTGGAATCTCAACCTGTTTGTAGACATTCCTTCCATGACCGGAGAGGACATCGGCCCCTGCCTTCTGTCCCGCCTCTTTCAACCCGGAACGGGCAAAGGCAAATTGATAATTGTCACAGGTGTGGTCCCAGACGGCAACCTCCTTGGTCCCGGCTTCGAAACACATCCTGACCAGGGCATAAAGAAGCTCCGGATTATTGGTGCAGGCCTGCTCCGGCGTCCTCGCCCAGGCGATGTTCGCCTTGATAACGACCCGTTGCCCCTGTTTTACAAACCGGCCCATTCCTCCCAGGGGAGCCATGGAGGCCTGGAGGAGTTTTGTGGGAGTTCCATTTTTTGCAATCACAAGGTCGACATTGGCTGAAGCATGGGCAAGGGTTCCATAAAACGGGAGCGGATCGAACAGAAGGGGGAGCGTTGCCGCAGCCGCCGTCCCCTTGATAAATTGTCGTCGTGAAATCTTCTTGCCTGGAGAATAAGCCATTGAATCGATTCCTCCTTTGTCGTTTTATGTTAAATTCCGCATTCCGAATTCCGCAATCCGCATTCCCTTTAGGGTTTTATGATCAGTTGTGAGGCCCCCTTGTCCGTTCCGAACCAGATGCCATTCGTATCTTCTGCCACACAGAAGACATTATTGCCGAGGAGCCCGTCCGTGGTTGTCAATGATTCCCATTGTCCTGTTCTCAAATCGTGGATGCTCACGCCGTTCTCCCTGGAAACAAAGACTTTCTCCCTGGCATGAAGGATCGATTGAATTCCCCCGGTTTTCAGCGGATCGGTTGGGTCCAGCCTCTTCCACCGGTCTGAAGCGGCATCATACTCAAAGAGATTCCCACCGGTTCCTCCGGCCCAGATTTTCCCCCCTATTTTTACCAATGATTTAATCTCCCTCTCTGTCAGTCCCTCCGGCTGGGAATAAGCTTTCCAAGTCTTGCGTTCCCTGCTGAAACGGCTGACCCCGCCGTTTGTCCCTATCCAGAGAAAGTCGGGCTGGACCAATATCGAATTGACGAAATTTCCTGAAAGTCCGTCTCGCGTGGAATAAAACCTCTTCCATTCCTCGGTCTTTCTATCGAGAAGGGAGAGCCCCTTCTCGGAACCCACCCAGAGGGAGTCTCCATCCACGCCGATCGCATTGACTTTTTTGGCCCGGCCGTCATTCGTGGTAAATGTCTTCCATGGAGAAGTTCTCTTCGGATGATAGTAGGAGATGCCTCCGCCTCCAAACCCGTAAAAATAGGTCCCGAACCAGATGCGGTCCGCATCCGGGACAATGACGGAAACGTGGTTGTAAGAAAGGTGATTTTTCCAGCGGATGCTTTCCCCGTCATCCGACTTGACGACGGGCTCGCCCTTTGTCGTATGATGCGAATAAATCTTTCTTGACCGGTCAAAAAGCGTGGCGCCCCCTTCATAGGTCCCGAACCATATCTCCTCCCCCTGGACCGCAAGGGAGATCACCATATGGCCGGACAAACCATCCTTGGGAGTCATGTGGTGAAAAGAAAGAGGCCTTTTCAGGGGGGCTGATATGGAAGGGGCCCAAAAGGGATAGAATATAAAAGTCAAAAGTAAGAAAAATATTAGAAACAAATGTCTCATCTTTCTCCCTCTAAATGAAGAATATGGCGAATTATGTCCAATGTCCCTGAAATTTTCAATAGTTGTTTTTCCGTTGTTCTGCCAAATCCCCCCGAAGGCCTCCGGGGGGAAGAATAATACTTTTCCTCTCCGCCGGCCTTGACAATCGCCCTTCAGATGATTACCTATTGCTTTAATAGAGTTCTGAAAAAACATAAAGATTCTCAATGGCAATAAACATAAATTGTAACCCTTTAATATTAAAGGACTTTTTAAGGAGGTGGTGCTTTAAATCAGATCCGAGTAGAATCCCCTGCCCATTCACATATCACCAAATCACAGAATTTTTTTAAGAAAGGAGATCTAGGAGATGAAGATCAGGCCGTTGCAGGACAGAGTCATTGTCAAAAGACTTGAAGAAGAAGAGAAAACCAAGGGGGGGATCATTATCCCTGACTCGGCAAAGGAGAAGCCTCAGGAAGGAAAAGTGATCGCCATTGGAAAAGGCAAGGTTACGGAGGATGGAAAGGTCATTCCCCTCGATGTGAAGGCGGGTGACAGGATCCTCTTCGGCAAGTACTCAGGGACCGAGGTGAAGATCGAAGGGGAAGAGCATCTGATCATGAGAGAGGAAGATATTCTGGGAATCATCGAAGGAAAATAATCGTGAAACTCAATTTTAAGAAAGAAATGGAGGGTAGTGACAATGGCAAAGGAAATTAAATTTAGTCAGGAAGCCCGTAATGCAATATTGCGGGGAGTCAATATCTTAACGGATGCGGTCAAGGTGACGTTGGGACCCAAGGGCAGGAATGTCATTTTAGAGAAGTCCTTTGGATCTCCGACCGTCACGAAGGATGGCGTCACCGTAGCAAAAGAGATTGACCTCGAAGATAAATTTGAAAATATGGGAGCCCAGATGGTGAAGGAAGTCGCCAGTAAAACTTCCGACACGGCAGGAGATGGGACGACGACAGCTACGGTTCTCGCCCAGGCCATCTATCGCGAAGGGTCGAAGGTGGTCGCAGCGGGCGCCAATCCAATGGATGTGAAACGCGGGATCGATCTGGCTGTCGAGGAAGTTATTAACGAGTTAAAGAAATTGAGCAAACCGACGAAGGATCAGAAAGAGATTTCTCAAGTCGGGAAGATCTCCGCCAATAATGATGAAACCATTGGAAACATCATTGCCGAGGCGATGAACAAAGTCGGTAAAGAGGGCGTGATCACGGTCGAGGAGGCCAAGGGTATGGAGACCACTCTCGATGTGGTAGAGGGGATGCAATTCGATCGAGGATATCTCTCTCCTTACTTTGTCACCGATCCTGAGAAGATGGAAGCGGTCCTTGAGAACGTCTACATCCTTCTCAATGAGAAGAAGATCTCCAACATGAAAGATATGCTTCCCATCCTGGAACAGATTGCCAAAATGGGGAAACCCTTTTTAATCCTTGCCGAGGATGTGGAAGGAGAGGCCCTGGCTACCCTGGTCGTCAACAAACTGCGCGGAACCCTTAAATGCTGCGCGGTAAAAGCCCCCGGGTTCGGAGACCGGAGAAAGGCGATGTTAGAAGATATCGCGATCCTTACCGGAGGAAAGATGATTTCGGAAGACTTGGGGATCAAACTCGAAAACATTAAGCTCAACGACCTCGGCCAGGCCAAACGGATCGTCATCGATAAAGACAATACAACGATTGTCGATGGAGCCGGGGATAAGGACGATATCGAGGCCAGAGTGAAGCAGATCAGGGCCCAGATCGAGGAGACGACCTCTGACTATGATCGCGAAAAGCTCCAGGAGCGATTGGCCAAAATCATTGGCGGGGTGGCTGTCATCAACGTGGGAGCCGCCACCGAAACCGAAATGAAGGAGAAGAAGGCTCGTGTCGAAGACGCCCTCAATGCAACCCGGGCCGCAGTAGAGGAAGGAATTGTGCCTGGCGGCGGTGTGGCCTACCTCCGGTGTCTCCCCGCACTGGAAAAAACGAAATTGGAGGGAGACAAAAAGATCGGCGTGAACATTATCAAAAAGGCCCTGGAAGAGCCCATCCGTCAGATTGCCAATAATGCCGGCCAGGAAGGCTCGGTCATCTGCGAGAAGGTGAGGAATGAGAAGGGGGCATTTGGATTCGATGCCGCACAGGATGAGTATACGGATATGATCAAGGCGGGAATCATCGATCCTACCAAAGTGGTCAGGTTAGCCCTTCAAAATGCGGCTTCCGTCGCATCGTTGATGCTCACCACAGAAGCCATTGTGGCCGAGAAGCCAGAGAAGAAAGCCCCTTATCCCCCGATGCCTCCGGGCGGTGGAATGGGTGGAATGGGCGGAATGGGTGATATGTATTAAAAATCAGGAATAAATCGTGTTAAAAAACGGCTTGGAAAACCTTCCCGGCCGTTTTTTTTTATTCCCCGAGCCTCTCTCTTTGAAAATCTTATAAAATTTTTTTAAAGTTCTGTCGTCTAATAGTGATAGTCTCGTAAAAAGTCTCAATATAACGCTTTTTCGTCATTCCGGCCCCGATTTGTATCGGGATAAACTCCAGCTCGGTTTCGAGTCTCAACGACCGGAATCCAGTCCTTTCAATACCTTACGATGTCTCTGGACACCGGGTTTCACCGGTGTGACGACTTTTTACGAATTCACCAATAGTGATATGGTCAAAATAGGAACGGGTTGGTCGGATAGTCGGAACCATTTAAATTCATTAAAGAAAGTGAATATTGACTTGCATTTGCATCCAAAGGGATTTAATATTTCTGCAATGAAAGGGAAAGATTTACCCATCGATTTCCGTCATCTCGATTCATTCTGCAGGGTGACCGCCCTTAAAAGTTTTTCCAAGGCGGCTGAGGACCTGTTCCTTACCCAGTCCACGGTCAGCGGTCACATCCTCTCACTGGAAAAATCCCTGTCGATCCGCCTCTTCGACCGGACTGGAAGGGAGGTTCATCTGACAAAGGCAGGGGAGATCTTCTGCCGTTATGCCTTTAAAATCCTATCTTCCCGTAGGGAATTGATTAACGCCCTCAGTGAATTTTCTCAGGGGATCCGGGGAGAACTCTCTCTGGGGGCAAGCACGATTCCCGGAGAATATCTCTTGCCCCGATTGATGGGGAATTTTAAAATGGAATATCCCCATTTCACCATCTCCTTGAAGATCTCCGATACCAGGGAGATTGTTCAATACGTCCTGGATGGCATCGTCGAATTCGGACTAACCGGAGCAAACCCGAAGCACAGCGCCCTCCGCTATGAAAAATACGGAGAAGATGAGGTCATCGCGGTGAGTCTTCCGGACCATTTGCTTGCCGGAAAAAAGAACGCGGAATTAGATGATCTCATGAGGGAGCCCTGGATCCTCAGGGAGGAGGGGTCTGGAACCCGGATGGCTGTTGAAAATGCGCTGAAAAAGAGAGGGAAAAACCTTAAACAGTTTCGGGTGGCGATCGAAATGGGAAGCACCTCCTCGGTTAAGGAGGGGGTGAAGGCCGGACTGGGTCTGGCCTTCGTTTCAAAGAAAGCCGTCGAAGAAGACTTGACCCTGGGGCGGCTTTGTAGACTGGGAGTGGAAGGAATCGACCCGATCCTAAGACAAATTTACATTGTCTCGCACCGTGCGAGAACTCTTTCCCCGATTGGATTGGCATTTCTCCGATTCTTACGAAGGAGCAGGAAACAATAGGATATTCAGATGAACTGGCCCATCACCCTGGGGATCTCCCTGTTATTCCATTTTTTTCTCGTCCTTTTGCTCAGCCTCAATCCCTGGCCTGACTTTGTTCGGGTCCGTTCAGCCCCCTACTCGGTGGCGCTCATGCCCGTCGCCATGCAAGAACCCCTACTCCCGAAAAAAGAGGTTCCGCCGCCTCCCGATCAAGTATCTCCAAAACTTTTAGAAAAAATAAAACCCGTTGAGAAAGCGAAACCTGCGGAGAAAACGAAACCGGTCGAGAAACCTAAAAAGGACGATATTATTGAAAAGGTCAAGCCCGCTCCCAAGAAGACCGAACAGGTTGCGGAGGAAAAGACGGAATCTCTCCATCGCCTCCAGGAGGCCCTCGAGGAAATACGCAAGAAAGCCGCTCTTGACGAAATACAGAAACGGGTGGCAAAGCGGGAGGTTCCTTCTCCCCCACCTTCACCGATACCCTCCCCCGCCCCCGTATCCCCCGACCCTGCTCCACCCACCGTTTCTCCATCCCTCCGGGAGTCGAAACGAAACGAATATTATGCGCAGATTTGGGCCAAAATCAAAGAATCATGGACCATCCCCGAACATCTTCTCAAAGAAAGGGTTGACTTAGAGACAATTATTGTCATAATAATAAGGGGGGACGGAAAAGTTAAGAAATCATGGTTTGAAAAAAAATCCGGCAACGAGCTTTACGATCAGATGGCCATGCGGGCCGTGATCAAAGCGGACCCCCTCCCCCCCATCCCAAAGGAATTGAGCCAGGAAAGCCTGGAGATCGGAATTCGATTTTTCCCGGAATGAGCGATGATCAAATATTTTGCCTGTTTTCTCATCTTCTCTTTTTTCTTTCTCCCTTCGGTTGAGGCAAGGGTCTATCTCGACATCAATGCCCCTGCCTTTGTTCAGATTCCCATCGCCCTTTCGAAATGGAAATCGGTTGAGAAAACGCCCTCCACGCTCACGGCGAAGCTTTATGAAATTCTGACCGATAACCTCACGTTGTCCGGGTTTTTCAAGGTCATCGACTACTCCCAGCTTCCTCCTTCCCTTAGAGACCGGGAAGGAATCCCTAACACGCTCGTCTTGCGGGAATGGGCCTCTTCCGGCGGAGAAATCCTTCTCGCAGGAGAAGTCGCCTTGAAACCGGACGGCCTCGGACTCGTTCTGACATGCCACCTGATGGATCTAATCGAACAGAGACACCTCTTCGGAAAGCGGTATGAAGGTCATCTTCAAAACTTCCGGAGTATGGTTCGCCGGATTGCCGATGAAGTGGTCCTCCACCTGACGGGAGAGAGAGGTGTCCATAGCACGAAAATTGCCTATGCGGTGCAGCAGGGAACGGGCAAAGAGATTTTCACGACCGACTTCGACGGGGCCAATGTAAAGCAGATCACCCATAATCAATCGATCAATATTTCTCCGGTCTGGACGCCCAACGGCGAGCAGATCATCTTCACCTCCTATCTCAAACGCAACCCGGACCTCTATGCCATCGACCTGGAGGGGAAGAATCTCAGGAGATTTTCCTTCTATCCCGGGCTCAATGTCGCTCCTTCCTGGTCTCCCGATGGAAAACGGATCGCTCTCATGCTGGGAATGGAAGGAAAATCGGACATCTACCTTATTGACGCTGACGGAAAAAATCCGAAAAAATTGACATCGGGACACGGAAACGAGGCGTCTCCCTCCTGGTCGCCTGACGGGAAACGGATCGCTTTTGTTTCGGACCGTTCAGGCTCTCCCCAAATCTACACCATGACATCCGAGGGAACCGATGTCCGGCGCCTGACTTTTGAAGGAAACTACAATACAAACCCCTCCTGGTCTCCCAGAGGGAACCGGATCGCTTTCTGCGGAAGGGTCGGCCGTCAATTTCATATCCTGACCATCGGGGTGGACGGATCGGGACTTCAAAAACTGACCCATCACGGAAACAATGAAGGTCCTTCCTGGGCTCCGGACGGACGCTATATTGCGTTCAGTTCCACCCGCACCGGTGGATCGAAGATCTTCATCATGAATACCAACGGATCCAACCAGAGACCATTAACTTCCGCGAAAGGAGGTGAATCGAGCCCGGCCTGGTCCATACGATTGGAATAGGCCGATCCATTTTAAATCCATCACTTCATCAGGGAGGTAAAACATGACAAGAACGAAAAGTTGTTTCATCATTATTTTTATCCTCTGTTTCGGAATCATATTCATGGGCTGTCCAAAAAAGACGGTGGTAAAAGAGGACCCTTCTGTGCAAAAAGAAGAAGCGGCCAGGCTCGATGCCGAACGTGCAGCAAAGGAAAGGGAGGCGCGGGAAAAGGAAGCCCGTGAAAGAGAGGCCAGAGAGAGAGAAGCGGCAAGGGTTAAAGAAGAAGAGGCTAAAAAAGAAGAAGCGGCAAGAAAGGAGTTCGAGAAAAGCCTGGTGGCCAAGAAGACCCCCGGCATCGAAGGGGAGGTTTTCGAGAGCAGCCTGCTTAAATCCATTTCTTTCGACTTTGATCGATACGATATCCGGCCCGGCGACATGGAGATTTTGAAAGAGAATGCCGCCCTCCTGAGGAATCATCCCAGAGTGAAGGTCCAGATTGAGGGCCATTGCGACGAGCGGGGAACGGCGGAGTATAACCTCGCCCTGGGAGAACGACGCGCCAATAGCACAAAAAACTATCTCGTCTCCCTGGGCATATCAGCGGATAGGTTGTCAACGATCAGCTACGGGGAGGAAAGACCCCTGGATCCGAGGCAAAATGAAGAAGCCTGGGCAAAAAACCGAAGGGCCCAATTTGTGATTACGGCCAAATAGAAATTGTTTGACCGGGAGAACCAATATGAAAAAGAGGGATTGGAAAAGGGGGATGATCATCCTCGGGGTGATGTTCTCCCTTCACGGCTGTGCGACAACGAGCGATGTCCAGATTCTTGACAGGGATATCCACAAGCACGGACTGCAATTGAACCAGCTTCAAAAAGAGCGCGAATCCATCAGAAAAGAGATGGATGGGATCCGGGGGGAATTGGCCTCTTTGAAATCGGAATTAGCCGCCTTGAAAAAGGAAACCGGGACAAATCACTCGTCCCTCCAGGTGGAAAATCAAAAGACCCGTGCCGATCTCCTCCTCCGGATGGATTCTCTCCAATCCGAGATGCGAACGCTTTCCACGGGCGTGGTGGAGTATAAGGAATTCGTTAAACAACCTTCCAAGGAGGTAGCTCTGATCAGAGAGGATGTGGAGGTCCGGCTGAGAGTATTGGAAGAAAAAGGAAAAACCGTTGAAGAGCGAAACCGGTCTATTGAGGAGAAAAGCCGGTCTATTGAAGAAAAGAACCGGTCCTATGATCAACGATTGAAGGACATGGAGGATCGGTTTAAAAGCCTGGATATTAAATGGACGTCGAAGCTGGCGGAGATGGAGAAACCGCCCCCTGCAAAAGAACCGCCGGTTGAAGCAAAGGTTCCTTCAACAACCGCAGGGAATCTATACAAGGATGCCTACGAAACGTTCCAGAGAGGAGATCTGGACGGGGCCCGTGGAAAATTTGAGGCCTTCCTCAAGCAGTATCCGAACATGGAACTCTCCGATAATGCCCAGTTCTGGATCGGAGAGACCCATTTCCTGCAAAAAGATTATGAAAAAGCGATTCTTGAATACGAGAAAGCGATTACCAAGTACCCGGAAGGAGACAAGATTCCGGCGGCCCTGCTCAAACAGGGGCTTGCCTTCCTGGAACTGGGCGACAAGATCAACGCCAGGAATCTTCTCAAGCGGGTCATGGACCGATATCCCCAGACGGAACAGGCCGACATCGCCAAGAAGAAATTGGAAACAATCAAATGACCCATTGAACTTGTTTTGGAATCCACATTTCCATGCCTTTCCAGAAATAAGGCCCATTCCCGGGGGGCAAGGAATGGGCCATTACCATGCTACCTAAAAAGTTTCTTTCTTCAGGCAGGAACTTCCGCAGAACTCTCTGCCATGGATCTATCTTCCGTATACCCCTCCACCCAGACCTCCCGCTGCTTGTACTTGGGAAGACCCGTTCCTGCAGGAATTAAGCGACCCATGATGACATTCTCTTTTAATCCTTTTAAATTGTCTATCTTCCCTGCCACGGCGGCCTGGGTCAGGACCTTGGTGGTCTCCTGGAAGGAGGCCGCAGAGATAAAACTGTCCGTAATGAGCGAGGCCTTGGTAATGCCGAGAAAGAGGGGCTCCGCCACGGCCGGTTTTCCACCCTCTTGGATCACCCGTTCATTCTCCTCTTCAAAGGCGAATTTTTCCACCTGATCATCCACGAGGAAGTGAGTATCGCCCACTTCTTTAATCCTCACCCTCTTGAGCATCTGCCGGACGATGACCTCGATATGTTTGTCGTTGATCTTCACTCCCTGGAGTTTATAGACCTCCTGGATCTCATCCACTAAGTACCGGGCCAGGGCTTTATCCCCCAACACTCTCAGGATATCGTGGGGATTGGCCGGACCATCCATCAATGCCTCTCCGGCCCGGATCATATCGCCTTCATGAACGCTCACATGTTTTCCTCTGGGCATGATATACTCTTTGGTTTCGCCCACCTCAGGCCGGATGACCACCTTTCTCTTTCCTTTCAGATCCTTCCCGAACTCGACAACTCCGTCGATATCGCTGATCAGGGCAAACTCTTTCGGTTTTCGCGCCTCGAAGAGCTCGGCGACCCTGGGGAGACCTCCGGTGATGTCCTTCGTCTTCGTGGTCTCCCTCTGGATTTTGACGATCACGTCTCCCGCCTCCACCATGTCCCCTTCCGAGATAAAGATATTGGCCCCAACCGGAAGGAGATAACGGGCCTGGGAGCTTGAGCCCGGAAGGTTCATCGTCCGGCCCTTATCATCCTTGATCGAAATCCTCGGCCGCAGATCCGTATCCTTCGATTCGGTGATCACCTTCCTGGAAAGACCGGTGAACTCATCCACCTGCTCCTGCATCGTCACGCCTTCGAGGATGTCCCCGAATTTTACCCGTCCCGTCACCTCGGTGAGAACGGGAATGGAGTAGGGATCCCACTCCGCCAGCATCTCTCCCTCTTTCACCTTCTGCCCGTCTCTCACTTTTAACTTGGCTCCATAGATCACCGAGTAACGCCGACGCTCCCTGTCGTTTTCATCGAGAACGGCGATCTCGCCGTTCCGGTTCATTACAATCAGGTGCCCTTCGCGGTTTTTCACCGTCTTCAGGTTAATGAATTTAATCTTTCCCTCAATCCTGCTTTCCAGCGTCGTCTGTTCGGCTCGCCGGCTCGCCGCGCCGCCGATGTGAAAGGTCCTCATGGTCAACTGCGTGCCGGGTTCACCGATGGACTGGGCGGCGATGATTCCGATCGCTTCCCCCACATTGACCAGCCTACCCCTGGCTAGATCTCTTCCGTAGCAGAGGGCGCACACCCCCCGCCTCGATTTGCAGGTGAGCACGGAGCGGATCTTCACTCGATCAATCCCCGAATCCTCAATACGTTCCGCCAGGGCCTCGTCAATCTCATCATTTCCCCGGATAATCACTTCGTCCGTGAAGGGGTCCCGGATATCCTCGAGAGTCACCCGGCCAAGAATACGTTCCTTCATCGATTCAATGATCTCCCCTCCTTCCACGAGGGACTCGACTTCGATACCGTCCAGTGTGCCGCAGTCGAGTTCGCCGATCACGACATCCTGCGCGACATCGACCAGCCGCCGGGTCAGGTATCCTGCATTGGCTGTTTTTAAAGCGGTGTCGGCCAGGCCTTTTCTTGCGCCATGGGTGGAGATAAAGTACTGGAGAACGGTGAGACCTTCCCTGAAGTTGGCCGTGATCGGTGTCTCGATGATCTCTCCGGAGGGCTTCGCCATCAATCCCCGCATCCCGGCCAACTGTCGGACCTGCTGGGCGCTCCCCCTCGCTCCAGAATCGGCCATCATATAGATGGGATTGAAACTATCAATGATCCTCTTTTCCCCGACCGTTCCCTCAATGGTTTCGCTTCCGAGCTCCTTGAGCATCACGTCGGCGATATTCTCCGTAACTTCGGCCCAGATGTCGATGACCTTATTATACCGTTCGCCGTCGGTGATCAGCCCTTCCGTATACTGCGCCTGGACCTTTTCAATCTCTTCCTGGGCTTCTTGCAGAAGTTCCTTTTTATTGGAAGGGATGAGCATATTATCCACGCAGATCGATAGCCCGGCGGTCGTCGCATAGCGGTAGCCCAGGCTCTTCAACCGATCGGAGAGGAGAACGGTCTTCTTATCCCCGCAGAACCGGTAACAGTAATCAATCAGATTGGCCATTTCGGCCTTTTTCATCACCTTGTTGATCATGGCAAAGGGAATCTCTTCGGGCAGGATCTCCCTGAGCAAGATGCGGCCGACCGTCGTCTCAAGCAATTCTCCGTCCATCCGGACTTTGATGCGGGCATGAAGGTCCACCTCGCCTGAATCGTAAGCGATGCGCACCTCATCCGGGTTTGAAAAGATCTTTCCCTCCCCCCTGACGTAGGGTCGCTCCCGGGTCATATAATAGATGCCGAGCACGATATCCTGCGTAGGAATGATGATCGGCTTTCCATTGGCCGGAGAGAGGATGTTGTTCGTGGACATCATCAGGATCCGGGCTTCGGCCTGGGCCTCGATCGAGAGAGGAACATGGACGGCCATCTGGTCTCCGTCGAAATCGGCGTTAAAGGCCGCGCAGACCAGGGGATGAAGCTGGATGGCTTTGCCTTCGATCAGAATGGGTTCGAAGGCCTGAATCCCCAACCGGTGAAGGGTCGGCGCCCGGTTAAGAAGGATGGGATGCTCCCGGATGACCTCGTCCAGGACGTCCCAGACCTCCGGCCTCTCCTTCTCGATCATTTTTTTGGAGCTCTTGATCGTTGTGGCCAGCCCCTTGGCTTCGAGGCGGTGGTAGATAAAAGGCTTGAAAAGCTCGAGCGCCATCTTCTTGGGGAGACCGCACTGATGCAATCTCAACTCAGGACCGATCACGATGACCGAACGTCCCGAATAGTCCACCCGCTTTCCTAAAAGGTTCTGCCGGAAGCGGCCCTGTTTTCCCCTCAGCATATCGCTGAGCGATTTGAGGGGTTTCTTGTTGGCTCCCAGGATGGTCTTTCCTCTTTTCCCGTTATCGAAGAGGGCGTCCACCGATTCCTGGAGCATCCTCTTCTCATTCCGGATGATGATCTCCGGCGCACTCAATTCGAGGAGCCGTTTCAACCGGTTGTTCCGGTTGATCACCCGTCGATAAAGATCGTTGAGGTCGGAAGTGGCAAACCGGCCTCCGTCGAGAGGAACGAGGGGACGAAGGTCGGGAGGGATGACCGGAACCACCTCCAGGATCATCCACTCCGGTTTATTCCCGGACTCGAGGAAGGATTCGATGATCTTCAACCGTTTTGCCAGACGCTTCTTCTTGGCCTCGGACGCCGTCTCCTTCATCTCGGTTCGGAGTTTCTTCGAAAGCTCTTTCACGTTGGTGTTTTTCAACAGCTCCCGGATCGCCTCCGCTCCCTGGGAAACCACCACGTTCTCCCCGTATTTCTCTTTGGCTTCCCGGTACCGTTCCTCGGAGAGGATCTCTCCCTTTTTCAAGGGGGTCCCCTTTCCGTCAAGCACCAGATAGGCCTCGAAATAGAGAATCCGCTCTAATTCCCTGAGGGTCATATCGGCAAGGATTCCAATCTTGCTGGGAATCGATTTGAGAAACCAGATATGGGCCACGGGAGTAGCCAGCCGGATATGCCCCATTCTCTCCCTTCGCACTTTTGACTGGATAACCTCCACCCCGCATTTTTCGCAGACGATCCCCCGGTGTTTCATCCGTTTGTATTTGCCGCAATTGCATTCATAATCTTTGGTGGGGCCGAAAATCTTTGCGCAGAAAAGCCCGTCTTTCTCCGGCTTAAAGGTCCGGTAGTTGATCGTTTCCGGTTTCTTCACTTCCCCGTGCGACCAGGATTCGATCTTCTCGGGAGAGGCGATGGATATCCGGATGGCATTATAATTGATCGTGTTCTTCCCTTTTTCCAAGAATGACAAATAATCTTCCAAGGCCTTCCTCCTTTATCAAACGATAAACGATGAACATTGAACGATAAACAGTTTTAAACTTTTGTCCACCGTCCATGGGTGCTTGTCCATGGTTTGTTAAATTTCTTCCCTTTTTTCTTCCAACAATTCCGTATCCAGGCAGAGGCTCTGGAGCTCCTTGACCAGGACATTGAAGGACTCCGGAAGTCCGGATTCCAGCGTATGCTCACCCTTCACGATGGCTTCGTAAACACGCGTCCTCCCGGCCACATCGTCGGATTTCACCGTGAGAAATTCCTGAAGGGAATGGGCTGCGCCATAGGCCTCCAGGGCCCAGACCTCCATCTCTCCCAACCGTTGCCCTCCGAACTGAGCTTTTCCTCCCAGAGGCTGCTGGGTGACCAGGGAATAGGGTCCGATGGAGCGGGCATGGATCTTTTCGTCCACCAGATGATGTAATTTAAGCAAATACATGTAGCCCACGGTGACCTTATGATGGAACGGCTCCCCTGAACGCCCATCGAAAAGGATGGTCTGGCCGCTCATCGGCAGCCCCGCCTTGGCAAGATGCTCTTTGATTTCCTCCTCGGAGGCCCCGTCGAAAACAGGAACGGAGATATAGATCCCCTGGCCCAACTTTTTGGCCAGCTCGGTCACCTCTTCATCCGTCGCCTGCTCCAGATACTCATTCACCTCTTTTGAAGAGTAGATCTCCTTAATTCTCCTCCTGAGGATTTTCGGATTGAAGTTTTTCTCCAAATATTCGGCGATTCCCCAGCCCAGCCCCTTGGCGGCCCAGCCTAAGTGGGTTTCCAGAATCTGTCCCACATTCATTCGCGAGGGGACTCCCAGCGGATTGAGAACGACATCCAAAGGAGTCCCGTCTTCCAGGTAGGGCATGTCCTCCTCGGGAAGGACGCTTGAGATGATCCCCTTGTTTCCATGCCGGCCCGACATCTTATCCCCCACCGACAGTTTTCGTTTCATGGCGATATAGACCTTGACCGATTTAATTACCCCGGGGGCCAGCTCGTCTCCTTTTTTCAATTTCGCCAGTTTTTCGGAGAAGACCCCCTTGACGACATTGATCTGAAGCTCGGCATGATCGAGGATGTTCTGAACGTCGGGGAGGACCCTCTTTCCCTCCAGTACATCGATCTCCCTCAATCGGTCAAACGGAATGGCAAAGAGATGCTCCTCCCTGATCCGTTCTTTGGCTTCCAGAAAGAGGCGGTTTTTTTTCTCATCGGCGATCCGGTGGGCCGCCTTCTTATCGATCAGGAACTTCCCGATCTTCCGCCGGGTGCTGTTCTGGATGATTCGGATCTCATCGGCCTGGTTTTTAAGCAACCGGGCTCTCTCCTGTTCCTCGATCGCCTTCATCCTCTCATCCTTCTCCTGACCCTTCCGGGAGAAGACCTTGGCATCGATCACCGTTCCTTCAATCCCGTGCGGAACCCGAAGCGAGGTATCCCGGACATCCCCCGCCTTTTCGCCGAAGATGGCTCGCAGTAGCTTCTCCTCCGGAGAGAGTTGGGTCTCTCCTTTGGGCGTCACCTTTCCGACGAGGATGTCGCCGGGTTTGACCTCTGCGCCGATCCGTACGATGCCGCTCTCATCCAGGTCTTTCAAGGCTTCCTCTCCCACATTGGGAATGTCGCAGGTGATCTCTTCTTTCCCCAACTTCGTATCCCGGGCCATACACTCCTGCTCCTCGATGTGAATCGAGGTATAGGTATCCTCCTTCAGCAGCCTTTCGCTGATCAGGATCGAATCTTCAAAGTTGTATCCCCCCCAGGGCATGAAGGCGACGAGGACATTCTGGCCGAGTGCCAGTTCCCCCATATCCGTGGCCGGCCCGTCCGCGATCACCTCCCCTTTCTTGACCGGCTCACCCACCCGGACGATCGGTTTTTGATTGATACAGGTGTTCTGGTTCGACCGTTTGTACTTGATCAGAGTATAGATATCCACTCCTGAGTCATTCTCTTTCTGGCCGTCTTCATCCGCACGGATGACAATCCGTGAGGCATCGACATCTTCGACGACCCCGTCCCGCTTTGCGACGATCGTGACCCCGGAATCCCTCGCCACGATCCCCTCCATCCCGGTCCCGATCAGGGGAGCGTCGGTTTTCAGAAGGGGAACGGCCTGGCGCTGCATATTCGATCCCATCAAGGCCCGGTTCGCATCGTCGTTCTCCAGGAAGGGGATGAGAGAGGTTGCAACGCTCACCAGCTGTTTGGGTGAAACGTCCATATAGCGAATCTCTTCCGGCCGGACCATCACAAACTCTCCCCCTCTCCGGGCGGAAATGAGGGGAGCGGTAAATTTTCCTTCGCGGTCGAGAAGGGCATTGGCCTGGGCAATGGCCGGTTTCTGTCCGTTCATCTCCTCCTCTTCGTCAAGGGCGAAGAGGTACCGGATATGGTTCGTTACCTTTCCATTGACCACTTCCCTGTAAGGCGTTTCAATAAAACCATAATCGTTGACGCGGGCATACGTGCTGAGAGAGGTGATCAGGCCGATATTTGGGCCTTCAGGAGTCTCGATGGGACAAATCCGTCCATAATGGGTAGGATGAACGTCTCTCACCTCAAAACCCGCCCTTTCCCGGGTGAGCCCCCCGGGTCCCAGTGCGGAAAGCCGGCGCTTATGGGTGATCTCCGACAAAGGATTGGTCTGATCCATAAACTGGGAGAGCTGGCTGGAACCGAAAAATTCTTTGATCACTGCGGAGAGGGGCTTGGAGTTGATCAGGTCATGTGGCATTAATGTCTCAATGTCCTGCAGGCTCATCCGTTCCTTGATCGCTCTCTCGATCCTCACCAGCCCGATATGATATTGATTTTCGAGCAACTCCCCCACCGTTCTTACACGGCGGTTTCCCAGATGGTCGATATCATCCACCGACCCCTGGCCGTCTTTCAACCGGATCAGGTATTTCACGACCTCCAGCACATCCCGTCTCCTGAGGGTCGCCTTTTCCTCCTCAAGGATCGCCCGGACCTTTTTCCGGACATCCTCGGTGATGGTTCCCTCTTTCAGAGAAGGCATCATTCCGATCGGGTAGAGAATCCTTGAAGCCCGCTGGATCTCATCAGCCATCTCGGGAGTGGCCACGGCTTCATCAAAATCGAGCCATCCGCTCAGAACCCGGTCAACCAGCTCCTTGCCTCCCGCATAGGTCGCTCCGGCATCCAGGGCCTCCTTCTTCCATTTCTCGGTAAAAACCAATACCCTGGGAGGATTCCCTTTTAAACCGAGCTTGTGGTTAAGCTTCATTCTTCCCACTTTGGAAAGATCGTATCGTTCCGGATTGAAGAAGAGGTTATGGAAGAGATTGATGGCGGTCTCAATGGTGGGCGGATCGCCGGGCCGAAGCCTCTTGTAAATATCAATCAGGGCTCTCTCCGACTCCTTTTCCCGGACCGACTTGCCGGGTTCGTCCCGGTATAATTTCTCCTTCTCCTCGCGGCTTAACTCGATCTTGTCGATGACCAGCGTGTCCCGCAACGATGAACTTACATTGATGTTGTCGATGAAGAGGATTTCAAATTCTTCGATCTTCCTCTCCTTCACCTGCTCGAGTAATTGTTCCGTCACTTCCTCATTATATTCGGCAATGACTTCACCGGTCGCCGTATCGACCACATCCCTTGCCAGATATCTTCCCAGCAGGTCCTGGGTCTCCGCCGGAATGGCGGTGATTTTTGTCATTTCGAGTCGTTTGTAGGATTCTTCCGTGATCCGACGGTGTTTCTTTAAGATCACTTTTTGGGTCTCCGGATCGAAAACATCCATGGTCGCCTTCTGCCCGACAAGGACATCTTTCGATACCTCCCTGACGAACTTTCCCTTCCGGAAGAGGATCTTCTCTCTTCGGTAGAAACAGTCCAGCAGTTCCTGGCCCGAATACTTCAGGGACCGGAGAAAGACGGTGACGGGAATCTTCCGCCGCCGGTCGATTCTGACATAGAGGAGGTCTTTCTGGTCAAATTCGAAATCGATCCAGGAGCCCCGGTAAGGAATGATACGGGCATAATAAAGGGTTTTTCCTCCCGAATGAGGTTTCACCTGATCCTGATCGAAAAAAACTCCCGGAGAACGGTGCAACTGGCTCACGATCACCCGTTCGGTCCCGTTGATGATAAAGGTTCCGTTTTCGGTCATCAGAGGAATTTCGCCGAAGTAGACCTCCTGTTCTTTGACCGCCTTGATGCTTTTAACCTTCGTCTCCTCGTCGATATCCCAGACAACCAGGCGAACCGTCACCTTGACGGGGGCGGCATAGGTCATCCCCCTCAGGAGACACTCCTCCACATCATATTTCGGTTCGGTGAACCGGTAACCGACAAACTCGAGGGAGGCGGTTTCATAAAAATCCTTGATGGGAAAAACCGTCTTAAAGACTCCCTGAAGCCCCAAGGGCTCACGGGTTTCCGGATCCGCATCGGCTTGCAGGAATTTCTCATAAGACCGCTTCTGGATCTCGATCAGGTTGGAGATATCAAGGACTTCCTTGATCTTTGAAAAGTTCTTGCGATATCGGCGGTAGACGGGAACAATGCTGGCCATAGCTACTCCTCCCTCAAATAAAAAGTCCCCTCCCTATCGGACTGCCACGAATTGCTCGGTCCTCACGGGAAGAGACAAGGATGCCCCTCAACAAACAAGTTTTTACCTATTTAACCTCGACGGTTCCGCCACCCTCTTCCAACTTCTTCTTGATCGTCGCCGCTTCCTCTTTGGTGACGCCCTCTTTTACGGGTTTCGGAACACCTTCGACAAGATCCTTGGCTTCTTTCAATCCAAGTCCGGTTAACTCCCTCACCACCTTGATCACTTGAATCTTCTTGTCGCCAAAACCGGTCAAGATCACATCAAATTCGGTCTTCTCCTCTTTGGCGGCGGCTTCGGGGGCTGCTCCCGCCCCGGCGGCCGGAATGGCTGCCATGGCCATCGGTGCCGCGGCCTTCACGCCTAACGTCTCCTCTAGGACCTTCACCAGGTCCCGCGCTTCCAGCAAGGTGAGCGTGCTGATCTCTTCTGCAATTTTTTGGATATCGGCCATTGAAAAACCCTCCTATCTATGGATTAGATGGTAGAAAGTAGAAAGTTGAGCTTGGTGTTCGGACCACGCCATGAGATGAACTTTTTCGGCTTTCAACGCTCTACTCTTTATTTCCCGATTCAGTGAGTTGATCGACCCGGGCCTGAATCACACGGACGACCTGTTGAATGCCCCCCAGAAGGATGCCCGCGATCTCTTGCCCAGGCGCCTGGATTCCCCCCAGGATCCGGGCCATGAGAATCTCCCTGGAAGGCATGACGGCCAACGCCTTGATCTCATCGGCGGGAATGACTCTCCCCTGGATGAGACCGACTTTGATCTCAAGCTTAGGCTGTGCCTTGACGAATTCCGATAAAATTTTTGCCAGGGGAACCGGATCGCCATAAGAGATCGCAATGGCCGTTGGACCCTTCAGATAATCGGCCAGTTTTTCCAGGTCCGTTCCCTTGGCGGCCTGCTTGATCAGCGTATTCTTCACCACATGATAGGAGATCTTCTCATCCCTTAAACGCCGCCTCAGGGTGTTGATCTGCTCCACATTCAAGCCCCGGTAATGGGTCAGGACGGCGGACTGAAACCCCTCCATCTTCTTTGAAAAATCGGTGACGACTTGTCTTTTTTCGTTTCGATTCAAGGAACTCCACCTCCTCGACGAGGTCGTGTTTAGGATTAGCAAGCCATGAAAGCAGGAAATAATTCAAAGTAAGAATTTATGATTTTTCCTGGCTTCCCGGTCTCCCTATTGGGATTTTAAAACCCCTCTGACCTGGGCGGGATCGATCTTGATCCCGGGCCCCATCGTAGTCGACAGGGCGATGCTTCGCACATAGATCCCTTTGCTGGTGGGCGGCTTGACGCGAAGGATGACCTCCAGAAGGGTTTTGATGTTTTCCAGCAATCGACTCGGCCCGAAGGAGGCTTTCCCCACCGGGACATGGATCACCCCCGCCTTCTCCACTTTAAACTCGACCTTCCCGGCCTTAATCTCTCTGACGGCTCTTTCCAGGTCGAAGGTGACCGTTCCGACCTTCGGATTGGGCATTAATCCCCGGGGACCCAATATCTTTCCCAGTTTGCTCACCTGGCCCATGATGTCCGGAGTGGCAATCGCCTTGTCAAATTCCAGCCATCCTTTTGAAATCTTCTCGATGAGATCCTCCGCCCCCACGATATCGGCGCCGGCGTCGAGGGCTTCCTTCTCCTTCTGGCCTTTCGCAAAGACCAGCACCCTCACCTTTTTCCCGGTCCCGTTGGGGAGAACAACGGTCCCCCGGACCATCTGATCCGGTTTTTTCGGATCGACCCCGAGACGAATGGCAACATCCACGCCTTCGTCAAACTTGGAATAGGCCGTCTCCAGAAGAAGGTTGACCCCTTCCTCCAGTTCATACCTCTTGTTTCGATCCACC
Source organism: Deltaproteobacteria bacterium (assembly GCA_020059605.1). Lineage (GTDB taxonomy): Bacteria > Desulfobacterota > BSN033 > BSN033 > UBA1163 > RBG-16-49-23. Next base: position 26,534 of record JAGVBT010000075.1, read on the forward strand.
TTGCTTCTTGCCTCTAAATATTTTTTTCCTCGATGTGCCATTTTCCTTCTCTCAAATGATTTCTAACCCCATGCTCCGGGCCGTTCCCTCGACCGTCCGAATTGCCCCATCAAGATCCACCGCATTGAGATCTTTCAGTTTGATTTGGGCGATCTCTGTCACCTGGTCTTTCGTCACTTTCCCCACTTTGGTTCGATTCGGCTCCCCTGACCCTTTTACAATCTTGGCCGCTTTTTTCAGCAGGACCGAGGCGGGCGGAGTCTTCGTGATAAACGTGAAGGATCGGTCCGTATAGATGGTGATCACCACCGGAATGATCATCCCTTCCTGAGACTGGGTCCGGGCATTGAAGGTTTTGCAAAACTCCATGATGTTTACCCCGTGCTGCCCTAAGGCCGGCCCGACCGGAGGAGAAGGGTTCGCCTGCCCCGCCTGGATCTGAAGTTTCACCATTCCCACTACTTTTTTTGCCATGCTTCACCCCTATAGAAAGTCCCGCCCTCTACGGCAGGGAGATAAAACCAGTCAATCCAGGATCAAACGATAGGCGAAGGCCCCGTCTTTTCTACGGGGTTCTTTCCTCCGATTGTGATTAATTCTTTTCCACCTGAATAAAATCCAGCTCGACCGGGGTCGACCTTCCAAAGATCGACACCAGGACCTTCAGTTTCCTCTTGTCCGGCTTGATCTCCTCGATGGTTCCTATAAAGTTGACAAAGGGGCCGTCAATCACCCGGACGCTATCGCCGGCATTAAAAGAGATCTTCGGCTTTGCCTTGGACACACCGTCCTTCATCTGGGAGACAATCTCCTCCACCTCTTTTTCCGAAAGGGGAACCGGCTTGGTGCTATCCCCCGCAAAGCCGGTGATCTTCGGTGTCTCCTTCACGATGTGCCAGGTCTCTTCGTTTAACTCCATCTGGACCAGCAGGTAGCCCGGAAAAATCTTTCGCTTCGACTCCTTCTTCTTCCCCTTCGCCATTTCGACCACGGTCTCTGTGGGAATTAAGATGGAGGAGAAATATTGACTTTTCCCGAGATTCTTAATGCGTTCTTCCAGGTTCTGCTTGGCCCTGTTTTCAAACCCCGAATACGTATGAACGACATACCACTGAAGCGCCATATTTCCTGTGATCTCCAAACTTCCCGGACAGGCTTTCAGAACGGAAGAAACGGTTCGGCCCTGCTTAACTGACCGCCCTCTTTAATAGCACCCGGACGAGATTGGATAGGCCGGAATCGACAATCCCGAGGAAGAAAGCGATGATGAAAACAGCGACGAGAACAACACCCGTTCCTGCGAGGGCATCCTTCCTTGCGGGCCAGGTGACTTTTTTCAACTCTGTCTTCACTTCCCTTAAAAACTGCTTCGCCCCTTCAAATTTTTCTAAAAATGGAAGTTCCATTCGTTTCACTCACTCCCGGGGGAGCCCCTGCTTTAAATATTCTGTGCTCAGTCCTGATATATCTAAAATCGATTTCCCGATAAATTATTTATGATGTATATGGCAGGCCAGGAGGGATTCGAACCCCCAACACCCGGATTTGGAGTCCGGTGCTCTATCCGTTAGAGCTACTGGCCTACATCATCAAAAAAGCATCAGGTTTGAGGTTTGAGGATCACTCCGTTTGAGGTTAAAAAAACCTAAACCAGATTTTCATCCAAAATTTTACCCCTAACCTCCAGCCTCAGTCCTCCGACGGATCTATTTCGTCTCTTTGTGCACGGTATGCTTTCGACAGAAGCGGCAATACTTCTTCAATTCCAGTTTATCCGGAGTCGTCCGTTTATTCTTGGTGCTGGAGTAATTCCTCCGTTTGCATTCCGTACAGGCTAGATTTAAAATGTTTCTCATTCACATCGCTCCAGACGAAAAATTAGAGCCCCGCTTATTCGAGGACATCGCTGATGACGCCTGCGCCCACGGTCCGACCCCCCTCGCGAATCGCAAACCGCAACTCCTTCTCCATCGCAATCGGCGTAATCAACTCCACCGACAACGGCACATTGTCCCCAGGCATCACCATCTCC
>JAGVBT010000115.1 GCA_020059605.1 Deltaproteobacteria bacterium
GGACGTCCACGGCCGCCATGACGCCGGGGTCCACATGCATGCCGGCGGCCTTGTCCATGCAGAGGGCCCGCTTGTTCACGATTCGAAACCCGTCCTCCGCGGAATAGACACCGGCCAGGCACAAGGCGGTCAGTTCGCCCAAACTATGGCCGGCCATGGCCACTGGGTGGATACCCAGGGTCGTGAGGTATCGGGCCATGGCGTATTCCATGGTGAACATGGCAGGTTGTTGCCACCGGGTCTTCTGAAGGTTCTCCTCTCGATCATGGAACAATAAGTGAAGGAGGTCGAAGTCCGCTGCAGCTGCAGCCCGATCCATCCACTCCCTGATAACGGGAAAGGACTCGTAGAGATCCCGACCCATTCCGCCATACTGTGACCCCTGTCCGGGAAATACAAAGGCGAACGGCAGGGCTGGCAGATCCTCACAATTCATGAAAATCCCCTGCTGTGTTAGGGACCTCAACACCCTGGGTGAGACAGCTCCGGGTTCGGTAAGGGAGGCCGACCTTTCGATGACTGTGAGCGCCTCCTCTTCGGATTGCTCCATAACGGCCATCCGGTAGTTATGGCCACCCACTTTAGTCCGGAAGAAAGAGATGCCCTGAACTTCAGGAAGCCCACCACGTGCCTCTCCAGCGGAATTGTGCCCTTCCTTCAAACCCGAAATCCGAAATCCGAAATCCGAAGTGCCCCCCCCCTTCTCTCCAGCGAGACCGGGTTCTCTGTCCGGTGAGACCAGGATCGTATCCAATTCATCCATAGCCTGCTCCACCTGCACAACGTAGTTGGAACCTCCGAACCCGAAGGCATTGACCTGAAGCCTTCTTGGCTCGCCGTTCCTGCCTTTCCAATCAAGCGGCTCCGGGGGGATGAGGAGCCCCGACCCTTCTAAGCCGATTTCCGGGTCTGGATAGTTATAATTGAGGGTGGGAGGGAAAATCCCAGCTTTCATGGCCATGACTCCTCGAATGAGGCTGTTCATGCCCGAGGCGCCCAGTGTGTGTCCGATCTGGGATTTGAATGAGGTGATCACGGTGCGATTGGAGGAATTAAAGAACGCCTTCAGGGCGCGGACTTCCTCCACGTCCCCTTGCCGGGTGCTTGTGGCATGGCATTCCACCAGGTCCACCGCATCGGGGCCATAGGGGATCGCTCGGAATGAGGCGCGGATGGCGATCTCCTGGGTGACACTGGCAGACTCCACCATGCCTAAATGGTTGTTGCTCGCTCCCATGCCGGTGACGACGGCGTGGACACACGCTCCTCTTGTACGGGCCAGGCTTTCCCGCTCGATGACGATCATTCCCCCCCCCTCGCCGAGAACCATTCCGTCTCTATCAGCATCGAAGGGACGGGAGGTCTCGTAAGCGGGTCTTTCCTGTCCGGACAGTCCGTAAAGTGCGCCCAGAGCGGAGAATTCCAGAAAATGCAAGTGCGTGAGATTGTCCTCGCCCCCTCCGACAATGGCTGCGTCGATGATCCCGCTCCGGATCATCTGGATGGCGCTGTGAAGCGCCACCAGTGAGGTTGCGCAGGCTGCGGAGACAGAATAGCTGGGCCCCATGAACCCATACCGGTTGCAGATGAAGCCGGCCGCTGCGCAGTTGAGCCTGCCCAGGAGTGTGGTGTCGTCAGGGGCCATGCGTCCGGACTTCACCTCCTTTTCGATGGCGCTCTGCTGATCCGGCGTGAGGTGAACGGCTCTTTTGACTGCGCCAAGGATATCGTGAACGTACTCCCTGATGATCATATTGGTGAGGGTCCCTGCCGCCTCTCCCGAGTTTTGGGAGATGAGGACTCCGATTCGCTCACGCGGGATGTCAGACTCCAAAATGCCGGATGCCCGGATGGCCCTGTCTGCCAACCACATGGTGATCCTTGTCGCCTCGGTCATGGTCCGGAAATCATGGGGGGGAATCCCGAGTTCATCTCGGGAGATATGGAAGTTTAGGAAGGCGCCTACCTTGCAGTAGGTCTTGTCCGGAACGTACGGCCGGGGATCATAAAAAAGCGCGTGATCCCACCGCGAAGGCGGAACCAATGTAATCCCGCTCTTCATGGCCAGGCTTGCATCCCATACCTCCTCCGGACTCTTCCCCAGGGCATTGAGGGTGCTGATCCCGGTGATGGCCACTCTTTCATGATCGTCCCCATGGGGGGCGATTCGCATCCGTCCACGTTCGACCCTGGAGGGTGGGGTTTCCACGGATAGCGACGCGTTGGGTGGGGGGGCGGGACGATGCAGCAAAAGAGGGCCTTCGGCTATATCGCGGTGAAAGGACCGGAGCTTCTGGACCTCACGGATGAGGCCGGCGCAGGCCCCGCTCATGAATTGCCCGCGCTCCAGGCAGACCTGCTCATCCAGAGCCACCCCGCCCGGATTGTCCATGCCCCGGGCCGCAGCGAAGAGGCTCCCCGCAGCCATCTCCTCCAGTCTCGCCCGGAAGGAGAGCTCGTCTTGGTGGCCCGCTGCAAACTCCCTCTCCAGGGATAAAATAGCTTCTACTCTCGGAGTCCTCAAGGACCGCACCCGAAGTCCGGTGTCCTGGCCTGAAACGACTGTTCCCCCCGGAAACGATTTCAGAATCATCCCCTGATAAAACGCCGTCAAGGCGTCCGTTTCAACGATCTCCCGGGTGGCGAGATAGGCGGTGCCCATCTGGATGGCGTCCGCGCCGAGCATCGCGGCCATGAATGCAGTCTCCCGATTGAAGATCCCCCCTGCAAGGATCATACGACAGTTTTGGAACAGGGCGGGCTTGCGCCGTTTGAGATCCAACGCCATTTGAGCAAGGGTGAGCGTGCTATGTTGGCCCACGTGGCCGCCTGCCTCATACCCCTCGCAGACCACGTATCTCACGCCCGCTTCAAGGGCGAGCCTCAACAGCGCCTCGTCAGGAGCGATATAAATGACCTCCATGCCACGTTCTATCAATTCTCTTAAGGGGGAGAGATCGCCTCCTGCGATCACTACAAAACGGGGCCTGTTTTTCTTTATCCAGGCCAGATGCGTCTCCCTGAAAGGGTTCTCTGCCAAAGAGACGACATTCACTGCATAAGGACGCCCTCTCATAATCTCCGGCAGGCGTCCCAGCTTCCGGTCAAGGGCCTCCGAGTCCATCAGGCCGAGTGCGATCGTCGGCAATCCACCAGCATCGGCAACCCTTGAGGCAAACTCCGGGACATCTGTGATCCAGGACATGGCCCCCTGGATAAAGGGGTATTGGGTTCCCATCTCTCTGGCTACAGGGCTGTCCAAAAAGCAATCCTTTTTCGCCTCAGCCAGGTGACATAAGTTTCGAATCTCGTCCATGAAGACCTTCACGGCCTCCTCGGTTCCGGCCCCAAAACGCTCAACGAACGACCGAGCAAAGGCGGCCTCCACACCGAGAGAGATGACTTCGTCCTGCGTGAAATGGCTCTCCAGAGGGGGGAGGGCCATGGCATGCACCTGGTTTGCAAAGGAACGACGGCTTTCTTCCGTGATCTCTGCCCCGCATAGCGAGTCCTCGAGCGTCTTGATCTCCTTGAACGCGCGAGAGTTTCCCTTGTTGAAAAGGCGACAGGGAACCTGCAGGTCCAGGCCAACCAGATCGGTGGAATCCGGGCGGAGGTTGGAGAGCCGCTGGCGTTGGAGATCATCAATGGCAACCAGGTCTGTCAACCAATGGACGCTCTCGAAAACGATCCCGGCGGCCCCTGTGGACAGGAAGGCCGCTGCCGCCTCAGGGGTGGAGACGCCTCCCCAGATGAGGATGTCAAGAGGCTTCGAGGGGGTGCGCAGCATCTCCTTGACCACCGAATAGAGAGTTAGGGTCGTCTCACCGCTCACGAATCCGGAGGCCTCGCATCCTTTCAGAACGATGCGCCCAATTCCCGAGCTATCCTTCACAATCGTTGCCAGGAAATCCAGGTCCCCGGTGATGGGAAAGCAACGGTGGCTTTCCGACAATTCCTTCAATCTCTGCAGAAAGACAGAAGGATCTCCTTGAAAAAACTGCGGGTGGCATTCGACCCAGATGTCGTGGGCCCCTGTTTCCTTGAGCAACCGCCCCAAAGATGGATCCATCAAGGCAGGGATAGAAATCTTGATATCCCTGACGTAGCCGGCAGGGTCGGCCTTTCGTAAGAAAGAACGCAGCCCTTCCGCTCTCATTGCGGAAAAATCGAAGATGGCTCTGCTCCCTGTTCGCTGAGCCATTTGAATCACCGATGGGATGATCTCCTCATGCCGCCAGACGAAACCGATGATAGGAACCCGATGCTCAGCCACTATGTCAGACCTCCGCTTCAACGCCATACGTTCATCTTTTAATGGAGCCCATTCGCCAGTTGGATCCATCCCGCCCGATACGGCCAAGTATCAGCCCGATCGTCACCGCTTCAAACCCAGATACGATTCTGTGGTATCACCCCCGATTCTTAACCGGGCAAGCTGGCGCAAATCCACTTCCAGAACGTCGGGTGTGCTGAACTCCAGTATGCGGTATTGGGGATCCGTCCAAACTCGCCGCATCCGACCCAAAACCTTCGTTTCCGGCGGCCAGGTGAGGCGAATGCGGTGGATCAGGTTGATGCCCGCGAGCGCCGCTGTTTCTACCACCATATCGGTGCAGTTGTTGCTCCTCACGCCGAACTGGTCGTACTTCCGGTGCATCACGTATTCATAGATCAATTGATACCGTCGCCGGGTAATCGGCATTCGCCAGACAAACGTGGGCGGGCGGTTGGGCTTGCCGATCTGAAGTTGGCCATCGGACATCGTCTGCCAAAAATAACCGATAGGATTGGGATCCTTATGCCGAACCCTCTGAAGCACGCCGACATGGTAACGCGGCTTCGCTTGCCCGAGGTCGCCGGTGTGGCCAAATTCCAGACGATCCTGGGGACTTTCCAGGATGAGCCAACTATGTCCCCACGGACGCTGCCAAAGTGAGAAGAGAAACGACGTCGTACTGCTGTAGTCCCAATTGCCAGCTTCGTTCAGGATATAGAGGTAATATCCCACGTCCCCCACGGGCGTTCCGGTGGCGGGATCCAGGTCGGCATCGGGGGCAAAGCGGCACACAATCTCGATGGGCTGGGCGCTCCAGCCATCGGGTTGTATCGAAGCGTAGAGCCTGGGCCTTCGATGGGCGCATCTGACCGCAACCCCCGCCAGCCATCTCATCACCACGAGGAGACGGGCTCGATATCCTCGTTCGGTCGCTTCGCTATTCATAGGGACTTTCTGAATATACGATATTTCTTATATTTTTTTGCGCCGGCTTCCTCTATCAATGAGTTAATCGATTCATTGTCCTCCAGGGTCCAGCCCAACTCCAAATAATGATATTTCTCTTTTTTCCTCACCACCTCATAGATGTGGCGGAAGGCTAACAGGGGGAGTCCCAGTTGTCGGTATTCCTCCTTGATCCCGAACATCAACAATCGCAATCCGTTGATCTCCCGCCGATACATGAGGAACTTCAGCAAACCCGTCAGACCGATCCGCCCGTTGAAACGCTTGAGCAAAGGGTTAATGTCAGGAAAGATCACACAGAACGCTGCGGGCTCATCCTCATAATAGATGAAGAAAACTAAGTCCGGATCCACGAATTCCATCACGTTCTTTTGAATGTCCCGCATTTCATTGTCGGTCAGGGGGACGAAACCCCAGTTACCAGACCAGGATGCATTGTATATCTCCCTGATCAAAGCGAACTCAGAGTCCGCATCCTTTGGACGAGAGAGCCTGATGTGGATGCCTTTTTTTTGGGTGATCCGTTCAGCAAGATGATCCATCCACTCGGGAAGCCGGTAATCGCCATCTATCAGGAAAGCCAGCAGATCCTTTTCTTTGGTGAAGCCGCACGATTCGACCAACCCTGGGTAGTACGGCGGGTTGTAGGCCATCATCAAGGTAGGCGGATGATTGAATCCCTCAATGAGCAGCCCCACCTCGTAATTGCTAGACGGGTTGAGCGGGCCTCTCATGAAGGTCATTCCTTTGTGGTGAACCCACGTCTCCACGGAAGAGAAGAGGGCCGCCGCGGCCTCCGGATCGTCAGCGCATTCGAAAAATCCCCAACTACCCATCTTTTCGCCGTGGAACTGGTTATAATGGCGATCTATGATGCCCGCGATCCTTCCCACCGTCTCCGAACCGCGTCGGGCCAGAAAGAGGATACGCTCCGAAAACTCCCAGAAAGGGTGTCGGCGGGGGTCCAATAACCGGCGAACCTCCTTTTTAAGAGGGGGGATCCAGTTGGGATACTCAGCATAGATCTTCCATGGAAGGTCGATGAAGTCCTTTAATTCCGATCCCCCTTCCACAGTAATGATCTCCATGCCGGCCATGATTGTTCCGTTCGAGAGGTTCTTACCGAAACGTTATGATAATAGCACCTACCGGGGTCTTGCCGCAAGTTTCGAAGGAGGAAAAGGTCCGCTCGAAGTATCCCTCAATATATTGAGGTTCCACCAAATATTGAGGGCGACCAGATCGTTTCAAACTTGCCTGCCGTTCTCTCCTGTCAATCTAACCCTCTGTTACTAAGGGACGATTCCAAATTTCTGACTTTCTTTCCCTTGTTGGCAACCCATTTGCATCTATGATCTCTATGATCATGGTTCTCATACGGATGAATGCCCCTTCCGAGAAGCGCCTGGAGCTGTCACAGACGATTGCTTCGCTGATCGGCTCCATACGGGCGGAGAAGGGATGCCAGCGTTGCGACTTTTGCCAGAGCATCGGGAATGAAAATCGACTCTTTCTTCTTGAAGAATGGGATACCCGGGGAAACCTGAAAAGCCACTTGAGGTCGGAGCGTTTTAGGGTGTTCCGGGGGGCGATGAACCTTCTCAGGGAGCCCTATGAAATGACGTTTCACACCGTTTTTCACCCGGCGGGAATGGAGGAGATTTAATAGTTAAAAATCAAATGCAGGGATAGGAAAAGGCACATCGCATGAAACAACCAGAACAATGAATCCAGAGATTTTTATCAATTTCTTAAAACGATGGAAACCTACAAAAATACTTTATTGGAAAAGGATTGGCTTGTTCTGTCCACCAAAGGAGATTTCTTTAAATAACTCCAGCTGCAATTTGTCAGGATCGGCTAAAAGCTGGCAGAAACGGGAAAGGAGGTTTGATCTAATGGTCTGATATTTCTATTAACCGCTAACCAAGAAAGGAGGACGATGTATGCATTTCAAAAGGATATTCATACTTATGGCGTTATGCGTGGTCATTGGGTCTTTCGGTTGCGCTAAGGAAGGGGGAAAGGTGGAGGCCCCCAAACGGGAGCGCATCACGAAGAATTTAGTTCCAAAGGACTCTGAGATTAAGGGCCAGAATTTTCTTGTCGAACTTAAAAACCTTGAAATCGTTATGGACATAGACGCCGCCTCGAAAGAGATTGTCGAGACGCCAAACCTCAGAGGTCATATCAAGATCACCAATAAATCGAATGACATCCTGGATATCCAGGCGGTAACCCTCGAATACCTGGATGAAGCGGGGAAGCCAATCCCTTTTACATCCGGGGAGAAAATATCTAAGGTTTCTGTCTTTTTGAGGGCGGTTAAGCCCGAAGAGACTACCGAGGGGTCTCTGGATGCCACAATCCCAAGGATGGCTGTTAAGGAAAAGGCCTTGGGAAAGATAGAAATCAACCTGGTCTACGTCCCTTCTCCTCTTAAACGAGAGACCCTGATATTGTCTCAAAAGGTTGAATAGTCAATGTTTTCAATTCACGGAGCTCGGCAGGGAGGGCATTTTGATCACTTAACAGGGGGATGGATGCCCCCCCATGCCTCTTTGGGATCGGATCGAAGGAGAGCGTTGGGTCGATGCTTGACTGATTCTATTGTTTCCTGCAGAAAGGAGTGAAATCCATGCAGTTCTTCTTGTGGCTGGCTTTTCTGGTGGTTATCGGCGTGGCTATTTTTATGGTTCAAAATTCAACGGCTCCACCTGTGGTGATGAAATTCCTCTTTTGGGATTTTAAAACTTCATTGATCTATACGATCTTAGGGTCTGTCGGTTCAGGGATGCTCATCATTCTCTTTCTCTGGATTCCCAGGAGCATTAAGGCTTCATTCAGAGAGAAACATTCGAAGAAAGAAATCGAGATCTTGGAGAGGCAGATGAAACCTCAGGGAGAGGCAAGCAAACCACTGGAAAACCCACAGAGGTGAGGGATGGAATTTCGGATTGGTTCAGATGTAAGAAAAAGGGCGAGTAGCAATGCTAAAAACTCCTTGCATCAGGGGAGGCAACGATATGAGCTCTGAAGGACATTCCGTGCACTACGGCATTGAGCAACATGGAATAAAGAATGTGGGAAGGGTTTTTGGGACCCCGTCCACTCCGGTGCTCTATGAGGAGATTGTGCGAAGAAGGGAAGGATTAATCTCTCACTTGGGGCCGATTGTCGTGCGAACGGGACATTATACCGGCCGCTCTCCCAACGACAAGCAAATTGTTCGGGAAGCTTCAAGCGAAGAGAAGATCTGGTGGGGATCTGTCAATGTTCCCATGGAGCCAACCAAGTTTGATATGCTCCATTCGAGATTACTCGCCTATTTACAAGGCAGGGATCTTTTTATCCAGGATTGTTTTGTCGGGGCAGACCCTGTCCGCCGGATTCCCATTCACATCATCACGGAATATGCATGGCATAGCCTCTTTGCCAGAAACATGTTTATCCAGATCAAGGAGAGAAGCCAGCTGATCAATCATATCCCTCAGTTCACGGTGATCAACACCCCCAGATTCCATGCCCTCCCCGAGCCTGATGGGACCAATTCGGAAGCCTATATCATCGTCAATTTCGGGAAGAGACTGATCTTGATCGGCGGCACCAGTTCCCCGCGATATTCTGGTGTCAGGCCCAAGGGCTTCCGAGCATTCCCCGAGGAAAAGTTAACCTTCGTAAGAACCATTCGATTCCGGTCGGCAAGGAAAGAGGGGTCGGCCTGTTTTATTTATCGACAGCTGTTTCTTTCCTGAAAACTTCCAAATCCTCTCCAAAGCCCCATTTTTCAACAACCCATCTTGCTTTTGATTCCACATCCATCTTTTTAAACAAAGTTGCCTCGGAATCGGACAGGATCTGAAGAATCTGTTTGATTCCCCGCTGGTCGGAAACAAAAGCCAGGGCCACTTCATGGGCAATCATCCCCATGTTGGCCTTTGGTTGATTTGGAAACGACTTCTGAAAAAGCACAATTCGGATGGACCGCCCTTCCTCCAGGACCGTTCGTTCCGTTTCCCCCTCTCTCTGGAGAAGATCCAATGTTGCCTGTGACATGGGAACGGTCAGATGGGACGAGGATGCGCCTCGTGGAGCTTCGTAAAACAGGAGGAGATTTCTAAACAAAATCATCCCGAGAGGCGAGCTATAAATTCGACTTAAAAACTCTAAAAGGCATGCCCCGATCTCGTTTGAAAAGATTTGGGATAGGTCAATAATTTTTGAAATCAGATTTTGTTTTCTGAGCTCATCCCTTTCTCTCCTCTCTTCTTCGATCTGCCTGCTGGTGCGCAAACAATCACGGATCTCTTCACAGTTTCGACATTCTGGTCTCGATTGGGCCATCTTTTTCCCATCGTTGAGTGTGATTTCCCTGATGGACCCGTAACAATCCCTTCTCTCCATTCACTTTCTTCCTTTTTAGATTCGGGTTCGGCACCCCATGCTATGGATAGCTCCAATCATAACAGTCTTGTCAAGAGAATTCTATCAATTTTCCACTTTTTTTAACTTTGAATATTTGGGTTTCATTGTTATATTTTAGTTGGACCGGGGAGTATTCGGGTTTGTTAGAAAAAATATAAGATCAAAAAAGAAAAAAGTAGAATTTTCAGTTGAAAATAGGTATGATTGTTTTTGGCAGGAGTCAGGCTATCGTCGTACTAAAAAAAGAAAGGAGGTTCAAAATGATTCCAAAAATTAACAAAATTCTTTACGCCACCGATCTCAGTAAAAACTCCTCTTATGCCTTTTTATATGCGGTGGATCTGGCCAAAAAACATGGTGCAAAATTAGTCGTTTTGCATGCGATTGAGCCTATCCCCCCTTATGCGGAAGCTTATGGGGCCATGACGGATGAATTCAAAAAAAAGCAGCTTGCAGAAATCGTTGAATCGATGAACAAGCACCTGGTGGGATTTTGCAAAAAGGCAGAGGCCCAGATCGGCCCGCCCTGTGTTGAGCTCGTTTCCAAAATACTTGTTCCAACGGGTCATCCCCCGGAGGCCATCCTGAATGCGACAGACCAGGAAGGGTGCGACGTGATCGTCATCGGATCCCACGGAAAGGGGTTTTTATCCCACGCCTTTCTTGGGAGTGTTTCGAAGGCTGTATTGCATCGGACTCGAAAACCGGTCTTTATCATTCCTTTGCCATCTGAAAAAAGTGCTATTGACTGGGATGGCATCTAACATGATTCCATATTCATTTTTTAAAAAAGGCAGGGCATTCGTCCCTGCCTTTTTCGTTCCGTATGAACCTTTATGGTTTCCCTAACACCCTCTTGCCTTTTTCTTTTCAAGGATCTGCTTTTCAATCTCGACAGGATCGCCGAAGTAAATGCAGTGAGCGAGGCAGATGTTATCGGCACAGGCCGGATAGAGACCCTGATCCACCCGGTGATGGCAGAGGTTGCACTTGGCTGCGGCCTTTTTTCCATCGTTAAAGGTAATGGCCTGGTAAGGACATTCATCGATGCAAAGCCGGCACCCGGTGCATTTCTCACTGTCAAGGACGACAATCCCGTCTTCCCTCTTTACGATGGCTTCCTCCGGACAGACTTTCACGCATGGAGGGTTCTCGCAATGTTTGCAGACAGTCACACGCCATACGAAATCGAGGTTTCCGTTCATGACCCTCGGGCCATCCGGCCAGACGGATAAATACTTGATCCCATTGGCTGCATCAAACGGATTGTATTCCTGTTTGCAGGCGACTTCGCACGTCTTGCATCCCCAGCAGGCGAACTCTTCGATAACCAGAGTATATTTATTCATAGGATGCCCTCTTTTCAGGGTAGATGCGGCATAGAAACGTTCTGATGTTCGATGCACCCATTGCTGGATCACAGCCTTCCAGACTATTATCCGTCAGGATATTGATGTTGGATTTTTCCCAGCCGTGCCCCGGATCTTTGTTCTCAGGAAACCACCACGCATGCTGGGCTGCCACGATCCGGGGATCGCAACCCAGAGTGAATTTGGCCCTCTGTCTCACCTTTCCCCGGGGGGATTCAATGATGATCCAGTCACCCTCTTTGATCCCCTCCTTTGCCGCCGTCTCAGGATGGATCTCAACCATGGGATCCTTGTGAAGCTCCCTGAGCCGTCCTATTTGTCTGTTTTCCGTATGAAAGAAACCCGGCATTCGTGCGCCGGTAATGAGGATGTAGGGATATTTCTTGTAAAGCTCCGGGGCGCTCACCGGGCTTTCCGGAGGTTCCCTGTACTGAGGAAGGGGGTCATATCCCATCTTTTCGAGGACGGTCGAATAAAGCTCGAACTTCCTCGTGGGAGTGGAGAATCCTGTCTCTTTATACTTGTAATACTTTACCTCCCCCCTGATGTAATCCATCTTCTTGAAATCATTCCAGGTGATATTGATCGGATGGAGGATATAATCGAGGGCTTGCTCGAAGTTCTCCCACCAGTATTGGCCCTGGCCGAGGCGGTGGGCGAGGTCGTTTAGCATTTCATGGTCTGACCGGCATTCGCCGACCTGGATGACCTTGCGCCGGGGCAGGATATAGCCATGACGCTTCCAGAAGTCGCCGACATAATCCATCTCAAGCCAGGTTGCTGCAGGAAGAACGATGTCGGCAAGCTCCGCGGTTGGGGTCAAAAAGAAATCGGCCACGGCCATGAACTCGACCTCCTCAAGGGCCCGGTAGACCTCTTTTGCATTGGCGCGGGTGATCACGGGATTGGAGCTGATCAAAAAGAGCATCTTGACCGGGTAGGGTTTCTCTTCGAGGATGGCGTCCCAGACGCACTTCGGTTGAATGATGGCGAATCGGGAAGCCAGGCGGAAACGCTCCCCTCCTAGTCGTTTTGCCAACTGGTCCTTAGGGAGCATGCCATGGGCGCCAAATTGGCCAACGTTCACGACATTCGGCGTCCGGTTAAGGACCTGTCCCCCAGGGGCATCGATGTTACCGGTGATACCCATGAGGAACATGAGTAGCCTATTATTGTCCGCGCAGTTGATCTGCTGCTCGATAGCAACCCCCCATTGAATGGCGGCCGGTTTTGTGGTTGCAAAGAGTCTTGCCGCTTCCCTGATCTTCTCTCGGGGAACCCAGGTGATCTGTTCAACCTTATCCAGGGGATATTCATTCACTCTGTTGACGAACGGCTCCCAGCCATGGGTGTATTTTTGGACGAATTCCTTGTCATAAAGCCCCTCGTTAATGATCACGTTGAGCATTCCAAGGGCGAGGGCGGCGTCTGTGCCTGGCCTGAGTCTGAGCCAGATATTTGCACGTACTGCCGGACGGGTGAGTCTGGGATCAACGACAATGAGTCTGGCTCCTCTGTCGAGAGCGACGGAGAAGGGTTCCCCTTTGTATTCGTCGGGATTGCTGATCGTCACGTTATTTCCCCACATCATGATGCACCTGGGGAGATTCTCGTAATCCACGATGGGATTCGTTCCACAGGTGATGATGCTGGTGCAGATGCGGGGTCCGTAACAGAAATGGCCTGCTGTCAGGACGTTTGGAGAGCCGAGGAGATTGGCGATCCGGTAGATCACCGCCTCGTTTTCCCTGCCGGTTCCATAACCGAATACAACCGATTCAGGCCCGTGATTTTCCTTATACGTCAGGATTCTCTCCGCAATGGTGTCGAGGGCCTCGTCCCACGAGATCCGTTCCCATTTGCCGCTTGCCTTCGGACCAATCCTTTTGACAGGGTAGGTGAGCCTGTCTTTATGATAGGCAAGCTGTGCCGAGGCAAGGCCTTTGGTGCAAAGCGTCCCGTGGGCGATGGGGCAGTCCGGATCACCGGCGATCTTGGCCACCTTACCGCCTTTGACATAGACGATCACTCCACAGCCACCGTGGCACATGCGGCAGTGGCTCTTCACAAATGAATCATAACCATAGACTTCCATCTCCCGCTCTATATTCGAATATCGAAACTCCGGCATGTTTACCTCCTGATGGTGTTCAATTGGAAAAAATAATAACCCATAGCCTAAATTTAATACAAACTCATTAAATTCTCTGAAATTGTCCCCTCACCCCCTCCCTCTCCCCTTCGAGGGGAGAGGGGAAGGGTGAGGGGTGGTCGGCCAATTGTCAAAATTAATATTTCGTTTGTATTAGTGAAGGGAATGGAAATTGGAATATTGACAGTTTGTTTGGGCTCTGCTAATTTGCTGTCATGGTTCGCAGGCCCCAAACAAATCTTCCAGCGCTTCTGATCGAAGGAGGACTCCTGCCATGAACGACGAATTAAGGAAAAAGACTCAAGAAACAGCCAACCAACTCTTCGGTAAAGGGATCAAGATGGATCCCCCCTATCTGCTATGGAAAGAATTCGACAGAGACCTGGCCAACGATTTTTCCCTGTTTATCACCGGCAAACTCTATTCCAGGACGGTGTTGACCCTGCCCGAGAGGCAGATGGTTGCGTGCGCCATGTTAGCGGCCCTGCGCGCCACGGATGAGTTGAAACTTCACTTAAACGCCGCCTTGAATGTCGGCTGCGACCCAGGAAAAATGACCGAGATCTTTTTCCAGCTGGCTCCCTATGCGGGAATGCCTGCAGTGAATGAAGCTCTTCAAGTCTACCGCGATGTCCTGAAAGAAAGAGGGGAGTGGCCCATCAAATAGAAGGTCCGAAGAGGGTGGGACAGGGCCTGTTGAAAGGTGGCAAGGATTCATGCAGAATGCGGCTTCTCGTGGCTCCAAGATGACAGTTCCCAGTAAAATCTTGGCATAAACTTTCCTGCATAAAAATGGGGACGTTCCTGCAGAGCGTGCTTGACGATTGTATGTGTCCTGGAAACAGGTGTAAGTAACTCAGTCAATTGTAATGTACCGTTGGGAGGGATTACCAATTACAAACAGTTCCTGGCGACTGGCCCCCCGAGGGGTAAGGAGTGTCTATTTTTGTCATTTCCTGGAAAAGAAAAAACCAGTTTTAACTG
Organism: Deltaproteobacteria bacterium; assembly: GCA_020059605.1. GTDB lineage: Bacteria > Desulfobacterota > BSN033 > BSN033 > UBA1163 > RBG-16-49-23. The sequence continues at coordinate 14,177 of JAGVBT010000115.1, forward strand.
CACTCATCATGACTTCCTCTCCTATTTGAATGGCAGATGGTCAATCAGCAACATAAATCTTATTGAGATTATAAGGTCTTAGGCTCAATACCCTTATTTTGGCTTGGCTTTTGCAATCTCCCTTTGAATATTTGTGCCATCTGAGGAGGCCACCATGGGAACAAACAATATTATTTTCCTTGAGGTGATCGAATGGTTTGATGAAACCGGCAGAGAAATCGTCCACCGCATTCCGGAAAGGGGATCGGGAGACATCAAGTACGGAGCCCAGCTCATCGTTCGTGAGAGTCAATCGGCTGTTTTTTTCTATAACGGAAAAGCTTATGACGCCTTTGGTGCAGGTCGCCACACGCTCAAGACAGCAAATCTTCCGATTCTTACCCGGGTCCTGAGCGCTCCCTGGGGAATGACGAGCCCCTTGCGGGCAGAAGTCTACTTCGTGAACATGAAAGTCTTTCTCAATCTTAAATGGGGGACGAAAGATCCGGTGGCCTTTCGTGACGCGGAGCTCGGGCTTATCCGTCTCCGTGCCTTCGGCGTCTTCAATATCCGGGTCCTTCAACCCGTGTTGCTCATTAACACACTCGTAGGAACTCAAGGAATCTATACAACGGAGGCTGTTGAGGATTACCTGAGTCAGGTGATCGTCTCGCGAATCAATGATCTCTTAGGGGGAAAACTCGATACGATTTTTAATCTCCCGGGCCGATACGAAGAGCTGGCCGGGGAGTTAACGAAGACGCTCGAAGACGATTTCCACCGGTTTGGGCTTGGGCTTTCAAGTCTCTACATCAATTCGATCACACCTCCCCTTGACGTTCAAAAAGCGATCGATGATAAGAGCCGCCTCAATGCCTTTGACGATCTGAACCGTCTCCTCAAGATGAAGGCTGCCATGGCCCTGGAGAAAGCTTCCGAATCGCAGGGTGAAGCCGGAGCGGCGATGGGAATGGGCGTGGGTTTGATGATGCCTGCCATGTTGGCCAACCTTTACAGCGGGGCCACGCCATCCCCCTCGTTAAAAGGGAACCGCTGTCCCCAGTGCCGGCACGTTGTGCCCAAACAAGCGGTCTTTTGTCCCTACTGCGGCTCTCATTTACTCGTCTTTGACAAATGCTCAAAGTGCAACAAGAACCTTCCACCCACAGCCCAATTTTGCCCCAGGTGCGGACAGCCGGTTGAAACCAAACCCCCACCGAAGAAGTGTTCTCGCTGCGGGGCTGAGAATCTCCCTCACTCCACCTATTGCAACGGCTGCGGTGAAAAACTAAGTTGACGTCATCCGTTTCGGTGGCACCGGGCAGATCGTTATGAAGAGATTATCCTGGGAGATCGAACTTCAGTGTTCGCAGTGCGGAGCCCCCATCTCACTCGAAGAGACTGACCGGCTTTCCACCTGTTCTTATTGCCATGTCAGACTCTATCTCTGGACCTCCAGCCAATTCTGTTACTGTCTTCCCGCACTCAAGGCCCCATCGGAGAATCTCATCTTTATCCCGTACTGGCGTTTTAAGGGGATTGCTTATTCAGTCATTCCTTTCGAAGTTCGGCACCGAATGCTCGATGCAACCCTTCTTGCTTCTTCTCACCGGATACTCCCTGTGACATTAGGAATCAAGCCCCAAGCATTGAAGCTTCGCTTCGCCTCCGGGGAAATCCAGGGAAGGTTCATCAAGCCTCAAAGGTCCCTCCAGGAGGCGGTTATTCAGATCCAGAATCAGTTTGGGGGGCTTGAGAGGAGTCTTTCGAGTTACTTTCCGTTTCATCGTGAATTCATCGGAGAACTTGGAAGCCTGATTTTCTTCCCGGTTTTCGTGCGGAAGGGAGAAGTTTTTGACGGAATCCTCAGAAGAGCAATCGGTCCGGAAAAAGATCTGGTTTTTGACGAGACCCCGGCGGGAATCCCTGACCATTGGCAAATCAAGCCCATGTCAACGCTGTGCCCAAACTGCGGAAATGGACTGAAAGGAGGGCCAGAAAGCGCCCTCCTTTTTTGTGCGATATGTCACACCGCATGGAATCCATCATCGGGTAGGTGGGTGGCCGGTCAATTTGAGATCGTCCCCGGAAAACGGGACGGCTCGGTTTATCTTCCATTCTGGAGAATGCAGGTGGCCGTCAAAGGCGTCACACTTAAGTCATATGCCGATCTTGCGCGGGCAGCCAACCTTCCCAAAATGATTCTCCCAGCATGGGAAGCGCAAGAATTTTACTTCTGGATTCCTGCCTTTAGGGTCCATCCCGCTCTTTTTCTCCGTTTATCAAAACAGATGACTCTTTTTCAGCCGGCAGAAAAGACAGAGGCCATATTGCCGAACGCTCCGTTTTATCCGGTTACCTTTTCTGAGGGGAATGCTGCGGCGAGCCTGAAAATCCATCTGGCCAACCTTCTCACCAGGAAAAAAGATTACTTTCCAAAATTGAAAGAGATCTCGATCAGGTCGGTTGAAAGCAGATTGATCTTCCTGCCCTTCGATTCCGTCGGTGCCGACCTTGTCCACCCTCAACTTCAGATCGGCCTCCAAAGACAGCTCCTGACCCTGTAAATCAGCGCCGACAACCACTCACAACCCGGTACCGTCATTTCTTAAATTTTATCCCCAAAGACTTCCAGAAATTCTGAAGGGGATAAGATCCTGATTCCTTCATATTCTTTTCTGGGAAAGTGGCGTTTATTTCCCGTAACAATTGCCTCCGCCCTTGTCGCCAAGGCAACTTCCAAGAAAGGCTCATCATCAGGGTCAGGAAGTCGAAACTTCAGAGGCATGACTGAAACAACAATCCCTTCCTTCTCCACCTGATCGAGGAAAGTTATGGTATCCTCCTTTTTAAAGGGAAATTTGGGACGATTTAAGACATCTTGATATTCCGAAAGGATTCGAAAATCATAGGCCAACTGGACCGTTCCGGTTGCAACAAGGCGGAGAATGGCTGCCGCCTTGCTGTAAGGTCTTAGAATTCCTGAAACGATGACATTGGTGTCGAGGACAATGATCAACGTCGTCGATCCTTCCTTACGGCCTGGATCTCTGACTCAATTTCAGCATCGGTCAGCTTGTCCAATCCCAATTCCAGCGACCTTTTTTGCATCTCTTCTAAGGCCATGAGAGCAAGGCTGCGCCGGATCGCCCGGAGCTTCTTCTCAAGGGTCTCCTCTGTCACGCCAGAAAGTATGGCGATGGGTTTCCCATTCGAGGTGATCACTATTTCCTCATCCTTGATTTTACTCCAAATTTCCTTGGGTTTTGTGCTTAACTCCCTTACAGAGATAAAACGCATATCTGCCTCCTCAATCGGTTGTCATTTAATATGTAGCAAATTATCTGATAATTGTCAAACAAATAGTAACTGATTAGTTGATGCTCGGTTAGTGAGATTAAGACTTGTTTGAAATCCTCTGCTTTTATAACGAACCATCCAGTTCGTCAGCAACTGGTTTTTTGCAGGCCCTGCAGCGCTGTGCGCCTCTGAAAAGCGGTTCACCGCAAGAAGAGCAGTGATAGCGCTCACATTCCGCCCGCGCCCATTCGATACTGCCTTTCTCATCGCCGTGTTGCGCTACTTTGGCCCGCCATACGGGAATTGCTCTTTCCATCACCCGGATCCCGGTGGGGAAACCAAAATTCTCAATCAAACCGCATGGCCATTCCTCGCATTGGTGGCAGGAGTAGTGTCCTTTTGATCTTACGCAATTTCTTATCGAGCAGGTCCCACAATAGCCATAGAGTTTTTCGGGTGGGTCCGGCTGCATACAGCCGAGACATTCGGTCTCTTCCGGTTTGGTCCCATAGAGGTTCCCCATCACAGCCCTGAATTTTTCATTCTTATCCCTGGTGGCAAGATAGACTCCGCAGACACCGCAATAGAGACCGCAGGGCGCCATCAAACTCTTGTTACTCATCTCTTCTTCGGTCCATCCTTTCGTGCTCATCTCACCCTCCTGTTTTCAATTTCGTTAATTTGAAATTGACGTTTGTCATTGTCGAAACTCGGTTCTATACTCGATCTTCGTCTTTCGGTTAGGGTAACGAGGCCCGTTTCGTTTATCGGTAACAGTAAGGTAAAACAATTAAAAGACGATCGACGTAACCTTTTATGACCGTTTCGGGCTTCGTCACCGTAACCTTAACCGTACTCACAGACGTGGTTTATCCAATAAATTGACCTTCAAGGGTATTTTCTTTTATAAAGATAAACAATGTCAATGGAAAAGAAGGGACGCTACAAACTGGTCATTTTTGATCTCGATGGGACACTCACTCAAGAGCGGTCCATCTGGGAATATATCCATGTCAGGTTGGGGAAATGGTATGGGTTTGCAGAAGAGTATCAGAATCGGTTTCTCGCAGGCAAGATCTCTTACCAAGAATTTTGTGAGCGCGATGCCCGGGTCTGGAAGGGAATGAGGGTGGAGGAAGTATTGGAGATTGTTAAGACCGTGTCGTTTCACCCCGGGGTGGACGAGTTGATTTCTCATTTAAAGCAGAGAGGCCTGAAACTTTCGATGGTTTCCTCCGGACTTTCTCTCCTTACCAACTGGGTTCACCAGAGATACGGGTTCGATTATTCTGTCTCCAACGATCTCCTCCACAAAAATGGAATCTTAAGCGGAAAGGTAAGGATCCAGGTTTATTACGATAAGAAGGCGGAATGGGTGAGGAGGGTTCTTCAAGCCTATAATATCAAGCCTGAAGAGGCAATCGCCATCGGCGATAGTAGAGGCGATATCGATATGTTCCAGATGGTAGGGTTCTCCATTGCTTTTAATTCATCTTGTAGAGATCTCGATCAAATTGCCAGCACCTGTGTACAGACCAATCATCTTGCGGATATTATTCCTAAGCTTCCAATTTGAATCTTAGCCTTAGCCTCAACCTTAACCTTAACCTTAACCTTAACCTAAAACTGGATGGATTAGAGATGGACTGGGAATTGCAATTCATGAAATGGGCGGATCAATGGTGGAGTTCGCCTTTTCTTGATGGCATGATTCCATGGCTGACCTATCTGGGCAGCCATATTGGAGTGATCCTCTTCATTCTTTTAAGCTGGATTTTAACCAAGCAGAGAAAAACTCTTCATTATCTCATTTTTCTTTACGCCATCCAATCCGTTGTTATTTACAGCCTCAAATTTCTCATCCGGAGGGAAAGGCCTTTCCACTTCCTGCAGGAAATTGCCTCAAAACTCTCCAGGGGACCGGGAGAGATCCTGGATCCCGGTTTCCCAAGCGCTCATGCCACCTTTGCCCTTATGATGGCAACGCTGCTGGCTCATTGGTTTCCCCAATACCGGATTGTTTTTTATATCATCGCAGGATTCATCGGCTGGAGCCGAATCTATTTGGGGCTACATTACCCCACCGATGTCATCGCAGGAGCGATGCTGGGCTTTGGAATCACAAAATTACTGCTCCGTTGTTTGAATATCTCCCCTTCAGAAAAAATTTCCTAATAAAGGGAGGGGAAATAGACAAAACGGTGTTATCGATTGTTCAGGGAAGAGATCAAAGAGAATGCGGGATAGTTAAAAGATTGCAAGGGGGTTTAGGTAAGTTGCCTGTTATTCTTTATGATCAGTTTGATTTTAGCCAAAAGGTCAAGCAGGTCATCATTCGAAAAACCTTTGAGGATGATGGCTATGTCTTTGTCTTTTTCGTTTTCTATTTTTTGAAGGGTTTTTCTTCCCTTTGGGGTAATTTTGAGCAGGGTGATACGTTCATCCATCGAATCGGACTTCCTGATTATAAAGCCGCCTCTTTCCAACCTTTTTGCTATGCCTGTCACGTTGGCTCCCGGAACGAGCATGATTTTACTGACGGCACTGATGTTGTTCTGGCAATTCTCTGAAGCCTCCAGGACCCTGAGTATATTATATTTTTGAAACGTAAGCCCATAGCGCCTAAAAATTGCAGAATGGATCCTTTTAAAATTTTCCGCGGCTCTCACAATGCCTATCAGCACTTTTTCGGAAATATTTAGATTACTCACATATCCACTGTTTCTCATGTTCCACCCCTTCCATATCAGTCGAAATATTCATTGCCTTTCATCGTGCACAATCCATGATAAAATTACATGGTTACAAAAGTCAATATATTGAACATTTACATATTGACAATTTATTTTGGATTTGATAGCCTTGCCTTTCAGGTGGCTAAACCGGATGCATGGTCTGGTGCATTAGAGATGATTTCATGAAAGGATGACATTGTGTGAGTCAATCAAACGATGAACAGAGAGGATTAGGGCGCTGTCCATAATTCTTTTGGGGCCAGGAAAAAAATGAGGGACATATCGGGTGAGCATTCAATGCTTTAAAGGGAGGTGAATTATGGGAAAAATAATGCGGGTCAATTTGGCAGAGTTAAAGGCTAATTGATAACGTTCACGACATCGTGGACAAATTTAATACTCAGGACATCGTGGACAAAAGCTCTTTGACAATCGAATAGCCACAGCCCGTTATATCATGAACACCCAATTCTAACTTAAGGAGGTGTTCATGAAAAAGAAGATCAAACAAGAAAGGCTAAAAGCTGTACAACGATTCTTCGATGGCGTAGATCCAAAGAACATTTGTGCATCTCTTGGTCGTTCGCGGTCATGGCTGTACAAATGGGTGACGCGGTGTGCCCCCGATAACTCACAAATGGGTTGGAGGTCAATCTCGGCGCCCTCTTTCCAGCCCATACCGCACCCCTGCAGAGATCGAAAAGATCGTGGAGATGGTTCGATTGAGCCTGTACAACAAGGGCCACTTCTGCGGCAATCAGGTCATCCAATGGGAGCTGATCGATATGGAAGTCCAACCGATTCCTTCCCTCAGCACGATTGGTCGTACCTTGCTCCGCCGAGAATTGACGCATCATCGGACCGGAAGATACATCCCGAAGGGCAAGAAATATCCCGAACTCCCGGCGCTTTTGCCCAACCAAACCCATCAGGTTGATCTGGTCGGCCCTTGTTACCTTACCGGCCCAATTCGGTTCTACAGCCTGAATGCCATCGATACCGCGATCAACCGATGCGCAATAGAGCCAATGCCCTCCAAAGCAGACCAAAGCGTTTTGGATGCTGTTTATGCGGCTTGGCTGCGTATGGGCATCCCGGAGGACCTCCAGGTGGAAAATGAACTGGCCTTTTACGGAAGTCCAACCCATCCGCGAGGCATGGGACCGCTTATTCGTCTCTGCCTGCATTACGGAGTCCATCTCTGGTTCATTCCACCTTCCGAGCCGTGGCGAAACGGAGTTGTCGAGAAATTCAATGACCATTACCAGCAGAGGTTTCTCGACAAAGTCGCCATGTCCTCCATGTCACAGCTTCGGCAAGAATCGTTGGCCTTCGAGCACCGGCATAACAGCACCTATAGCTACAGCAAGATCCAAGGGAAAACGCCTCTCAAGGCATTGGCATTGGCTGACATGGAAAAAAAGCGATCTTCCCAAGCAAGAGTCATTCCCCAAGACATCCCTTGGATAAGCCGGAGGAAGGTTGCTATCATCTTGTGAGATTCATCCGAAGCGACTGCCGGCTCAACATCTTCGGTGAAATGTTCTCCGCTCCACCGGAGACTCAATACGAATACGTTGTGGCTATTAGCGATGTCAAAGAACAAAAGCTAAAGCTCTTTCTGGATACGATCCAGATCGGAGAATTCAAGTATCAAATGCGATGAGCTATTCGATTTGCGTCACGGCATCGTTGGGTACATAATTTCAAAGTTGTGTGTCCACGATGTCTTGAACGTTGTCATTTAGGGGATAAGAAATCCCAATACAGGTCAAGGAGGTAGATGAACATGGCGAAAGATCTGGTTAACACATTAGCAGACTTGAAGGAAAAAGAGGCGTTGGGAATGGTCCAAGATAGATTGAGTGCAGGTGAAGACCCACTCCGCATTCTCGATGATGCGAGACGCGGGGTGGAGATTGTGGGCAAGCGTTTTTCCGATGAGGAGTATTTTATCCCCGACCTGGTGTACTCCGGTGAGATATTGAAGCAAATAACCGATATGGTTAAGCCGAAGCTGACCAAGGCAGCAGAGGTGAAACGGTTGGGTAAGGTTGTGGTGGGCACGGTTGCCGGGGATATCCATGATATTGGCAAGGACATTGTTGTCTTTATGCTTGATGTCACTGGATTTGAGGTCTTCGATCTTGGCATTGATGTGCCAGTGCAGAAATTCGTGGATAAAATTAAAGAGACCGGCAGCGGGGTGGTAGGACTGAGCGGCTTTCTGACCTTAGCCTTTCAATCCATGAAGGATACTGTAGGGGCGATCGAGAAAGCGGGGCTTCGCAATCAAGTAAAAATCATGATTGGAGGCGGTCAGATGGACGAGCAGGTGAGGAGTTTTGCCGGGGCAGATGCCTATGGGAAGGATGCCATGGATGCTGTTAAATTGGCCAAAGGCTGGATAAGAGGGTAAGAAAATGGAAAAGAGATGGGAAGAGATGACGGCAGATGAAAAACAGGAGGCACAGTTTCAAAAGTTGCTTAGGCCGAAAGACCATGAGGGGAATGACCTTAAATTCCAAAGCCCGGAAGCGGAGGCTAACTATAAAGCAAACATCACCAGAATTAAGGATGCCATTCAGCTAAAAAAGACTCCAGACAGGGTGCCGGTCACCTTACTTCCAAGTATGTTTCCTTTTATTAATGCCGGGATGACCGTTCAAGAGGCCATGTATGACTACGACAGATGCGCCTTGGCCTTTAAGAAATTCATCTTGGAGTTTAAGCCGGATATGCATATAGGCGCTGCAGCGCCGGGGCCAGGGAAGTTCTATGAAATCCTTGACTACAAGCTATACTCCTGGCCGGGCCATGGGGTCGCGCCTGAACACAGCTACCAGTGCAATGAGGGCGAATACATGAAGGCGGAGGAATACGATCTCTTAATGACGGACCCGTCGTTTTACTTCAGGAATTTCTATCTGCCGCGCGTATTCGGGGCGCTCCAGGGATTCCAAATGCTTCCCCCTCTTACCGGCATACTCGAAATGTATGGGGTTGCCTTTAATTTTATACCCTATGCTCTTCCCCCTGTTCAGGCCACCTATAAGGCCCTTTTTGAGGCCGGAGCTGAAGCCCTGAAATGGGCGATGGTTATGGGTGGTTCAAATGGTGAGTTGGCAACATTAGGATTTCCGAATATCCTCGGCGGATTTACCAAGGCGCCGTTTGACACGATCGGCGACACCCTCAGAGGCACCAAAGGGATCATAATGGATATGTACCGGCAGCCGGATAAACTCCTCCAAGCTCTGGAAGCAATAATGCCAATCATGATTGGCATGGGGTTGGGCGCGGCGCAACAGACTGGAAATCCTTTAATATTCATACCCCTCCATAAGGGTGCCGATAGCTTCCTCTCCGACGAGCAGTTTAAGAAATTCTACTGGCCTACCTTAAAACAGGTCATGTTGGGCCTAATTGAGGGAGGGTGCATACCCTTTCTTGCGCTTGAGGGGCATTGGGGCTCGCGTTTGAACGTTATCCAAGACATACCAAAAGGTAAGACGGTATGGATGGTTGACCAGACAGATATGGCGAAAGCCAAGGAAACATTGGGTAAGAATGCTTGCCTTATCGGCAATGTGCCCTCCTCCATGTTGAACTTAGGGACGCCAGATGAAGTGAAAGCTTGCTGCAAGAAACTCATCGACACTGCCGGCAAGGGCGGCGGTTTCATCATGGGCAATGGTGCGTTTTTCGATGAGGCAAAGCCGGAAAATGTCAAGACCATGGTTGACTTCGCCAAAGATTACGGCGTGTACAAATAACCGTCAAAAGACTCTTAGGGTAGTAGAAACGTGGGCCATCCGCGAGATTTTCTTTAAAAGAAAGAACCATGAGTAGTTCGGTTGATATTGTTAGAAAAGCATTTGAACATAAGCCAACAGGCCATCTTCCAAAGGGGGAGCTCTGGATAGGATTGGATCTCCTGAGAAAAGCGAACCTTGCAGACGATTTGAAAGGCCACATTGACCTGGTCGAACGTTTGCGTCAGGACGTCCTCTGTCTCCCCCTTTCAGATGGCATATCAATGAAACAAGACCTTGGATATAGGCGCTTCAGTCTAAAAGAGCTTGAAGAGGCATCGAAGGTAAAACATTTCTTTTTAATGGTCGTAATGAATGGGCCTTTTCAAAGGCTTGGAGAAAAAATAGGATTGAAGGAAATCCTAAAAGGATGGAAGAGGGAACGGCATGAAATGGCGAAGGAATATGAGAAAGAAGGGATAGAAGTCGGCATTCTTATAGAGCAGTGCCTGGAACGGTCGGTTGACGCTATTGTGATAGCGGATGATTTGGCCGGAGAGAGCTCCACATTTGTTGATCCACATGAGATCGAGGACCTCTTTTCCTCTTTTTATATTCAGGCCGTTTCCAAAATTCATAGAGAGCATTCTCACGCTATGTTTCATTCTTGCGGGAATATCAAAGGGTTGATCCCCCAGCTGCTTTCTTTTGGATTTGACGGTTTAGCAGCCAGTGAGCATCGGATAAATGATCTGATTGGCTTAAAGGAAAAATATAAATCCAATCTTACTCTAATGGCCGGAATCGATGCAGAAATTTTAGGGGCGGGGGAAATGTCATTGCTTGACCTGAAGGAGTTTGAGCGGCAACTTAAATCCCTTGCCTCACAGGGTGGCTTTATCCTCTGCTCATCGAGCGGCCTATTTTCCGGAGAATTTCTTGAAAAAATAGAAGAGCTCTATCGAATCGCAGACAAACTGTTTGATCGGTTTTGAGTTGGCGGCTTGAAGGAGGCCCAAGACGGATGGAGACCGGTATATCAAGCATCACGAGAGAAGTCATCATTGGGGATGGCCATCCCACAGCGCTTATCGGCGAGCGGATCAATCCTGCCGGTAGAAAAAAACTCCAAGAAGCTCTAAAGAGGGGCGACCTGGAGATGGTCCAGAGAGAGGCCCTAAGCCAAGCCGAAGCCGGTGCAGACATTCTTGATGTCAGCGTAGGAACATTCGGTGTGGATGAAGTGAAGCTGCTTCCTGAGGCCGTGCAATTAGTGATCGAAACGGTAGACCTCCCTCTGTGCATTGACAGCGCTTATCCTAAGGCAATGGAGGCGGCGCTCAAAGTCTACAAGGGGAAACCCCTCGTCAATTCGGTAACAGGCGAAGAGCACTCTTTAGCCAGGGTTCTGCCTCTGGTCAAGGATTACGGAGCGGCCGTGATCGGTTTGGTGCAAGACGACGAGGGAATCCCAAAAAATTCGGAACGGCGATTAGCCATTACCCGAAAAATAGTGGAGCGCGCTGAATCGGCCGGCATCTCTCGAAGGGATATTCTCATTGATTGCCTAACGTTTGCCGTGGGAGCCGATCCCACTTCTGGGTCAATCGTCATTGATACGATTCGAAAGATTAAGGCCGAATTGGGAGTAAACCTGACACTGGGAGCAAGCAATGTCTCTTTTGGCTTGCCTGATCGTTCCTTGCTCAATAAGGCATTCGTCGCAATGGCTATTGCCGCAGGTGTCACCTGTCTTATTGTGGATGTCGCACAAGTACAGTCTGCTGTCTTAGCCGCTGATCTGATCATGGGCCGCGACAGACGGGCGAGGCGCTATATCGAAGCTTATAGACAACGCCAGACTCCGCACGAACAGAAGGAGTGAGGTCAGGCTAACTGTGGAGCACCTCGTTTTTGAATTGCCGGATCAAACATGAGGTAAGGGTTAAGTATTCCTTTTCAACCCCTAATCTTTACCGAAAAATAGGATTAAAACAATTTTTGGGAAACGCCTTCCTTTGGCAGAGGAGTAAAGGCCCTGAAATTATTTGAAGTTGATGGAAGTAACATGCAAGAAAAGTTTTTACTAAAAGAATTATGCCGGTATGCCATAGGAACCTGGGCTGACATCATTTATCGAAACGCCCTTCTTTACCCGGAATACGAAGCGTTTGTCTATGGTAAAGATAGGATCACATTTGCCCAATTTAATGCCAGGGTGAATAGATTGATCCATGCCCTTCATTCCATGGGTGTTAAAAAGGGGGACGGGATCGGCATTTTTTCATGGAATTGCCTTGATCATTGTGATGTCTATGGATCAGCAATGAAGGGCGGATTGATCCTCTCCCCATTCAGCCCTCGACTACAAACCAGTGAACTGGATTACCTGATCAACTATTCAGAAATCAATACGCTTTTTATTGGCTGCGAATTCATAGAAATGGTGAGTCAGTTGCGCTCGCGCTTTCCCAAGGTTAAAAACTACATCTCTCTTGAAACATCTGCTCCCGGTATGGTTTCCCACCATGACCTGCTAATGGCTCATTCAGAAGAAGAACCCGATGTTCAGGTGAGAGAAGAAGACCCATTCCTCATCTTCTATACGAGTGGCACGACAGGCACACCCCGTGGCGCCCTTTATACCCAGGGGCGTAATATTGAGAATACCAGGACGAAAACTCTTCAAATAGGTGTGAAAACGGGTGATAAACATATTATGATCTTACCTCTTTTTCATATCGGAGGATACAGCCACTTCTGGAGCTTCTTCTATGTGGGGGCAAGCAATGTCATTATGCAACAGAAATCTTTTGATCCTGCAGCTACCTTGCAGGCCATTCAGGAGGAGAGGGTAACGGATATTCATATCGTCCCTACCCATTTGGTCACCATGCTGGCCCTGCCCAATATTGAGGAATATGATCTAAGTAGTCTGAAATGCATTTGGTATGCCGCCTCTCCTATGCCTACCGAGTTATTAAAGCGGGGGATGGAGAGATTTGGAGCTATTTTCATGCAGGGATATGGTCAGTCGGAGTCGGGGCCAGATATAAGTTTTTTTTCAAATAAATCTCATCAAGTCTTAGACAAGTCTCAGGAGGAACAGAAGGTATTGGCTTCATGCGGTCAACCCTGCGTGGGGGTGCATGTCAGGATCGTTGATGGGAACAACAATGATGTGAAACCCAATGAAGTGGGAGAGGTTGTGGTGCAAAGCAAAACAGTGATGGTGGAATACTGGCATAATCCGGATGAGACTCGAAATGTCATGATGGATGGGTGGCTCCATACAGGCGACACGGGATATTATGACCGGAAGGGGTACATCTACTTGGTTGATAGGAAGATGGACATGATTGTTACTGGAGGGGAGAATGTCTATCCTCGGGAAGTGGAGGAGGTTCTCTACCGACATCCTGCAGTCGCCGAGGCTGCTGTTATTGGTGTTCCCGATAAGTTATGGATAGAACGGGTTCATGCGATTCTCGTCTTAAAGGAGGGGCAGCGCGTTACGGAGGATGAGATTATTGAATTTTGTAGACACAATCTGGCACGCTATAAAGCCCCCAAAACGGTTGAGTTAATTGAGTCTTTGCCAAAGAATCCACAAGGTAAGATTCTAAAAAGAGAACTTAGAGAAAAGTATTGGAAAGGGATGGAGAGAAGCATTTGAAAAACAGTAAATCTTTAAGGCGAAGTTTCCCTCACTCCATCTGCCTGCTCTCGCCATATTGAAAGCGCTGATCAATATCATTGTAACAGGGAGATATACTGAGACCCTTATGGAATGACGAAGGTCTTTCTTTTGTATTGGAATCTAAAAGGAAGAGAAGGTATTTTTTTCTCGGTAGGTCCTCTCCATTTTGATAAAATATTCGCCGAAGTCAAGGGTGTGTCTTTTCATTGCCTCATACGCGGCCTCCGCATCACCGGCCACCACTGCCTTCACAACAGAGCAATGCATTCCCTTCGGATGAACAGTATCCACGTCAGGATTGACTGCCTCGACGACCCTTTTCGTCAATTTTAGCAAGGACCTCATCAGGGCTTCGAGAAAGCGGTTTCCACACATTTGAGCCAAAATGAAATGGGCTCTTTGCTTCCTTTCCACATCTAACGATAAGGTTGCAATAGGGAGTTCTTCGGCCTCCAAAGCCTCCTTCAACTGCTGTGCATATTCTGGCGTGATGTTTAATGCGGCTAACCGGGCTACTTCAGGTTCAATGATAATTCTTACATGGTGAAGTTCAGGGATTGAAATCTTATCAGTTAAAAATAGATCCACAAAAGCGTTTACCAGATAATCGAAGGTTAATTCGGTGACATAAGCACCTCCTGTTACACCTTGCCGTGTCACTATAAAACCGGCATGCTCCAACTTCCGTAGAGCTTCCCGTATGGCCATGCGACTCACCTGAAATTGTTCTGACAGGTCTCGTTCGGAAGGCAGTTTATCGCCAAGCTTAAAGTTGCCGGTTAAGATAGATTCCTTGAGTTGTTCAATAATCGCTTCTGATACCCGTAATTGCCTCACAGGTTTAAACTTTGGCATATTTCATCCCCCAGACCATGATATTTTCGTTAAAAGAAAAAACATTAAAAATATAATGTTTAACAAAAACAACTTGTTACATCACCACGTAACGAACTTTTCAAAATGATATTATAAAAAAAATTATTTTTCAATTATTTTTCTTGACAAAATTATTTGATTGGTCTAATAATTGTACCTAATTTTCAATTAAGAGATTTTTAAAATTCATCAATCACAAAAAATATTCATAACATTTGTAAAATCAAATCGTTTGTATTTCATGACAAGAGACGAGTATTAGACTGATCAGGAGATATTAAAATAGGTGGAAAAAGATAGACAAGTTAAATTACAGATTGATAAAGTGTCGCTTAGCTTTGGTGGTGTCAGTGCCCTTGTTGACGTGAGCCTGGACATCAGGGATAAGGAGATACTGGCTATTATCGGACCTAATGGTGCCGGAAAGACCGCTCTACTCAACTGCATCAATGGGTTCTATAAGCCTCAAAAAGGCGAGATATATTACGAGGGGCAAAAAATTACCCGGATGCGACCGGATAAGCTGGCCAGACTCGGTATTGCAAGAACATTCCAGAACATCGAACTGTATACCCACCTGAGCACTCAAGACAATCTCATGGCTGCCCGACACGTTCTGATGGAGCATAACTTCATCGCCGGTGCGCTCTACCTTGGCTGGGCGCAAAAGGAGGAGATTGAACACCGCCAGGTTGTTGAAGAGATTATCGACTTCTTGGAAATAGCACCCATCAGAAAAAGGATCGTTGGCCTTCTGCCCTATGGAATGAGAAAGAGGGTTGAGCTGGCAAGGGCATTGGCTCTGGGGCCGAAAGTCTTGCTTCTTGACGAGCCTATGGCAGGGATGAATCTGGAGGAAAAGGAAGATATTGCCCGCTTTATCATTGATGTATTCGAAGGTCAGGGGGCCTCCTATCCTGATACACCCGTTCTAAGGGATGGAATTCGTTCTATCATCCTCGTCGAACATGATATGGGAGTGGTCATGGATATTGCGGACAGGATAATCGTCCTCGATTTTGGGCGCAAGATTGCTGAGGGCACTCCTGCAGAGATTAGTAGCAATCCCGAGGTGATAAAAGCTTATCTTGGGAAAGAAAAATAGGTATGGAATAATGCTGCAGGTAAACAATATTGAAGTTGTTTATATGAATGTTATTCAGGTGCTACGAGGTGTATCGCTCGATGTGAGTGATGGCAAGATCATTGCCCTGCTTGGAGCGAATGGTGCGGGTAAGACAACCACATTAAAAGCTGTATCAGGAATGTTGAGAACGGAGGAGGGAGAGGTCACCGACGGCAGCATCGATTTTGATGGGGAGAGGATAGACAGGTATGGTCCCGAGGATATTGCCGCCATGGGCATAAGCCAGGCGATGGAGGGGCGAAGGGTTCTCGAACACCTCAGCGTCGAGGAGAATTTACTCGTTGGCGCTTACTGCCGCAAAGACCGGGCCGAGGTAAAGAGAGACATCGAAAGGGTCTTTAACTGGTTCCCAAAAATTAAACAACTCCGCCGCCAGATGAGCGGGTATTTGTCCGGCGGTGAACAGCAGATGTTAGTGATAGGACGGGCACTCATGGCGCGTCCGAGGCTAATGCTTCTGGATGAGCCTTCCCTTGGTCTTGCCCCTTTGCTGGTGGAGGAGATTTATGAAATTATCGCAAGAATCAATAGTGAACAAAGAATGGCCATCCTCCTCGTGGAACAAAATGTTAGAGCGGCTCTCGGCATCGCAGATTATGGTTATGTGATGGAGAATGGAAGGGTTGTTTTGGATGGCCCGGCTGAAAAGTTAAAGGATAATGAGGATGTTCGGGAATTCTACCTGGGGTTGTCCGCTGTTGGTTCTAAAAAAAGCTATCGTGAAGTTAAGCACTACCGGCGAAGGAAGAGGTGGCTGGCGTAATAACAGCATAGCGCAGAGCGCATAGAGCATAGCGTAATTTCTTGATCACCTCATCATTACATACGAGGGAATGATAACTTCGATGGATCAACTCTATAAAGGAAAGGGTGATACCTGGCCCAAGGTTCTCAAATATAGCTATGAGAAATATGGCGACAACCATCGGGCCATCCGATACAAGCACTATGGTATTTGGCAGCCTTGCACCTGGAAGGACTACTATCTCAGCGTGAAATACTTGGCCCTTGGGTTACTCTCTCTCGGATTTGAACCCGGAGACAAAGTGATGATCATAGGAGACAACGCCCCACAGTGGTATTACGCTGAGCTGGCCGCTCAGGCGAACCATGGA
This sequence comes from Deltaproteobacteria bacterium, assembly GCA_020059605.1. Classification (GTDB taxonomy): domain Bacteria; phylum Desulfobacterota; class BSN033; order BSN033; family UBA1163; genus RBG-16-49-23. Next base: position 30,784 of record JAGVBT010000115.1, read on the forward strand.
GTTTCAGTGGGATTGTATTCGGATTTAACGCCGATGGAGGTAAAATATATTGCTGAAAATTCTGAGGCGCGATTCGCTGTTGTTGAAGATCAGGAGCAGGTTGATAAGTTTCTCCAGATCAAAAACGAGCTCCCCTTGTTGAAAAAGGTTATCTACTGGAACTATAAAGGATTGGCCCACTATGATGATTCCATGTTGATGGGATATCGGGAGGTTCTGCAACAAGGGAAGAAATACGAGGAAGAGCACCCCGGGCTGTTTGAGGGGAATGTGGATACCGGCAAAGCGGATGACGTCTGCGCCCTTGTTTACACCTCGGGAACCACTTGCGTGGCACCCAAGGGAGCCATCCATACCTACCGAACAATGAGGGCCGGAGCAGACTATCACTTGAATCTTGACCCATGGTATGAGAATGATAATGTCGTCCCCTACCTGCCACCTGCCTGGATGACTGAGCAATGGTTTGGAATTGGTTGCCACCTTCTGTCGGCGAGCATACTTAACTTCGCTGAGGGACCGGAGACCCAGCAGAGGGACACAAAAGAGATACAGCCCAATATCGTGGCCTATGGCGCCCGGCAATGGGAAGGACAGGCAGCGATGGTTCAGGCACGGATTCATGGTGCTGATGCCTTGAAAAGGTTTGCCTTCCGTGTGCTGATGCCCATTGGCTATAAGATGGCTGACCTGCGGTATAGAAAAGAGAAGCCAAACTTCATCTTGAGAATGCTCTATGCATTGGCGGACCTCTCCTTTTTCCGGCCTCTGAAGGCCAGCTTGGGTCTGTCAAATGCCAGAATCTGCTATACCACCGGGGCGATGCTCAGCCCGGATGCCTTCCAGTTTTATCATGCCCTCAATCTTCCCCTCAAAAGCCTGTATGGAACGACAGAAGGAGGTGCTCTAACCGGCGCGAAGAATGATGACATCCGTTTTGAAACCGTCGGTCCTGCTCACAAAGGGACAGAGGTGAAAATTACCGATAAGGGGGAACTGATCTATCGGCAGCCCGGTGTCTTTGTCGGTTATTACAAAGATCAGGGCAAGACCGCTGAGGTGCTTAAGGATGGGTGGTTTTATAGCGGAGACTGCGGCTTTATCAGGGAGGATGGACACATTGTGTTTGTGGATAGGGTCAAGGATCTCATTCCACTGGACGGTGGAAATAAACTGGCCCCCCAATTTATTGAGAGTCGACTGAGGTTCAGTCCTTACATTAAGGATGCCTGGGTTTTATCGGGCCCGAACAGATCCTACGCGTCAGCGATTATCATCATTAACTATCTTAATGTCGGCAGGTGGGCTGGCCAGAGGAGGGTGGCTTATTCTACTTTCGCCGAGCTTTCACAAAGACAGGAGGTTCAGGAACTGGTAAAGCAATCCATCGACAGAATAAACAGCACCTTACCCCCGGGCTCCAAGATAAAGAAATATGTCAATCTGCACAAGGAATTTGACCCTGATGAAGGTGAGTTAACAAGAAATAGGAAACTGAGAAGGACTTTATTGGAAGAGCGCTACCAAGGGCTTATCGATGCAATTTATGCGGGGAAGACAGAGGTTACCATCGAAGCTCGGGTCAGATCCCAGGATGGTCCGACGAGAACGGCAAAGACAATTCTAAACATCAAGTCTGTTGAAGGGGCTGCCTTATGACTTTCTTTCTCCAATTAGTTGTAACTGGTTTTGCTCTTGGTATGATCTATGCCCTTATCGCTTTAGGCTTTGTTATCATTCTTAAATGCTCCGAGGCATTTAACATTGCCCAGGGACACTTTGTTTTGATCGGTGGCTATCTCGGCTATACCTTCCTGGTGACGTTCGGCTTACCAATATGGGGCACCCTGCTAATGGCAATATTAACAGCTATTATAATGGGTTTGTTGATAGAACGCCTCATCTTACGGCCTCTGGTGGGTCAACCCGTACTCGCGGTCATCATGGTGACCATAGCCTTGGCTACGGTATTAGGGGGACTGGCAACCCTGATCTGGGGTGCCGAATATAAGGCTTACCATGGGTTACTGCCAACCATAAATCTGCAGATAGGCTCGATATCAGTACCCTCAGAATCCTTGATTGGACTCATTGTTTCTATAGTTACGGTAGCGATACTCATGCTCTTCCTTCGCTATACAAAGATAGGATTGGCGATGAGGGCCACTGCCGAGGATCTACAGGTGGTTCAGAGCGTGGGTATTAAGGCGACGACCGTCTATGCCGTCTCATGGGTCATTGCCTCTATCGTTGGTGTAATCGGCGGCATCCTCTTGGGGGGCGTATCTGGCGCAAACATGGAACTCGCCGAGATCGGCCTCAAAGCGTTTGCAGTGGTGTTGTTGGGCGGAGTGAATTCGATCGGTGGGGCAATTGTGGCAGGTATCATACTGGGTATGCTGGAGAATGTAGCCGCCGGGTACCTGGATCCACTCCTCCCGGGCGGTGGGCTGGCTAAGGTGTTTCCATTTATTGTTATGATCATCGTACTCATCTTCAGGCCATACGGGCTCTTTGGCCTGGTCAGGATAGAGAGGATTTAATAAATGGGTTCGCACTTTGGAGCTGTTCAAGAAAGTTATGCGCAGGACTTGGCCATCTTCCGCACCAAGCTTCACTGGGGAGCGCTATTTGCTTTCCTCCTCTTTCTTTTTACCTGTCCGCTTTTTTTCAGTGACCGAATGCTGACGATCATGACCATGATCGGTATTGCAGTGATCAGCGTCCACGGCCTCAATATTCTGACCGGATACTGTGGCCAAATTTCCATAGGCCATGCAGGTTTTATGGCAGTCGGTGGTTATGCTTCGGCTATTTTGTGCGCCAAGCTTGGATTTCCATTCTGGATAGCCCTCCCCTGCGGGGCTCTGACCGCAGGAATTGCAGGTTTGATCTTCGGCCTGCCTTCCTTAAAGATTAAGGGATTCTACCTCATTATGGCGACCATAGCCGCGCAATTCATCATTATTTGGACCATTATCCAACTCCGAAGCATTACCGGGGGACCCGATGGTTTAAGCGTGCCCAAACCCGCGATAGGGAGTATCGTGCTGAGCTCCAAAGCCAACTATTTCTATCTGGTGATGGCATTCACCTGCCTGGCTACGCTCCTGGCTAAAAATATCGTGAGGACCAGGACAGGCAGAGCCTTCATCGCCATCAGGGATAACGACTTAGCGGCGGAGGTCATGGGAATTAGCCTCTGGAGTTACAAGCTGCAGGCATTCTTTATCGGTTGTGTCTATGCCGGCGTGGCAGGTTCATTGCTCATTCACTACTACAGTTTCGCCAGCATAGACCAGTTTCCCTTTATGGACTCGGTCTGGTATTTGGGGATGTTAATCGTAGGGGGCATGGGCAGTACGACAGGGGCTATCATGGGCGCCGTTGCCCTCAGGCTGTTGGATGAGCTCATTACGATGGTGGGCCCCATTCTATCCGCAGCCGTTGCTCCTCAGGCAGCGGCCTCGTTGGCTCTTATCTCCCACGGATTAATCATCATCATCTTCCTCATTTTTGAACCCAGAGGACTTCATCACCGCTGGGAGATGATCAAAGCCTATTTCAGGCTATGGCCTTTTTCACATGAAGAATAGAAGGAGGGGAGGTGATCAGATTCAGGGGAATGCCTAATGTATGGTGTCCACTAAACCATAAACGAGAAGAGGAGGAAGAAAATGGCTAAAATTAGATGGTTGGTCGTTTCGGTGATTATGATTTTGATGACATTATCAGTACTTCCTGATGGGGCTGAGGCTCAGAAGAAATTATATGTCGGCGGCACTCAGTCGCTTACCGGGCCCTTTGCTGAGGATTCAGCAGCCGTGCTGGCTGCCATTGAAGACTATGTCAAATATGTTAATGAAACAAAAAATTTGGGTCCATGGCGGAAAGAAAAATTTCCAGCCGACATAACGCTGGAGGTACTTTGGCGTGATGATGAGCTGAAGCCGGCCAAAGCGCTGAGCATCTATGAGGAACTTAAGGCCAAGGGAATGATGGTCGCCAGAATATCGGGGTCTCCCATAGCGCTGGCGCTCAAAGATAAAATGTGGGAGGACCGTATGGGCGCCACGAGCATGGCCACCGGACCCTACTACCTGTCGCCGCCTCAAAGCTGTTTTACCTATTATCCTATTTATACCGATTCGTTGGCAGCCATCGCCGACTGGTTTAAAGCGAACTGGAAGGAAACGAGAAAGCCCAAGGTTGCCTACCTGACCGCTGATAACGCCATGGGCAGATCGATTGAGATCCCGGAAATGAAGGCGTATCTCGAGAAGGTCGGCTATGAGTTTGTAGGCACCCAGTATGTGCCCCTCGTGCCTACCTCGCCGCCGACCACCCAGCTGACCTGGCTCAAGGAAAAGGGTGTTGACCTTGCCGTTGGTGTTATGATTAATCCCGGCGCACAGCCGACGGTAAAGGAGATGGTCAGGCTGGGTATGGGACCCTACCAACCCTACAAGATGACCTTTGGCACTGGCGCACCGGGTCACGCTGCCGTGTTCGCGGAAGCCATGGGTGAGCTGGGTGACGGTTATGTCTGCGCCGGTAGCTTCCGCCCCATGGACGACCTCGCCATTCCTGGGATAAAGTTCTGTCGCGATCTGCAGGATAAGTATCGACCCGGCAAGCGGGTTACCCACATCATGTATCAGGCAGGGATCCTTGAAGGTATGATCCAGGTTGAGGCATTGCGGTTGGCCATGAATGAGGTGCCTTTTGAGAAGCTCACCCGGCGTGACGTTCTGGAGAAAGGCTTCTTCAAGATCAAGAATCTTGAGACCGGAAAAATAAGCAGTACACCACTCACCTATGGTGAAGGCGATATCGAAGGGGTTGATCAGATACGTATTGATCAGGTGCAGAAAGGCAAAGTGGTAGAGGTGGGTCTCACCCCTCTGCGCCACATTTTTACGCGTAAATAACGATTATTCTGGGGGCTCTGATGGGCCCCCGGAAATTCTTCCCGAAACCAAACTCCGTTAGAACGGTTGGAACTCTGACTCCACGCTTCCTCTAAGGAATTGAAGCTTTTTTTGATCATTTCCACCATCTATGGCGAACCCGCTAGCGGGGTGAAGAGTAAAAAGGCAGCCCGAGATAATTGTATTTATTCTACGGGCTTGCCTTCGGAGGTGAAAATGATTCTCACGGAGAAAGATGTAGCGATCTTGGATAAATTTGAATTCGATGTGCAACCTGTGGGGATCAAATTCTTGGCCGAACGACCGGACAAGATGGAGAGGCTAAGCGAAAGCATGGCTTTATGTGAAATGCTCAAAAAAGCCCAGGAAGGGAATGCCTTTTTTGCCAGCCAAGAAAACCATACCTGTGAAGCGGGCCCGTATGTGTTGGGGCTAGCCGATGCTCCAGAGCCTTTTGTAAGTGGAAGATTTGGAGCCGGGTTAAAAATTTTCGAAGACGCGCGTTCTGCCAGCAGGCTCTACCATTATATACCGAGGATGAATAAAGGTGTTGCTCATCATATTGCCTTTTGCCCGTTAGATAAGCTCCCATTCGATCCCGATGTCTTGATCCTCTTAGCCAAAACCAGTCAAACAGAAATTTTACTAAGAGCCATGAGTTATCGGACGGGAAAAATGTGGTCGAGTAGATACTCCGCCGCAATCGGATGCGCATGGGTTTTTGTTTATCCCTATCTGACAGGGGAACTGAATTACACCATTACGGGCCTTGGCCATGGCATGAGGCGAAGAAAGCTATTTCCGGAAGGTCAGCAGCTTGTTTCTATCCCCTTTGACCTGCTGCCCTCCATGCTTCAAACATTACAGGATATGCCATGGGTTCTACCTGCTTTTAAACCGGATGGGACGGAATTTGTTAAACGGCTGCTCATGGAGTTGGGGATTGCCCCGATCTCATCATTATTGAAAGATTAAAAGTTACGTCCGTATCCTTTTATATCCCTAAGAAGAAAAAACAGGCGCGCTGTATTGCCACATAGCGAAACGTATGATTTAAGGAGAGAGAAGTGAATTTGGCGGAAAATTTGGAGAGATCAGCCTATTACTTTCCCGATCATTTGGCTATCATCCACGAGAACAGAAAATTTTTATACCTCGAACTCAACCGAGAAGCCAACCGAGTGGCTACAGCTTTAATCAAGTTAGGAATTCAGAATGGAGACCATGTGGTCCTTTGTGCCCCCAATTCTTATGAGTGGCTGGCATTCTACTTTGGAGTTCTCAAGGCAGGGGCGGTCGCTGTCACCCTACCGAGCACGCTTACTAAAAGCGAACTGGCCCACTTATTGGATGATGCTCGACCCAGGGTTCTTTTCACCGTTGATGAAAAATTGGATGGCCTTGGTGACCGACGAGACCGACCTTATATGGATAAGGTGATTAGTGCCGGAGGAGACATTTCTTATCCAAAGTTGATCGAGATAGGATCTGCCTCCTTTAAGGCCCTTGACCTATATCGAAAAAACACGGCAGCCATTCTTTATACTGGAGGCACGACGGGCACTCCCAAGGGAGTGATGTTGACACACGAAAATATAAAATCATCCGTACACAACGTCTGCCATTTCGAGCGGTCCAATGAGGAAGACCGGGCCTTATGTTTTCTCCCACCCAACCACATATTTGCCCAGATCCATATTATGAATGCCATGATCCACGCCGGCGGTTCCATTGTGATCCAGCCCTCATTTGACTTAGAGAGAGTAATGGAGGCGATCAAACGGTATGGAGTGACAAAATTTTATGGTGTGCCCACGATCTACTACCGCTTACTTCAAATTGATGGTCTAAAAGAAAGGTTGGGCTCCGTCAATTACTGTTTCTCAGCGGCGGCCAGTATGCCTGGTGAAATCGTAAGGGAGTGGAAGTCACGAACTCAGGTTAATATCTATGAATCTTACGGAATGACCGAGACCGCCACGATGGTGACCTATAATCATCATATTCGTCATGTGGTCGGCTCCGTAGGGACACCGGTTAATATCGTGGAGGTTCAAATCAGGGATCCCCAGGGAAATGTTCTGGGACCGAAGGAGGAGGGAGAGATTTGCATCTGTGGTCCCAATGTGATGAAGGGGTATCTGAACAATCCGGATGAAACCAAAGCGGTTTTCTGGGGTGACTGGTTGCGGAGTGGAGATATTGGGGTATTTGATGAGGATGGCTATCTCTACATTATTGACCGTATCAAAGACATGATCATCACCGGTGGCGAGAATGTCTATCCGAGAGAAATTGAAGAAGTTCTTTATAAGAGACCCGAAGTGGGGGAATGCTCTGTTATCGGTCTTTCCGATAAAGAATATGGTGAAAGGGTGACAGCCTGTATCGTCCTCAAACAAAAAGGCCAGCAGTTGGATCCGGTGGAACTCAAGTCTTTTCTCAAGGTTCACCTTGCCTCATTTAAAGTGCCTAAGGACTTCATCCTCCTTGACGAATTACCCAAGGGAAGCACGGGCAAGATTCTGAAGCGTGAATTGAAAAAACAGATCATGCAACAACTCAAAAAAACGATCTAAATTGTACCTGGTGTCATTCGCAACGCCTCAGAATTATTTTATAGTAATGCAATTTTAGCAAAAACAGCAAGCCAGGAGTTATCCAAACTCATTTCTTAACCATCAAGATTCGACTCTAATAATTTAGCAGATTCTTGCCTGGCATTGACAAAAGTTCTAAAGTTTGTAATAGTGAGGTCGCTTTTTCTAAACCATTTTTAAAGGAGGATGGGGTTATGAAAAGAGTCATTTTGTCAAGTTTCGTGTTATTGGCGTTTCTTATCTGTTTTCCTATTGGTTCTCATGCTCAGCTTAAACCTGGCGACCCGATTATCATCGGAGTTCCCACCTTTCTGGGATCCATCGAGGGAGGAGAGAGCCTGAAGTGCGTGTTGATGGCTGCCGAGGAGATCAATGCTAAAGGAGGGGTCACCATTAAAGGGGCCAAGCATCCGATCAAGATTGAGGCGAGTGAGATCCGGGATGGTGCACCGGGAGTTCCAGTGCCAGAAGCGCTTCTTGGGATTGAGAAAATCATCCTGGATAAAAAGGTTCATGCCATTGTCGTCGGCCCCTTCAGGTCGGAAGCGTTGATGGCAACCATGGATCTCCTTGCCAAATATAAAGTGCCCATGCTTGGAACGATTGCCATGTCACCGGCTTCCGAGGCAAAGATCATAGAAAATCCTGAGAAATATAAGTATGTTTTCAGGACGTGTTTGACCTCGAGATACTTTGTCAATCTTTTGACAGGGGTAATGGATCAGTTAAATAAGGAGTTCGGGTTTAAGAAAGCCTATCTGATGAACCAGGATGTCTTATGGGCAAGAGGAACCACGGCTGGTTTAAAGGGATGGTATGAGAAGTCAGGTTGGGAGGTCACGGGTCATGACGAGTTTCCCACAGGTGCATCCGATTTTTCATCCGCATTGATGAAAGCAAAAGCAAAAGACGCGCAACTTCTGTTTACTTGTTTCGATATGCCACAGAGTGGCATCCTGGTCAAACAGTATAAGAGCATCAAGGTGCCAGGACTGATGGCCGGATTTATCTCTCCAATGGCTGGCGAGGTGGCATGGAAGAGTTTTGATGGCCAGATCGGAGGATTGATGAACGCCATTTTTGAATTGGGAAATATTCCTTCAGCGAAATATCCACCCGCCCAAGCCTTTTATGATGCCTATAAGAAGAAGTATAAAGACCCCCTTCAGTCCGGACATGGACCTGCTCCTTCCTATGAATCCGTCTATGTCCTGAAAGAAGCGATTGAGAGGGCTGGAACGGTCGAGGCAGACACCTTGGTCAAAGCACTTGAACAAACAGACCGGGCAGGCGTCATGGGTAGAGTAAAGTTCGACAAAGGCCATCAGGTGGTCTATGGCACCGACCCTGCAAAGGAAGCTGTTGCCGCCATGTTCCAGTGGAGTGAAGCCGGAGAGCGAAGGATCGTCTATCCAACCGCTATAGCCGAAAAGAAGATCTGGGCTCCGGAATGGGTATTGAAATCAAAGAAATAGATTCAATATTTTTCTCATAGTAGACCGAGTAATTCTGTCATTGTCTATTTTACGGGAGGCCCATTAGGGCCTCCCGAATTTTATCTGTCTCAACAAGATCGGACAAAGCGGACCTTATGTTCCAGGGAACTCTGATTTATGGATTTGTCAACAGTGTGACACTGGCGCTCATTGCACTTGGCTTTAATCTCACCTTCGGGATCAGTGGCGTTGCCAATTTTGCTTATGGCGCTCTCTATATCCTTGCCGCATACACCGCCTGGATCCTGTTGACGTGGTTAAAGATAAACTATTTCCTCTCCATCGTTCTGGCCGTTATTTTTACCTCGTTCATCGGCGGACTTATCTACAGGTTTATTCTTCTTCGCGTCAGGGGAATGCCCATTTCAGAGGTGATTGCCTCCTTTGGAATCGGTCTGGCCATTCTCGAATTCTTTCGATTTTTGGGGTTTGTCGGATCTGAATATACCCTGCCCGTCTTTATTGATGGCAGTGTTTCTCTGGGAGGAACTTATATCGACGTCCAACGTCTCCTGATCGTTGGCATTGGAATCGCATTGGTGATCTTTCTCTGGCTTTTCACCCATTACACCAAGACAGGTCTTGCCTTCAGGGGAATGGCCCAGGAGGAACGGACCGCCCTGATCCTCGGGATCAATTCGGATAAAATGGCCACCTTAAGCTTAGCCTTCGGTTCCGGATTGGCTGGCGTGGCTGCCATTACGATTCTTCCCCTGGGACAGGTTGCGATAGAAGGGGGTTACAGCGCCCTGCTCAATGCTCTCGCTGTCTGTATTGTTGGAGGGCTGGGGAGCACAGTAGGCGTTCTCGTCGCCGCTGTTCTGATCGGATTTGCCCAGACTTTTACGGCTACCTATATTGGTTCTCACTGGATGATGATTGTGAGCCTCGTTGCCATTCTTGTGATCCTTATCTTCAAACCTTCGGGGCTCTTTGGTAAACAGAAAGAACTGGAGGAGAGGATTTAAGAATTGCGGATTTCGGCCTCCGGCTCAGAGAGCTATCTGGCTCGGAGAGATTGCGGAATTATTAAGGGTTTCAAAATTGAATTGACATGCGCCACAAAATCTCCCCTCCCCCCTCTTTGCCAAAGAGGGGTATTTTCCCTCTCTTTGGCCTTTTTATCCTGCCAAAGACAGGCAAAGGGAGGTGAGGAGGGATTTTATTAAAACTCTCATCATTATTATGATCCGTTAACAGGATAGGGTAGAAATGGAACACCGAAAAGAGAGAATTGATCGTGGCATTAAGGCGAGAACAGAGGATATCTACGCCTTATTCTCCTACCGGGAGATGCTCTATCTCCTTGTGCCACGGGTCATTCCCATTCTGGTTTTATTTCTGGTAACTCTTCTGGTTGGAGTCTACTGGCAGAAGGTATTGATCTCAACCGCCGTCTTCGCTCTGCTCGCCCTCAGTTGGGATCTTTTAACTGCGGCCGGAATGGTCTCGCTGGGACAAGCTCTCTTTTTCGGAGTGGGGGCTTATATTACCGGCATATTAAATCATTATTTTAATTTATCGCCTCTATTCACGATCCCCATCGCCACTGTGGGAGGAGGAGTTGTCTGCACCCTTTTGCTCCTTCCTGTTCTGAGATTGCGCGGGATCTATTTTGCCATGGTCACACTGGCCCTCCCTTTGATGTTAGTGAGGATCATCGAGGCCACAAAGATTTTCGGAGGAACAGAGGGATTAAGCGGTCTCGCCGGCCTTCCAAGCACCCGATTTGAGTTATATCTGAGCCTCATTGCGGTTCTGGCTGTTCTCTTTTTCTTTCGAAGGTTGATCAACACCGATTATGGTCTTGTGCTCAGAGGCATCCGTGACAACGACCGCTCCGTGATGAGGAGTGGAATCAACATCTACTGGTTTAAAGCGCAGGCTTTATTTATGGCCAGTGCGGTCGGAGCCTTTGCCGGCGCTTTGATGACGCATGTCTATATGTTTGTGGGAATGCCTGTTTTTGAAATGGATTATTCCATTCTGCCGATTGCCTCAGCCGTGGTGGGCGGGATGGGAACATTTGCGGGGCCGATGCTGGGCGCTTTTATCCTGGTTCCGTTATCAGAGGCGCTCCGTGGCGTGGGGGGATTGAGGATAGTCATTTACGGTCTCTTCTTGGTCATTTTCACGGTTGCCCTGCCGGAAGGCATTTTTCACTATTTTCAGAGAAAGTATCACCAGTTTGAACGATGGGTGAAGGTCGAGAAATGAAAGAAGAGGCTCCCTTTCTCAAGGTTACCAGCCTGACCAAACAGTTCGGAGGGGTGAGGGCTGTTGATACGGTCAGTTTTGACCTGAAAAAAGGCGAAATCCTTGGAGTCATTGGTCCCAATGGGTCCGGAAAGACAACCCTGGTCAACCTGATCACAGGTTTTGTCAAACCCGATGCGGGTAAAGTTTTTTATCAGGGAAGAGATATCACAGGGATGATGCCCCACCGGATCGCTGATCTTGGAATTGCAAGGGCCTTTCAGATGGTGAAGCCTTTTTATCAGCTTCCCGCCTTCAAGAACCTCATCATCCCGCTTTTTTCGCCCAGAGTGAAGAGACTGACAGGCGGGAAATATGGCGACCGGGATGCGATTGCCATTGATCTTCTGGAGGAGGTCGGGTTTGAGCGGGATTCCTTCGTGCCATTTAAGATGGCCAGTGTGCTTCCGCATGGCTATCTGAAGAGAATGGAACTGGCTCTGTGCATGGCCCTGAGACCGGAATTGATCATCCTTGATGAACTTTTCTCAGGCCTCAGCATGGCAGAGGTGGCGAGCATGCTTCCGATCATCGAAAAACTGATGTCCGAAAATTTGACGATCATCATGATCGAGCACCGGTTAAGAGAGCTTTTCAGGATTTCAAACCGGGTCATGGTCCTCAATTATGGCAAGAAGATTGCCGAAGGCCCTCCCAAAGAGGTGATGGAGAGCGAAGAAGTGAAAAAGGCCTATTTAGGTTCAGAGGCGGAGTAACCCGGCAACGAGATTAACCGATTTTGTAGGGCAACCCTTTAACGGTTGCTTATTAAAAGTCTCATAATTGAATTGACATAACCATCTAAAAATCTCCCCTCACCCCTTTTTGCCAAAGAGGGGTAATCCCTCCCTTTGGAAAAGGGAGGTTAGGAGGGATTTTACAAAATAATGTCGATATTATTACGAGACCGTTAATAAAATGGGGCTGAGATCTTTTTTTTGCAAAGCTAAAAAGTAGACAAAAAGAGTACAGGATTTAAGGGTTGAAATGTTAGAGGTAAAAAACCTATTAGTTTTTTATGAGAATGCCCTGGCGATCAATGACCTGAGCCTCAGGGTGGACAAGGGCCAGATGGTGGGGGTGATCGGGTCGAACAGCGCTGGCAAGACCACACTGATGAACACCATTTCAGGGCTCATCATCGATATGAAGATCAAGGAGGCGAGAAGGGGCGGGGAGAGGATCACCGTCATGGGTGATGTCATCTTTAACGGGGAGACGATTACACATATGGAGCCCTATGATCGAGCCAAGAAGGGAATCGCCCTCTGCAGGGAGCGACATCCCATCTTTCAGGAAAGCGATGTTCTGGAGAACCTGAAAATTGCAGGATATTTGATCAAAAGGTCTGAGTTGAAGGAACGGGTCGATTTTGTCTTTGACCTCTTTCCAGCACTGATTGCCCTGAAAAGCCGGCGCGCCGGTTTTTTAAGCGGCGGAGAACAGCAGATGCTGGCCATTGGCATGGCCTTGATCATCAAGCCCGTCCTCCTGTTGCTGGATGAGCCATTGCTGGGGTTGAGCCCTGCGATTCAGACGAAACTAATCCAGGCCATTAAAAACATCCAGAAGGAGATGGGAATAACGACGGTCATCAGCGAACAATTTGCCCGGCCCATTCTTCCGATGATCGATTATGGATATATCATTGAAAACGGAATGCTCACACTCACCGGTTCGGGAAAAGAATTAATGGATAATCCCGAAGTCCGATCGGCCTATTTTGGCGTGTAAAAGTTGTAACACCTCTAATTCTCTCCCCTCCCTTGGCGGGAGGGGATGAAGGGGAGGGGGGAAGTAAAACCTAATCACCCCCACCCTCACCCTCCCCCGTCAGAGTGGGAGGGAAATCGGTATTAATGAATGAAGAGGTAGAATGAAAAGTTATGAGTATTGAATTGCTACAGACTATCGTAGAAGCCTTCGAAAAACAGGCTGAAAAGCATCCCGATAAAACGGCGATCATTTTTCTTGGGACAGAATTTTCTTACTCCCGGATAGGCGAATATGTGAGGAGATTTGCAGCCGCCCTGTATGAGATGGGAGTGAGAGGGGGAGAGAAGATGATCATCTATATCCCGAACTCCCCTCAGTGGGTGATCGCGTGGTTCGGAATTCAGAAGATCGGAGGAATCGCTGTTCCCATCACTCCTATTTATACGTCTTACGACCTTCAATACATTGCCAATGACAGCGGTGCGGAGACCATTATCTGCGCCGACACCAATTACGGATATGTTCAGAGGGCCATGGCCGGAGCCAACATCAAAAGAATCATTGTGACCAATGTGGTCGATCTCCTTCCATGGTGGAAAAAGGTATTCGGAAAGGCTTTTGATAAGGTTCCGACGGGGAAGGTTTCAAGAGATAGCAAGACCTATCTCTTTGAAAAGTTGATGCGGCGATCCGGTTCCCTTCCTCAGAGGGCCGGAGCAAGGGGAGGCCAGGTTGTGGAGATCCTCTATACGGGTGGAACGACCAAATTTCCCAAAGGTGTTCCCATTGCCCATGACCTCTTCATGGAATCTGCGGAGGAACAATTAAACGTGAGCATGCCCCTCTTCCCGATGGAGGAGAATACCATTCTGGCCGGCGCCCCTCTGTTTCATATCCTCGGTCAGGCATGTGAGCTTGCCACACTCTGTTTCGGAGGCACACTGATTCTGCAACCCAAAGTCAATCTGGATGGGATATTGGAGACGATCCAAAGGTTTAAGGCAAAAACCTTCGTCGGTGTCCCCGCTCTTTACCGGATGATTCTGGAACATGACCGGATCGATTTTTATGATTTACAATCTCTTCAATATTGCTTCTGTGCAGGCGATGTCCTGCCGATTGAAATCGGAACTCGTTGGTTCGAGAAATATAAGAAACTGATTTACCAGGGTTATGGGGCAACCGAGACCTGTGGAGGAGTGACCATGTGCCCGGTAGGAGCGGACAATCCTCCCAGGAGTATGGGTTGCCTCGTTCCGAGCAAAAAAATTAAAATCGTCAACCCTGATACCCTGGAGTCGGTTCCTTTAGGAGATCCGGGGGAATTGATCGTTTTCTCTGAGAGGATGGTAACAGCTTACTGGAATAAGCCGGAGGAGACAGCGGTCTCATTTGTTGAACTGGATGGCCGGAAGTGGTACCGGACGGGCGACATCGTTTCGATGGATGAAAAGGGTTACCTCTATTTTGTGGATCGGACGGTTGATACGATCAAACATAAAGGCTATCGGGTTTCCGCCTCGGAGATCGAATCGGTTCTGCAGGAACATCCGGCAGTGATCGGAGCCTGTGTGGTCGGCATTCCGGATCAGGACGTGGGAGAGAGGATCAAAGCCTTTGTGGTTCTTAAGGAGGATGTAAAGGGCATCACCGGGTACGATTTACTCAAATATTGCCGCCAGAAGTTGGCCTCCTATAAAGTTCCCCAATATATCGAATTCCGGGACATGCTTCCAAAATCGAAGGTAGGTAAACTCCTGAGACGTGAATTGAGAGCCGAGGAGCGGAAACGCTTCGAGAAATAAGGAGCAGGGAGATGCTTCCTCATTTTTTTGAGGAAGGAATCGGGCCTTTGCATTCAGCATGATTCCACTCCTCACCGAGTCTCGCCAGGAGGTGCTGTTGCTGCCGGACCGAGAAGTAAGCATATTCAGGGTCCTTCTCCCCGTAGGTCTTCTCAATAAAGGCAATTGAATCGTGGGTGGCGCGAATCTCCGTGCGGATCTTCTCACATCTCTTCGGTTCCAAACGGGGCTCGATCGACTCCTTCGGACGAGGGAGAATCGAGTCTTTTTTCTCTAAAGATGGAAGGGGTTCTCTACATTCGGACCTGTTCCACTCCTCGCTCAGTCTTGCCAGTATATGTTGTTGCTGTCGAATCGAGAAATCCGCATACCGGGGATCCTTCTTCCGGTAGGTTTTCTCGATAAAGTTGATGGATTTGTTGGTGGCACGGGTCTTTGCGTGGATCATTTCACACTTCTTTAACCCCCAACGGGCTTCGGTCGAGTCCCCCGGATGGGGGGATAACCAGAGGTGGTTCCAGTAGACATGATAGAGCGAGACCGAACGATTCTCCGAGATATCGATCAAAATGGCCTCCATCATCTTTTTTGCTTTCTCTTGGTCGACACGGTTTGGTCCGATGAGCTGGGAAAGATGGTCCACCAGGGAGATGATCAACCCGTCACGGCCCGTAGTATTATGAAGTTCCCACCCTTCCGAAGCTTCCCGACAGCCCCCATTTTGGCAGTGCCGGTACCCTTCCAGAACAATGGGAACCCTTTCCTTAAGCAATTGGCTAAGCGTTCCCAACACCTTAACCCACTTCTCCTCCGGGCTATAATGCGTTGGGTCGATCCGCCTGGCCACGGCCTCGACAAAGTCCGAATATCCCCCGCGGAAAGCGGAGGTATATTGTTCTTCCGAATAAAAAGGGTGTTCTTTGACCGGGAGATAGTTCCACTCCCCGTTTTCCAAAACAGGCCAGCGAAATTTCACTAGGCCTGAGCCGGTCTTTAATTCCGGTCCCGTTGAAAAAAAATATCTCAAGCCGAGCTTTTGCACCTTCACCGGAAGCGCAGATTCCCATGCCTGAAGGGGATGGGCGTGGCTTCCGTCGAGAAAGACGCGGCTGATCATCCCGGTATGGGATTCCGTCTCTAAAAAGAGCGTCCCCGGTCTAACGGAATCAGTGGAAATACGGATGGGGTACGTGTCGAGGGGGAGGGTTCCTGTCCATGTCCTCGGAAAAAGGTAGAAGAGGGCAGCCCGGAAACGCCTGTCCTGGTGCCACTCCGGGTGGGTTGGAAGATGTTTCCAATCCGTCGACCAGTGGCCGACCAACTTCCCGTCTTTTGTGGTGGCGGCAGCAGGAAGATGGAAGATCCGGGAGTAAATCCACCGGATTGCATAGACGGCATCAGCGCAATCCGTTGGAATTTTGTAAGGGATAAAAAAATCCTCCGTGATCGTTTCCTCCACCCATTTCTCAAACTTGTGTTCCTCTTCGATGGTCCACCGGCGGTCGCCCACCTCCCAGATTTGATCAGTGGTTTCCTCCAGCGCCAGGCAAAAGGATGAAGTGGAAATAAGAAGAACCAGGATGACAATAAAAAAAGACATGGTCCCATCTTAAAAAGAAAGATCAAGTATTGTCAACCGAGATGTCAACCGAGAAGCAGACAAAACCTTACAGTTGCAGAACCGGCCATGGGTAAATCGCTCTTCAAGGCTTCGAATGGCGGTTAATCGGATGTCTTAAAGGAATCGCTGGACTTAACCCAA